>CP007053.1:1228571-1535714 GCA_000242935.3 Opitutaceae bacterium TAV5
ACTTTTCTGGTTTCCCGCCTGGACGCCCGACGCCCCCGCGTCCTACGGCTACGGACGCGCGCTCCTGCATGGCCAGAACCTCTCCGCCCACGGCCAGGCCATGCGCACTCTCGCGCAACTTTTCGGCGACTCCCCGCTCGTACTCTACACCGACCCCGTCACCACCACGCCCGCCCTCACCCGCAACGGCATCGCTCAAAAAAAAGACGGCGTTGAAATTTTCCTCCTCAAGCCGCCTGCGAACCCCGCCGCAACGACCACGCCCTCGTCCGCCACGTCCGATCGCATCCTGGCCGTCCTCCACCTGAACCGCGAAAAAGGCCGGAAACTCCCCGAAGCCATCACGCTTTCGCTGCCGCAACTCCCGTCTTCCCGCATTGCGAGCGTCCGCCGCATCGACATGGCCGGCCATGCCACTCCCGTCGAAAGCCCCGCCGGCACGAACGCCTTCCGCATCCCGACCGCCGACGCGCCGGAATCTCCTACCGCCACCTTGTTCACCAACGCCACCGTCCAGACGATTTACGTCGAACTCACACTCTCCAGATGACCCGCAAAACCCTCACGGTCCTTTCCGCGCTCTGTCTTCAGGCTTCCGGGTTTTCTGCCCAAGCGGCGGAAGCCCCGCCGCCCCCCTCCGCCATCCGTAATTTCAGCGGCGTCTGCCAGGGTTTCGGGAAAATCTCCGCCCTCAATGAATTCGTCGGCTGGGAACGCGACGACGTTTACTGGGACAAACTCGAACCCAAACCCGGCCAGTGGAATCAGGCCGAACTCGAAAAGTGGGGACAGAAAATCCTGCAACTCCGCGCCCAAGGCGTGCAGTTCCTGCCCATCCTCGACTACTCCGCGCGCTGGGCGGTGGACTCCGAACCCCGCACCCTGCACTTCGCCGACGGGCGCCGCGTGGAAATCAAACCCGATCCTTCCGCCCCCTTCCCGGGAGCGATGATCGAAACCACTTTTATCCGAAATGCCGCCACTGGCGCCTGGGAGCAGACCGGGGCCGGGAGCAAAACAGTCAAAAACCACGCCCTCTCCCAACTCGGCGCCGCACACGTTCCCGCGTGGGAGGCTTACGTCCGCCGCGTCGTGACCTTCCTCTCCGCGCCCCCCTACAACCTTCGCTACTTCCAGGTCTGGAACGAAGCCCACGCCGAAAGCGGTTTCTGGCGCCAGGGCGACGATCTCGACGTTTACATGCAGCGCGTCCATCTCCCCGCCGCGAAGATCATCCGCGAACTCGGCAGCAAGGTCGTTTACGGAGGCTGGCCCTGCTGCGGCTCCGTCCAGGAATACGTCGCACTCCTCGACCGCAACAACGCCTGGGAAAGCATCGACGTTCACGACCTCCACTACTTCCCCGTATCCAGCTTCGAATACATCCATCGTGCCGCCGAAAAACGTGATCACGGCTCACCCTCCATCTGGCAAACTGAAATCGGTTTTACCACCGACCCCACCGTCCTCGCCAACGAATATCCCCGCTACCTCGACTGGGCGCTTCGCAAGGGCTGGGACCCCGCCGCCGAACCCGACAAGTACAAGCTTTTCTGGTTCGCCGCCCAGTCGCCCGACGATCCCAAGGCCTACGGATACAAGCACAGCCTCATGCTCGGTGACAAACTCCACGCCCACGGCCTCAGCCTGAAAACGCTGGTTGCGCTCCTCTCGCCCGGCCAGTTCGGCCGCTACACCGATCCGGTTGAAACCTCTCCGGTCCTCCATGCCGAGATCGACGAACGCAAAAGCTCGCTGGAAGCATTCACGGCGGATGACGGCAGGAAGATCGTCCTCGCCCTTCATCTCGCGCAAAACAACACGGCAAAAATCTTCACCGACTGGAACGGCGACCTCGGCACGATTCACCTCGATCACGGCAATCCGACGATCACCGTGACGCTTCCGGTTCTTTCGCCCGGCCGCATTCTCAGCGTCCGCCGCGTCGATGCCGCCGGCACCGCCACACCGCTCGTCGCCGAAGACGCCGCCAACTCAACCACCCTTGTCGTCCCCATTCGCGACTCGAAGGACAGCCCCTCCGCCAAATGGATGAACGACGGCCCCGTCCGCACCTTCTACGTGGAAATCACGCTGAAACCATGAATCATCCTCGATGCCGCCCTGCTCTCTCCCCGCCATGAAAACACAACCCAACCTTCATCCATATAGCCTGCCTTCGCGGGCTTTTACCCTGATAGAGCTCCTTACCGTCATCGCCATCATTGGCATCTTGGCGGGCATAATGATCCCCGTGGTCGGAGCCGTGCGCGCGAAAGCCCGCGCAGTACAATGCATAAGCAACCTCCGGCAAATCGGCGTGGCCTTCCTCGGCCATGCCGCCGCTAACAAGGATTACCTGCCCAACGGTTGCTGGCGGGCATCAGGTGTCGAACTCATGTGGGACGAAGCCATCAGCCCCTATCTTCAACACAGCTTTGGCAGTTCCGCTCCCAACGACGTCAGCGGCAACCGCCGTGGCAAGGACATGCTTTTTTGTCCGAGCGACACCAAACATGCACGTTATTCCGCCACCTGGGTGCGCCGTTCCTACTCCTTTTCACGAGGGGCCACCCCCTCAGATCGGGATAAACAATACGGCTATCGGCTCTCCGAATTCACAAGCCTGTCACGCACGATTCTTGTCACTGATCGCAGCCAAAGTAACAACTATTGTGGTTCTTACGCCTGCTGGGACATCGGCGGCGCGTCCACTCAAAAAGGGGGTGATGGCATGGGGGAACAGACGCACAAGGGGCGTTTCAATTATCTGTTTGTCGATGGACATGTGAAAAACCTCGATCCCGCCGAAACCTCCACTCCCTACAACATGTGGACGTTCACTGGCCAATAGATGAGATGACGCCCTTGTCCTGAAGGGTTGAACCCGCCGCCGGTGTTACCTTGGGGAGGGTTCCAACCGGATTTCAGTTCTCGTTCTCGATAAACTCGGCAGCGATGCCCGCGCGTGGAATGACGAGACCACAAGCATTCGCATCTTCTACCTCGAACTGACGCTGGACTGATTTCTCTCCACTCCCCGGGGACCGTATTTATCCAAAAAATGACCAGAAGCCTGTTTCACCTCGCAACCATTTTCATCGGACTGGTTGTCGCCTCCAACCCAAGCATCGCCCGATCGCCGGGCAGCGCATTTTCCTCGCAGGCGGGCCGCTGGACCTGGTACACGGGCGAGCCGATTGTGCTCCAGAATGGTTCTTCCGGTGACGGCATCTCCGCGCCCCTGGAAATCCGCCGGTTGCCACCGGAGCACGTGCTGCTCCGCGAGACCCTGCTCATTGCGCAGCGCCGCAAGCTCAGCGCCACCGAACAGGCCTATGTCACCGACGCCACCGCCCGGCTTGCATCCACGACATCCGCGACCGTGATCGTCGTGGCGGGCTCCGACGGCGAAAAGACCAAAGTCGTCCGAGCGACCGCACCCGATACCGGTTTGCCGGTCCTTCTCCGCTTGCCGCTGACGGAAGACGGCACCGCCCGCATCGCTCCCGAAACGCTCCCGCCCGGCACCTACGAGGTACGCGTGCCAGCCGTCACCGGCGCTCCGCCTGTTGTCCGCACGCTCACCCTCCGCACGCCGCTCGATCATACCGACTTCCTCATGCGCGGCACCGACCTCTTCGCCGCGCTTCCGAACCACCGCGAACTTTTTCAGATGCCCGCAGCCGGCATCAACACCATCCAGGCCCACTACCGCAATGCCGAGGGCGCGGACTCGCTTGCCGCCCTCGGCTACGAAGGCGTCAATTGCGGCATCCAGCCGAAGGCCGATCCCTCGTGGGCCCCGACGAAATCGGACGGCACCTCCGGCGGACGCCAGTTCTACAACGTCAGCTTCAACAACGCGGACTCCATCCGCGGCATGACCGACTACATCCACGGCCCCGGACGCGCCCAGCTCCTGCATCCGTTCAACAGCACCTCGCTCACGATCAACGAAGTCGCCGACATGGTCCTCATCGACTACAGTCCCGCCGCCCGCGCCGGATGGACTTCGTATCTGGAAAAAACCTACAAAACCATCGACGCCCTCCGCGCCGACTGGGGAGCCGAAGCCGACGCCGACGCCGGCCTCGCGTCCTTCGAGGCCGTTCCGATGCCCGAGCCTCCCGGCGGGGTGGGCGGTTCCTTCAACACTCATCTGATGATGGACCGGGATCAGCAGGAGCAGGCGAAGGAAACCTCCACGACCGCGCAGCCGGACTGGCTTCGCGCCGCCTGGTGGCACTGGCTCAGGTTCAAGGACCTTTCCATGCGTGACTGGCTCGCGCACGCCAAACACGAATACGACCAGGCCGGTGCCCTGCTTTCTGGCGACAAGCTCATTCACCCGCACCACGACCCCGGAATCACTTTCCGCTGCAACTGGTTCGTGCTCTCTCAGCAGGGCAGCAGGATCTTCACCTACGATTCCTACAATCCCACCTGGCGCTTTGGCGCTTACTTCGCCGACCTCGCTTCGCAACTCCATTCGACGCCCTGGGTGCTGGAGACGAACAAGCTCGGGGGGCCGCCCGCCGAGGCCGCCGCCGAGCTCTACAGCCTTTATGCCCACGGCCTGACCGGTGTCGCCTTTTTCAAATGGCAGCCCTACACGGAAGGTCCTTACTATTTCGGGCTCCTCGATCCGGACTGGAAACCGGGTGAAAAATTCGACGCCGTCGCCCGCATGTATGCGCTCGCCGCGCAGACCGCGCCCTCGCTTCTCCATCTTCGCACCGAACGCTCTCCCGTCGCCGTCATCTATCCGCATTCCGACCTCGTGCAAAACACGGCCCGCGACTGGACGCTCTTGCGGAACTGGCACGCCTTCTACGGAGCATTTACCAGCCGGCACCTGGTGCCGCACATCCTCACCGAGGAGTTCGCCGACCAGCCCGTTCCGGACTGGATCAAGGTCGTCGTTCTCGCCGACGTGAATCATGTCGGACCCACGGTCTGGGCAAACCTCCGGTCGTGGGTCAGGGAAAAAGGCGGTGCTCTCGTCATCGCCGGACGCACCGGCGAGTACGACCGCTACGGGAAAAAATCATCCGTCCTGTCGCAGTATTTCGAATACGAAACCGGCGACGCCCGCCTGCCCAAGGCCAGCATCACGGCCGACTCCCTCTCCGCGAATGTCTTCCGCACCGGCGAGTGGTTCGTGCAGAACGGTGTTTTCAAACGCACCGCGCCCGAGCTCCTGGACGTGAAGCCGCAAGGCAAGGCGTGGACGGCCTTGCGCACCGTCAACATGAAGAACATCGCGTTGATGAAACGTCCGCTCGGCAAAGGCCGCGTTGTGGTCGTTCCCTGGTCGCCTGGCGCGATGTTTCGCGAGGAGTCTGCGGCCGGCGACCTGCGCGACTTCTGGTTCGATCTACTGGCGGAAGAGGGAATCGTTTCCCGTCTCCGGGTCTCGCCCGCCAATACCGAAATCGACGCCGTGCTGCGCACCGGCGACGACGGGCGCGCGGTGTTCGTCGCCGGCACCAACCACGGCAAGCCGGAACGTTTCACGTTTGCGGTGCCCATGCCCGCAGGCGTGCCCATGCGCGCCTTTCGCCTGGAGGGAAAAACCGCGAAGGAACTCGCGCTGAACTCCGATCCGTCGGGTGAAACCGCTTCGTTCGAGCTGGAACTCGGCACCTTCGAGACGTTCGCGGTCTCGCTCTTCCCGCAGGAGAGCCGGGCAACGCTGCTCGGCATCGACGGCACACCGCACGCGGTGCGCGTGCAGGGCGACGGTCTCCCCTGGACAGTCACGGTGACAGACGCGCAAGGTCTCATACTTTCCCGCCCGCGTCACGGGGTCGGCACGGCGGAGATCGCCTGGCCGGACTACGCGCTCACGAAACGGCCCGTGAAGATCGAGCTGACCTCTCCCCAAGGCAGGTCGGAATTGATCCTGCCCTGATACGCGCGGTCCCTGCCGATTCCCGGATAACGGGCAATGTCGGCACGGACCTTGCCACGCTCAGCCTCGCATCGCGGGTTTGCAGGTGTCGTGGCCTTCCTTCGGCAGGTGCACCGCCCGGATGTTGCGGTACCAGACGACATCCTTGTGGTCTTGCAGCCGCAGATGCCCGGGAAGCTGCATGTTGGTGTCCGTCTGCGCTTCGGTCACACCCGGCAGTTGCACGTTGTTGTGAATCACGACGCCGTTGTGAAAAACCATGACGCGTGCCGGTTCCTTCACCACCGCGCCTTCGCAGCGGGGCGCCCGTCACCGGACCGCGCGGTCAGCGACGGCTGGCCTGCACCGGGTCCCACACCCTCACGGTGGGAAATTTCTCACCGGCATGTTATCCGCATCACGCTTCCGGCGAAAGAAACCACAAACCTCTGCATTTCGCGGCTCCGGTTCCGGGCGGCGCGGTGCCAGCAGCGCATCAATGTATTTTCTAATACATCTCATAAGGGAAAATTGTCGACGTCCGGCAATTTTTTCGGGATGAGCAAGCCCTGTTCCGTGGAAAAAAACTATCCTCTTACCCATCCCCTGCACGACAAGAAAGGCAACCCGATCGACGAACCGGGGCACGGCTGGCGCCTGCGCATCGGCCTCTCCATCGCGGCCCTGCTCCTGCTGGCCATGTGGTTTTCGCCGGCCCTGCCCGGTCTCAGCCAGGGCGGCACGCGGGTCGCCCTGCTCGCGGTGATGATGGCGGTCCTGTGGGTGACCGAGGCGATCCCCATTCCCGCGACCTCCCTCCTGCCTCTGGTGCTCCTCCCGCTGCTCGGCATCTCCCCCGTTCGCCAGGCCGCCGCCCCGTACGCGGACCCGGTCATCTATCTGTTCATGGGCGGCTTCATGCTCGCCCTCGCCATGGAGCGCTGGAACCTCCACCGGCGCATCGCCTTCACCATCATCGGCGCCATCGGCACCCGCCCGCGTTCGCTCGTGCTCGGTTTCCTCTGCGCCGCCGCCTTCATCAGCCTGTGGGCGAGCAATTCCGCCACCGCCATGATGCTGCTGCCGATCGGCGTGAGCGTCCACTCCCTGCTGAAGGCCATGCCCGGCAGCCAGGCGGTCGCCCGCGAGATGGGCGCGGCCCTCGTCCTCGCCATCGCCTACGGCTCCAACATCGGCGGCATGGGCACGGTCACCAGCACTCCGCCCAACGTCATTCTCAAAGCGTACATGGAAAAGGTCCACGGCATCGAAATCAGTTTCGGCCAGTGGATGATGCTGGGCATACCCGTGGTTCTCATCTCGCTGCCGCTGGTGTACCTCATCCTCACGCGGGTGACCTTCCGCGTGGCCAATGACGAGATCGCCGGCGTGAAGGAGAAACTCGCCAGCGAACGCGCCGGGCTCGGCCGCATGAGCTGGCCCGAGTGGGCCGTCACCGGCGCCTTCCTGCTGGCCATCAGCCTGTGGGTCTCCCGCGAAGTCTGGAAGGCCGACGCTCCGAAAACCGCCGGCGCGGAGTGGCCCCTGGGCGCGCTCATCACCGACGAAGTCATCGCCATGGGCGCGGCGCTGCTCCTCTTTTTCATCCCCGCCAACCGGAAAAAAGACGCCTTCGTCCTCGACTGGACGTGTCTCAAGAAAATGCCGTGGGATGTGCTCATCCTTTTCGGCGGCGGCCTGAGCCTGGCCGCGGCGATGGAAAAGACCGGGCTGGTCCAGGCGCTCGCCACGGCGCTCGGCAGCATGTCCGACTGGCCTCCGCTCGCCGTCGTGTTTCTCGTCACCCTCGTGATGATCTTTGCCACGGCGTTCACCAGCAACACCGCCACGGCCACCGCGTTCCTTCCGGTCATCGGCGCGCTCGCCATCGGTATCAACCAGCCTGCGCTGCTGCTCTGCGTACCCGTGACCCTCGCCGCCAGCGCTGACTTCGCGCTCCCCGTCGGCACTCCGCCCAACGCCATCGCCTACAGCTCCGGCCTCGTCTCGTTGCCGCGCATGTTGCGGGCCGGCATCTGGGTCAACCTGCTCTTCGCCCTCCTCCTCCCGCTCCTCATGTGGACGCTCGGCCGCCGGGTCTTCGGCCTGGACTGACCCGGCCTTCACGCGGGGCGCGAAGCGGGCTAACCTTCGGGTGCCCGCCTTGACGGCAGGCTTGCGTGCCCTCTCCTTCGTCCGTCATTTCTGGCAGCTTCTACCAATGGCGCTGCTCACCTTGCTCGACGTTTCCCATGCCTTCGGCGGTCCGCCGGTTCTCGACCACATCAACTTCCAGGTCGATCCGGGTGAACGCGTGTGCCTCGTCGGGCGCAACGGCGCGGGCAAGTCCACGCTCATGAAGCTCATCGCGGGCGACATGAAACCCGACACCGGCGAAATCTTCCGCCAGCCCGGCGCGCACTTCGCCCGGCTCACCCAGGAAATTCCCGCCGAGGTCGGGCTGCCCGGCTCCGTCCACGATTTTGTTGCCGCCGGGCTCCGTCCCGCCTCCGCGCACGAGGAGGACTGGGAGCAGGAAATCCGCCTCGAACAACTCCTCGACCGGATGCAGCTCCCGCCCGCCGCCGAAGTCGCCCGGCTCTCCGGCGGACTCAAGCGTCGCGTGCTCCTCGCCCGCGCGCTCGCCAGCGCGCCCGACCTGCTCCTGCTCGACGAACCGACCAACCATCTCGACCTCGCCAGCATCCTCTGGCTGGAAGAATTTTTGCAGACCGAGAAAATCGGTCTGTTTTTCGTCACCCACGACCGCGCCTTCCTCCGCAAGCTCGCCGGCCGCATCGTCGAGCTCGACCGCGGCGTGCTCACCAACTGGGCCTGCCCGTACGACACCTTTCTCGTCCGTCGCCAGGAACGGCTCGAAGCCGAAGAACGCCAGCAGGCCGCCACCGACAAAAAACTGGCGCAGGAGGAAGAATGGTCGCGCCGCCAGCCGAGCGCGCGCCGCACCAAGGCCGTGGCCCGCCTCGAACAACTCGCCGCCCTCCGCGCCGAACGACGCAACCGCCGCGCCCGCACCGGCACCGCCACCCTCCGCGTGACCACGGCGAGCGAATCCGGCGTCAAGGTCATCGACGCCGAAAACCTGTCGTTTGCCTGGCCCCCGCCGCCGCCTGCGGCGGGGAGTTCGGAGTTCAGGGTTTCCGGTTCAGAGTTGGAAGAGACGCCCGTAGCCGGTTCCCCAACCCTGAACTCCAGACTCCAAACCCTGAACCCGGCGGCGGAGCCGCCGCCGCCGCTCCTGCGCGACTTCACCGCCACCATCATGCGCGGCGACAAGATCGGCCTCATCGGCCCCAACGGCGCGGGCAAGACCACGTTTATCAAACTGCTCCTCGGGCAGCTCCAGCCGACCGGGGGCACGCTCAAGCACGGCACGCAGCTCGAGGTCGTCTATCTCGACCAGCTCCGTGCGCAAATCGACGACGCAAAATCCGTCGCCGACAACGTGGCCGACGGCAACACGACCGTGACCGTCGCGGGGAAGACGAAGCACGTCATCAGCTACCTCCAGGATTTTCTCTTCGAGCCCGACCGCGCGCGCACTCCCGCCCGCGTGCTTTCCGGCGGCGAACGCAACCGGCTCCTCCTCGCGCGCCTTTTCACCCGGCCGGCCAACGTCCTCGTGCTCGACGAACCGACCAACGACCTCGATGCCGAAACGCTGGAGTTGCTGGAAAACCTGCTCGTCGAATTTGCGGGCACGCTGATCGTGGTAAGCCATGACCGCGCATTTCTGGATGAGGTGGTGACGAGCGTGTACGTGTTCGAGGGCGAGGGCCGCGTCGCGGAATACGTCGGCGGCTACACCGACTGGCAGGCCGAGCTGGCGCGGAAACCCGCCGGGGCGGGGACCCCGGATCAGAAATCCCCGGCCTCAGGCAGCGGGGCAGGTCCCGCGACGGCAGGAACTCCGCCGCCGGGAGCGGCGCGTCCGCGCAAGCTCACGAACCGGGAACGCAACGAGCTCGCCGCCCTCCCGGCGCGTATCGAGAAGCTGGAGACCGAACAGGCGGAGCTGACTGCGAGACTGGCCGATCCGGCGTTCTACCAGCGCGAGCCCGGCGCGGCCGGCGAGGTGCGCGCGCGGATGGCGGTGATCGAGGAGGAGCTGGCGACAGTGTTTGCGCGTTGGGAAGAGCTGGAAGCGGCGGCGACGGAGTGACACCGTGCATCCCTCCCTCCCCTCCCGATGTTCCTGATTTTACACAAGGATCGCGAAGAACGCGAAATCTCTGAAAACCAGACCGTTGCCCACTTTGGTCTTTTTCCGACCTTTGCGTCCCTTGCGGCCTTTGTGTAAAAATCCGCAATCCGGGATCTGAAATCCCCCCCCTCCCCTCGCTTTTCTCCGATCCAAAAACTGGACATTCGCCTCCGGACCTTTTTAGGGCATGGGTTCTTTTTCGTTTTTCTTCCACACGACCATGTCCAACACCACTGCTCCGCAATCCTTCGAGTTCCAGGCCGAAATCAAGCAACTGCTCGATATCGTTATCCACTCGCTCTATACGGAGAAGGAAATCTTCGTCCGTGAGCTTGTTTCCAACGCCTCCGACGCGCTGGAGAAACTCCGCCACCTCCAGCTCACCGAAAAAGACATCCAGGACGCCGGCCGCGACCTCGAGATCAACCTCACCACCGACGACAAGGCCACGCCCAAGACCCTCACGATCCAGGACACCGGCCTCGGCATGACCCGCGAGGAACTGGTGAAAAACCTCGGCACCATCGCCCACTCCGGCTCCAAGGCCTTCCTCAAGGCCCTCGGCGAGAATGGCCAGAAAAACGCCAACCTCATCGGCCAGTTCGGCGTCGGTTTCTACGCCGCGTTCATGGCCGGCCAGTCGGTGAAAGTCTACTCCCGCTCCTGGCGCACGGCCGAGCCCGGTCACGTCTGGTCGAGCGATGGCGCCGGCAGCTACTCGATCGAGGAAGCGCCCGACCTCACGCGCGGCACCAAAATCGTGATCGAGCTCAAGGACGACTGCGGCGAATTCGCCGAAGAGTCGCGGGTGAAGAGCATCCTCGAACGCTACAGCGCCTTCGTCTCGTTCCCGATCAACCTCAACGGCAAACGCATCAACACCATCCAGGCGCTCTGGTTGCGCTCGAAAAACGAAATCAAGGACGAGGAGTACACCGAGTTCTACAAGTTCCAGGCGCACGCCTGGGACGAGCCGCGCCTGCGCCTCCATTTCAGCGCCGACGCCCCACTCCAGATCAACTCGCTGCTCTTCGTGCCGAAGGAAAACACCGAAAAATTCGGCATGTCGCGCCTCGAACCCGCCGTTGCGCTCTATTGCCGGAAAGTCCTCATCGACGCCCGCCCGAAAGACCTCCTCCCCGAATGGCTCCGCTTCCTCAAGGGCGTCGTGGACAGCGAGGACCTGCCGCTCAACATCTCGCGCGAGACGATGCAGGACAAGGCCCTCCTCCAGAAACTCGGCACCGTCATCACCAAACGTTTCCTCAAGTTCCTCGAAGAGGAAGCCACCGCCCGCCCCGATGCGTACAACGAGTTCTACAACGAGTTCGCCATCTTCCTGAAAGAAGGCGCCGCCACGGATTACGCCAACAAGGACGCCCTCGTAAAACTGCTCCGCTTCGAGTCCTCGCTCACCGAAAAGGGCAAGGCCACCTCGCTCGCCGACTACGTTTCGCGCATCACCGGCACCGGCGACAACGCGCAGAAGGAGATCTATTACCTGATCGGCGCCAACCGCGAGGCGCTCGAAAACGGGCCCTACCTCGAAGGCTTCAAGTCGCGCGGCATCGAGGTCCTCTTCTGCTACGAGCCGGTGGACGAATACGTCATGAACAACGTCCGCGAATTCGACGGCAAGAAACTGATCTCCGCCGACCACGCCGACGTCAAACTCCCCGACGCCCCCACGCCGCCCGAGGCCGAAGGCGCGCTCACGAAGGACGAGATCGAAGACCTCGCGAAGTGGCTCAAGGAAACCCTCGGCGAGCGCGTCGAGACCGTGAAGTCCAGCGACCGCCTCGTCGAGTCGCCTGCGCTGGCGACCAACGCCGACAAGTTCATGACCCCGCACATGCGCCGCATGATGAAGGCCATGAACAAGGATGCCGCCGACGCGCCGCTCAAGGTCAACCTCGAGATCAACCCGCGCCACGCCGTGATCCGGCACCTCGCCGCCGCGCGTTCGGCGTCGCCCGAAAAGGCGAAGCTGATCGCCGAGCAGATTCTCGACAACTCGCTCATCGCCGCCGGCCTCTTCGAGGACCCGACAAAAATGATCGCCCGCCTCTACAAGCTGCTGGAGCAGGTGTAATGCACAAGGAGCGGCGGCATTCCTGCCGCTGCAACGAGGCGCATGTATCTGTTTAGAGAGAGAGCCAGTCAGCCCGCCTGTAGTCCGCCCGTAGCTGCGAACGTAAGTTCGCAGCTACGCTCTCTCTCTGTCTTTCTCTCTGCGCCCACTCCCAATCTCTGTGGTGTGAAAATTTGCACCACAGAGATTGGGAGTGGGCGCAGAGGGCCAGCCCGCGTCCCCGATGTTTCGTAGCTGCAAACGTAAGTTCGCAGGCAATCGTCCCCCCCCGCTCCAACTCAAGGCAGACAAGCCAACCGCGAATGGACGCAAATGAACGCGAATAAAACCAATGGCTCCGCTATTTCTGCCTTCATTCGCGTCTGTTCGCGTTCATTCGCGGTTACGGTTTGGATTCTTCGGTCATGGCGCAGCCAATACAGAACCTTTGTGTAAAAATCCGAAATCCGGGATCTGAAATCTCCCCCCCCGGAGCCTGCACACGGGATCGTGACCGGACCTGCGAGGAAAGCCATTCGTTGTGCGAAATTCCCTCCGGCTGAAGCAGCGGCAGGAATGCCGCCGCTCCCGGCTCATGCGTACGTATCTGCCAGCGAACGATACCGTAGTTTTTTCTCGACGGTCGCCTTTGTCGCCGGGCGCGCCAAGGTGACGATCACTTCCTTTGGCTCACCTGGATAAAGCTCGAACCAGTTATCGTCCGCCATGTGTGCGAGACCCGGCAACCCGAACGCAAACCGGTGCTGGAAAACCGGCGAGGTGAATGCCACGGCGAACTCCTTCGGTCCGAGCTGACGCACCCGCACGCGTGTCTTCGCCCGCGGCAACGGCAGGAAACGCGGCGGCGCCAGAAATACCGTGTCCTCGCTCACCGTGCGGCCTCCGACATCCAGAGCGATGCGCAGATAGATGTTGTCGCGTCCGTAGCGCTCCATCGCTGCGCCGAGGTCCAGTGTTTTCTGATTCACGCTTTCGCCATAGCGCAACGTCACCGATTTTTTCCCGGAAAGCAGTGACTTCACTTTTTTTGTTCCACCCGCCCTGGCATCGATGCGGAAAAGATCCCAGCGCAACACGCCCCTGGCCGGAACCGGCGCGTCGTAAACCGTATGGAGATGAACCTCGCGCACCGTGGTGCGGCGGTAGTTGCCGATGACCGGTGTCTCGTCACCCGGAACGTGCGCCGTGACGAGCGCCGGCGCATTAAAACGGCGGGCGGCGTAATGCAGCGCTTTCCAGCGCCCGGTGAACTCGATCGAGCTCCACGACGCCACCGGCCAGCAGTCGTTGAGTTGCCAGTAGATCGTGCCCATGCAGCGCGGCGCGAGGCGGCGGTAATGCTCGATGCCCACCTGCATGCAGTAGGCCTGGTTGAGCTGCGAGAGCCAGATGAGGTCGTCCTGCGATTTCGGCAGCCGGTAACGGCGCGAAACATAATCGAGGATGATCTGGTTGCCGGCGCGGTTCTTCTGATGGTTCTCCATCGTCGGGCCGAAGACGTTGTCGTCGTCGGCCGGACAGAAGGTGGCGTTGGTTTCCGGCGAGGAATAACTCTGCATCCCGAATTCGGATACAAACCGGAATGCGTATTTCTCGTAATCCTTGACCGGCTTGCGGGCATGCCACACGTCCCAGAAATGCTTGTCGCCGCGTTTCTCGAAAACCTCGTGACCGGTTTCCCAGTCGCCGCTCCATTCGGAGCTCGGCCAGTAAGGCGTAGTCCCGTCATGCTCCGCGATGACGGCGGGAAGCAGGTCGTGAAAGATACGTTCGTAACCGGCCTTGTGCTCCGGCGTGTCGAGGATGCGGGGTTTGTTGATCTGCACGAGTTCGTTGTTGCCGCACCAGAGTGCCAGCGACGCGCGATGGTGGACGCGACGGACGTTATAAACGGCCTCGACACGCACGCTTTCGACAAATGCGTCATCGTAGGGATAGAGTGTGCAGCCAAACATGAAATCGTGCCAGACGAGCAGACCGAGTTCGTCGCACAGGTCATAAAAATGCTCGCTTTCGTAAATGCCTCCCCCCCAGAGGCGCACGCAGTTCATGTTGGCGAGCGCGGCCGCCCGGAGATCGCGGGCGTAGTCGGCGCGGGTGAGGCCGGCGACAAAGGCGTGAGCGGGAATCCAGTTGGCGCCCTTGATGAAAACGGGACGTCCGTTGACGACGAACCGGAACGACTCTCCCCACTCGTCGGGATGCCGGTCGAGCACGAGGGTGCGCAGGCCGATGCGTTTCCGGATTGTATTCAGTTTTTCGTCACCGGATGAGGCGATGATTTCGACATCGTAGAGCGGCTGCTTCCCCTGCCCTGCCGGCCACCAGAGTTGCGGATCGGGAATGGACAGGGTGATCGGTTCTGTGAGTGGCGCGGGCGTCCCGCCGGCCGTGGGAGCGGCGGCATTCCTGCCGCTGCGACGAGGCGCAACGCGCCTCGCCTCCGGGACTTCACGGGCTGGAAGCCCGTGCCACGGAAGCGGGCGTTTGGCAGAAAAAGCCCGCGCCACGTCCTTGCCGTCGAGCGTCACCCGCACTTCCACCGACACCGGCGCATCCATCGCCAGTTCCGGCGTGACCGTGAGTGTTACGGAACCATCCGGGGCATGAGTCTGGGCGATGTGCGCATGGACGAGGCGGTTGGCGCCCCAGCCCTCGAGCCGGATGTCGCGCCACACGCCGGCGGTAACGAGGCGCGGTCCCCAGTCCCATCCGAAGTTGCACTGCATCTTGCGGACCCGCGTGCAGCCTCCGACAGGGTCGTTGCACTCGCGCGGCGTGTGTTCGGGACGGACGGAGCGGATGTAGTCCATCGCGCTGCGGAAATGGATGCGGAGTTCGTTGCGACCGCGGCGGAGCAGCTTCTTCACCGGCCAGCGGTAGCCCGTGAACATGTTTTCCGTGGCGGCGATTTTTTTGCCGTTGAGGAAAACCGTCGCCACCGTGTCGAGCCCGTCGGCAACGAGATCGATCTGCTCGTCATCGAAGAGCGAAGCCGGAACGTTGAAAGTCGCCGTGTACTCCCAGTCGCGCTCCTCGATCCACTGCAAGTCGAGCTCGTGGGTGCCGTAAAAGGGATCGGGTATCTTTTCCTCCCGGATCAGGTCCGTATGGACACAGCCCGGCACCTGGGCAGGCAGCCATGTTTTTTTTGAAGTGTCGCGAAAGCGCCAGCCGGCGAGACCGGCGGAGGAAGCAAGATCGAGCGTGGTCATGTGAAATGCGGGAGACGGGAGGTGAGAATGTGAAGGCGAAACGGATAACGGACGGTAGTGAAAAGAGCGGGAAAAGCGGTCGTCTGGCGCGAATAAAGCGTTGCCGAAAACGACATTTCTTTTGTCATTTTCGCCAATGAAAAAGCGGAAAAATCCCGACGCGCCGTTCCGGGTGCAGCTCGTTGTCGGAGAGGGGCTGGAGTATTTTCGCAACACCCTGCTCGGGGCGCGTCACTACGGTTTCGACACGGGCCGCCTCGAATTTGCCGATCGCTGGCTGGCGCACGAGCGGACCGACAATCCCGCCGCACTCGTCCGCCGCGACCGGATCGACGGGATCGTCGCCGCGATCAACACGCGGGACGAGGAAGCCCGTTTTCTGGAAGCAGGTGTTCCGGTCGTGAACCTCTCCAACGGCATGATCTCCCCCGTCCTGCCGCTGGTAACGCAGGACGATGTGGCGGCCGGACATCTGGCGGCGGAGCATTTGCGTGCGTGCGGTTGCCAGGCATTCGGTTTTTGGGGACAGCCCGGCGCCGCCTATTCGGAAGAGAGGCTGCAGGGGTTTCGCCGCGCGTTGGGCGATAACAGTCCTGCGGTGGGCGGCGGCATCCCCTTCGGGCGTCGCACGCCCGCAACCGTTTTCGCCGCCATGAAACGCTGGCTGGCGACGCTGCAACATCGCCGTCCGCTCGGGCTGTTCGCGGTGCTCGACACGCTGGCGCTGCAACTGATCCGCGCCGCCCGCGAACTCGGCTGGCGCGTGCCGGAGGATGTGGCGGTGCTCGGCGCCGGCGACGACGACTTCTGGGTGGATTTCGAAAGCGTGCCTCTGTCGAGCGTGCGGTTGCCGTCACGGGCGATCGGATACGAGGCGGCACGCTTGCTGGACAGGCTGATGACGCGTGGCGAGCGCGGGCATGGCGAAGTGGTGCGCCTCCCGGTGAGCGAGGTGGCGGCGCGGCGTTCGACGGATGTGCTTTTTGTGGATGATCCGGCGGTGTCGAAAGCGGTGCGCCTGATCCGCGAAAGCGGGGGGCGGCTGCGGGTGGCGGAGCTGGTCCGTGCGGCCGGCGTGTCGCGCTCGGGCTTGCAGGCGCGTTTCCGGAAGGCGCTCGGCCGCTCGATGCTGGAGGAGATTCACCGGGTAAAGCTGGCGCGCGCGCGGGAGCTGCTGGCGACGACCGATCAAAAACTCTCCGCCGTCGCCGCGCAGTCCGGCCTCGGCAGCCAGCATCGCCTCAGCGTGCTGTTCCGGACGAAGCTGGGGCAAACGCCGTCGGCCTTTCGCCGGGAGCGGAAGGGATGAAGTCACCCGCGCAGGGCGCGGGTGGCGGCTTCGTACGCGGTGCGGAGCGCGGCACGGTCGGCGGACTGGTAACGGGCGGGGAGGAAACGGCGGTCGGAACAGGCGAGGACGGCGGCGAGTTCCTGGAGCGCGAGCAGGTTTTCATCGAGCGGGTCGATGAAATCGTCCACGGCCGTTTTGAGGTCGTCGAGCTCGGGAGCGTCGTCGCGGCCGGCAAGGACGGCACGCTCGTGGGCGCGCACGAGGATGGCCTCGACGTCGCTGCCCGTCAGCGGACGGCCGCCGAGGTGTTCGCGAATGTAGTCGAGGAGACCGGAAGCGAGCGCGAGCTTGCGGCTGTGCGCGATGACGGTGAAGAGCTCGACCACTTCGTCCGGCATTTGCGCGGGAAAGAGCGGCACACAGAGACCGAAACGGCCCTGGCGTTTGAGGTCGATGGCCATGAGGTCGGGGCGCGAGGTCATGGCGATCCACAGTTCTCGCCCGCGCAGCGACGAGTCGCCGAGGTGCGCGGCAAAGGCGGCAAAGACGCGGCTGGAGACGCCGCTGTCGCCATCGGCGCTGCGGTTGCCGAAGACGGCGTCGGCTTCGTCCACGACGACGATGACCGGGCCGAGCGCGCGGATGGTGAGAAGGATGCGGGCCTGCTGGCGCTCGGTCTCACCCACCCACTTGGAACGGAACTGGCCGAGCTCGAGAACGGGCAGGCCACATTCGCTGGCGAAGCAGTCGATGAGGAAGGACTTGCCGACGCCGACGCGGCCGGGAACGAGCACGCCACGTTCGAGGACGTGGTGTTTGCCTTCGCGGATGAGCCAGGCGAGCTCGCGAAGGCGGACCTTGGCGGCGGTGTGCGTGGCGACGTCATCGAGCGAACGGCCGGGGCGCGGGTCCTTGAAACGGACGAGATCGCCGCAGTACTCCTCGATGAGACGACGCTTCCCGTTGCTGATCCGGGAAGCCGTAATGCGTTCGTCGTTACGCAGGGCGGTGGCGAGGAGCTGCTCGATGCGGAGCAGCGGGAGGCCGGAGGTGCGGCGGGCGAGGTCGTCGATGGAAAGATCGCTGTGGGCGGCAAGGCTCGCGGAAGGCGCGAGGGCGTCGAGCCAGCCGGAGGAAAGGAACGCGGCGCGCTCTTCCAGCGAAGGCAGATCGATGCGGACGCGGGCGACGTGAGGGTTTTGCAGGAAGTCGTCGTGGAGCTCGGAAAGCGTCTCCGTGACGAGCATGATGCCGATATCGCCGCGATGAAATTCGGGCGACGCAGCCCAGTTCAGGAGGGTGACGAGCGCGATGCGTTCGTCGAGCGTGGTGTGGGTGTCGGCGGAAGCGGGGACGAGTTTTTCGGCGAAATGGATGACGAGGGTGACGCCGCGCTCCGGTCCGGTTTCCTCAGCCATGCGGAGGAAAAAACGGCGGAGGATGGGGAGCAGTTTCACGAGGTCGCGAGGCGGGCCGGCGCGGTGGTGGCCGGTGTGCTCGACTTCGTCGTAGAGTTGCAGCCACTCGAAGAACCTCGTCTGCATGGCGGCGGTGGCGAAGGTGAGGCCGGCGGCAAGATCGTAGTGGAGCAACTGGCCGCGGGCGGGGAAGAGGCGCTGCGCGAGGTAGCCGCCGAGCGGGGCGTAGGCGGGGGCCGGGCCGAACGCGACGGGGAAGAGATCGTGGATGTTGCCGTGAAGCAGGAAGAGGCTGTGCGCGCCGCTGTTCCAGAGGCGCGCAAGCTCGGCGGCCCAGGCTGGCAGCGGGGCGCGGGGAGAGGTCGTGATGGTGGAGGTGTCGGACATGGCGGCGGGGACGGCGGGCAGGAGTGGTAAAGAGCGGATCAGCACAGGCTGCCGGGTGCAGGGGCGCACTTCACGTGCGCCCGTTGGCAGGATGAAGCCGTTTACGGGCGCACGTGAAGTGCTCCCCTGTGAAAACAGGAACGACGGCGACAGGCTGCATGTCAATGTGTCGTGGATTTCCTTTGACGGCGGGTTGGCAGGGGCGGCGGCGTGGCCTGCACGGAGGGCGTGAGCAGCGCGCCAGCCGGAAGCGACGGGAGCTGGGTGGTGAGGTCCTTGAAATCGGACATCTCGGTGAGCCAGCGGTTGGTCTCGGCCAGGTGTTCGATGCTGAGGTCGATGCGGGCGCCGAGGGCGTCGGCGTTCTTGTTGGCGATGGCATCGGCGCGGATGAGCTTGGCCTGCTCGACGAGGCGTTCCTGTTCGGAGCGGGCGAGTTCGAGGTTGGCGCGCGCCTGGGCGACGCGGGTGAGGCGCTGCCGGAGGGCTTGCAGGCGTTCGCGGCGCGAGGAAAGGAGTTTCCTGCGGGTGTCGAGCGCGGGCGTGGCGGTGCCGTCCTGCGAGGCGGCGGCGATCTCGGCTTCGAGAGCGGTCACTTCGGCTTCGGCGGCTTCGGCGATTCCGGGGAGTTGTTCGCGGCGTTCGGTTTCGAGGTAAACTTCGAGCGACTGGCCGATGGTCAGGAGACGGAGGTACGTCCAGAGGAGTTCGTCGAGCTTGCGCAGGCGGGTGTCGAGCGAGAGGGCGAGCTCGCCGGCGGCGGCCTCGGAGCTGGCGGCGGAGATGTCGTTGCAGACGGCGACGAGGGTGTCGAGACGCTGGCGGCGGTCGGGCGAGAGCGCCGCCACGATCTGCGCGCGTTGTTGCTCGAAGGCGGCGGCGCGGGCTTGCGCGGCGGCCTGGTCGGCCGCCTGCCGGCGGGCGTCAACGCGGCGGCGAAACCACGCGGTGTCGGGCAGATACAGGTGACCGAGCGCGTAGAGGACGCCGCCGATGAGCAGGCCGAGAGGCTCGGCGCTGGCAAACCCGATGCCGAGCGTGAGAACAGCAAGCCAGGCGTGCGCGGCGCTTTTCATAAAAACGCGCCGGTAACTGGCCGGTTGCTGCTGCTGCGGATCGTCGTTCAAGGAATGAAGGCGGATGCGTAAAGGATGAGTGGCGGGTGAGGCGCGCAGGGGCGGGAGAGACGCGCCGGTTTATTCGACGGTAAACCACTGGACTTCGACGCGGCGGTTGAGCTCGGGGTCGGAGCCGGCGGGTTCCTCCCAGCCGCGGCCGATGGTTTCGAGACGGGCAGGCGTCACTTCGAGCCGTTCGATAAGCACGCGGCGGATTTCGTTGGAGCGGTTTTTGGAGAGCTCCATGGCCTTGAGCGCCATCTGGCGGACGAAGGCGTCGCCCCCCTGCTTGCGGAAGGTGTCGACGAGGGCGTTGTCGACATGGCCGCGGAGGAGGATGGTGGAGCCGGGGCTGACCTGGAGGAGGCGCTTGATCGCGTCGAGGTTTTGCAGGTTTTCCCGGTTCGAGAGCTGGAGGACGGCGGAGTTGGGTTCGAAGAGGAAGCGGATGTCCTTGGTGAGAAGCGGATCGCCTTCGAGCGCGCCGGTGGCGGAGCTGCGGATGGGAGCGATGGCGACCTGCTGGCCGGCGAAGGCCCCGGCGGCCTGGAGCGCCTCGAGGTGGCTGGCATCCATGTAACGCTCGGCATCGGTGGGCTGGTCGATGAGCGAACCGTAGGCCAGGAGGGCGGAGGTGAAGATGCCGCTGAAGCTGCCGGCGGAATCGATGGCGCCGGAGTAGAAAGCGAGGTTTTCGGGGAGGTTGGAGAGGTGGACCTTGGCGAGTTCCTCGCGCGCCTGGTCGCGAGTCCACTTGAAGGCGCGGGCAATGGTGTCGAGTTGCGCGGAGGACTGGTCGCGGACGAGGCGGTTGCCTTCGAGGGTGCCCTCGACGAGGCCGGCGACGATCTTCGGGTTGGCCTGGGCGAAGGCTTTGTTGACGATCAGGATGTCGGCGATGATCAGCAGATTCCTGTTGGTGGTGAGAAGCGTGGCGGCGCCGTTGCTGGCCTCGACGGTCTCGGTGGTTTTCGGCGCCCAGGTGACACAGCCGGCGAGAAGGTTGCCGCCGGCTTTCAGGTCCTGGAGAAAGAGGTCGGCGGCGGCGAAGGCGTCCGCGGCGAAGAGGAGGTTGACCTTGTCGGGATCGGGGCGCTCCTGCGGGGTCGCGAGGAGATGGACCTCGAGGCCGGCCTCCTGGGTGAGGTAACGCAGGAAAAAGTCGGCCTCGGTGAACTGGGAGGCGACCACGACGCGGCCCTTGAGGTCGTTGATGCGGCGTATTTCCTTGCGCACGACAATGCCGTCGGCGCCGCGCGAGAAACCGATCTGCACGGGGGCGGTGACGGCGAAGTTGCGGCAATAGGCGGTGAGGACATCCACCGTGGTCGCGGAGGCGGCGATACGGCCGGTGTTCAGGGCCGGCCAGCTTTCCTCTTCGCTGAGCGTGATGCGCACCTTGAAACCGTGCTTTTTGTAGAAGAAGGAGTTTTCGGAGGGTTCGAGGCCGCCGTTGGCGACGATGATGCCGGCATAGCCCGCGTATTCGCTGAGTTCGAGATCGATGGTGTTGTCCTTGGGAACGTAGGCGGCGGCGGGCGGCAGATTGGGACAGGCAAAGAGCGGCGCGACAAACTCGGCGGCGTCGATCGCGGTGTGCGTTTCTCCGGCGGCGGTGGTGGCGGCGGCGGACGCAGGCGCGGCGGCCGACGAGGGAGCGGAGGCAGGTTTGAGCTTGTCCCACCATTTGTACGCGCCGAATCCGGCGAGGCCGAGAATGAGGAGGGTGAGGACGAATTTACCGCGAGCTGTCATGGGAAGATTTTTTCAGGGTTTGGCTTTGAACAGAAGGAAACAGGGAGAACGAAGAAGATCCGAAACTGAAATACCTTCGTTCTCTTCGTTTCCTTCTGTTGGGAGGTTCTAAAAATTAACCGCGAAGGACGCGAAGGATGCGAAGAGCGGAAAAAACAGATTCATTTTATTTTTCTGATGGATTGAAGGTAAATTGATTGAGAATTTGTATCCGACTCCTGACCGCTTCGCGTCCTTCGCATCCTTCGCGGTAAAAGAGAATGGTTCTGGAAGTTTCCTGTTCCGACAGGTTTGAGGATCGGGAAACGGGAACCCGGGTGGTCAGGACCCGGAGATTTTCTGGCGGGCGGGCGCAGACGGATCGGGTTGCGGGGCGGCCTGGGGCTGCACCATGCCCATCTTTTTCTGGTATTCCTTGAACAGGAGAGCGCCGCGAGCGCGCTTGGCTTCCTGCTGGCGCTGGAGGGAGGAGCCCATTTCGCGGGCGAGGTCGAGCGTGGCGCGCATCTGGCCTTCGCCGCCGGCGGCGGCCTGGCGAAGCTGTTGCATGGAGCGGCCCATCTCGTCGCCCATCATGCCCTGGAGTTCGCCGATGGAGCCCTTCATGAGGCCGGCGAGATTTTCCAGGGAACGACCGACGGCGACACGCGCCTTCACGGCCTCGAACTCGCGCTGGAATTTCTGGATCTCGCGCAGGCTGTTGGCGATGATCTGCGTGTTTTGCTGGTAGAGTTCCTCGAGGCTCTTGAGCTGGGCCTGGTTGTCGGCGAGATCCTGCTCGATGGTGGCGAGTTCCTCGGCGTAGTGGGTGCCGTTGGCCTCGTCGTTGGCGGCGGCGGCGGCCTGGAGGAGGTTTTGGGTTTCGTCGCGCTGACGCTCCTGCCGCTTGATCTGGTCCTTGAGGAGGGCGATCTGGCCGGCGAGCTGGCCGTTGGCGTAGTGGGCCTTGTCGGCCTTGGCCTTGGCATCGCGTATGCCGCGTTCGACGACAGCCTGGTTGATGGCGTCGGTTTCGGTGGCTTTTTCGGCAGCGAGGCCGAGCCAGATGAAGAAGCGTTTGATGGCGCGGAACATGACGGTGTGGTTTGAGGGTGGCTGGTTGCGGAGGCGGAGGTGCTGAACGGGAAACAGGCCCGGATATGGCCGGTGACTGACGAATGACGGCAAGAATCAAGGTTTTGCAGAGGAAATCGAGCGAGGTTTGAAATTTTTTTGCCCTCCCCGGTTCAAACCTGGGCGAGGCAAGGGAGCCGGCGAGAGCGACGTTAATTTTGATTAAAAAATGATCAAAATAAACTCAATTACGATCGATGTTAATTTTAATATATTATAAATAAATAAGTTATGAAATAAACACTTCGCGCGAAAAACTTCTTGATTTTGATCAATTATTGGTCAAAACATCTGTCTCGTTCGATTCGCCCACACCTGCTCCCATGTTCCCCATGTTAACAGAATCCCAGAAAAAGGCCGATTTCGTGTTCACGGAACTGGAGCGCCGCATCGCCGAAGGCGTATGGAAGATCGGTGAGCAAATTCCGACCGAGGCGGAACTCGCCGAAGAATTTTCCTGCAGCCGTGGCACCGTGAGCCGTGCCATCGCGCGGCTTTCGCACGAAAAGCTCGTCGAGCGCCGTACCCGCGCCGGCACCCGCGTCGTGCAACGCCCGCAAACCGGCGCACACAGCCGCAACGGCGGCGCGCACGCGCTCGACCTCGACGCCTGCGCCTGCATCTACCCGAGCGTGGAGCACGAGGGCATCGCGATGATCGTGCAGGGTTTCCAGTCCGCCGCCAACGAGGCCCGCCAGCGCGTGATGATGCTGACCACCGGCATGAATTTCCGCAAGGAGGCCGAGATCGTCGGGCGCCTCGGCGAGTTCAACGTGCGCGGCGCTGTCATTTACCCGGTGATACGCAGCCCGCAGGATCAGGTGTACTACATGCAGATGATCCTCGCCTGCCCCTACCCTGTCGTGATGGTCGGCGTGAACCTGCCCGGCGTGAACCGCCCCGGTGTCGTCTCCGACGGACAACACGCCGCCTATACGATGACCCGCCGCCTCCTCGACCAGGGCCTGCGCCGCATCGGTTATTTGAGCAATTACGCCTGGGTACCCTCCACCCGCGACCGCTATCTCGGCTACCGGCAAGCCATGTCCGAAGCCGGCGTGTTTGACGACTCCCTCGCGCATCTTGAATCCAGGATGCAGCCACGCTTCGACAATCCGCTCGAAGAGCCCACGCAGATCGCCCGCGATTTTTTTGACCGCATGTGGACCCGTCACCCCGGGGGACTGGAAGCCATCGTGTGCGCCGAGGATTTTCTCGCCCATGGCTGCATCACTGCCGCCACCGAGCGCGGCTTGCGCGTCTCCACGGCCAGCGGTGACCTCAAAGTCACCGGCATTGGCGGCTTCCGCAATCTCCCCCGTCTCGACCTGCCGCTGACCACCTACCGCATGCCCTTCTCCCATATGGGCGCCACCGCTTTCCGCGTGCTCAACGAGCAAATCGCCGGTCGCTACGACGGCCCGCTCGAAACCATCCTCCGCGGTGAACCCGTTCCCGGCGGCACCGCGTAGAAACACCGTCTCCATCCACCACCGCCCCCGTCCGTTTTCCCCATGAATACACCGTGCCCGATCTCCCCCCGCCTCCGGCGTGCCTTCACGCTGATCGAACTGCTCACCGTGATCGCCATCATCGGCATCCTCGCCGCGATTATCATCCCCACCGTTGGCCGCGTACGTGAAACCGCCAAGACCGCGCACTGTGCCTCCAATGTCCGTCAGATCGCCCAAGCCTGCCTGCTCTACGCCAATGAAAACCGGGGACGATTGATTCCCATGCGCAACACCGACGACGCCAACCGCACCTGGCGCGCCTACATCGCCCCCTACGTCGGCACCACGAAAAAGGCCCGGGGCGTTTTCACCTGCCCTTCCGACCCGACCAACGCCGACGCCGCCGACACCAGCATGGATGTAACCGGAAATGTGCCTTCCTCCTACGGATTAAATTCAGGCACCCAGTACGCGTCTTCTCCGGACAGACTTCACCAATACGGAGACAATCGCTCTCCCTCCAGGACCCTGGAAGCCATCAAGCAGCCAACCCGCATGATCATGATTGTGGACATCGGCTGTGCGGCGTCGGGCGCATCAAGCACCAATCCCTCCGCATGGGCGGTTGATACCAACAAAAAATCCAATCTGGGCTACGCCAAGTTTCCCTGGGGAGGGAGTTTTTCACCGACCGACTGGTCCGTCTGGCCGCGCCACAGCAGCGGCAAGACCGCCAACGCCGGCTTCTACGACGGCCACGTTCGCCAAGTCGATCTCATCAAGGATCTCCGCGACCACGCCGAAGGCGATCCTCTCTGCCTGTTCGACAACCACTGACAATCACCAATTCAAGTATCCTATCTCTCATGACACCCGCTCGACACATATTCAACCTCCGTTTCATCATCGCCGCCTCGCTGCTCTTCAGCACACCCGCCTTCCTCGCCGCTGCCACCTACACGTGGGACGGTGGCGGTGACACGAATTTCCTCACCCCCGAAAACTGGAATCCCGATGGCGCGCCCGTCAGCGCCGACGACACTCTCATCGTCTTCACCGGCGCCACCAACACTGCGCCGGTGCTCAACAGCGCCTTCACGGTCAAAGATCTCAGCTTCAACACCGCCACCTCCTTCACCCTCTCCGGTGCCGGTACCCTCTCCGTCTACGGCGCGGGCACCGGCAGCGTCAGCGGCAACAACCAAGGAATCACCAACACCGGCGCCGGCGCCCAGGCCGTCGCCAACGACATCCTGCTCACCGGCAACGCCCAGTTCTACGCCATCGGAGGCAAGCTAACCCTGAGTGGAGCGATCAACGGCAACGGCAAGAGTCTCGCCCTCCGCTCCTTTTCCAACACCAGCCGCCTCGTCATCGAAAACAGCATCAGCGGCGTCTCCGCCCTCAACTTCAACTCGTCCACCACGGGCGTGGTCGAACTGCGCGCGTCCAATTCCTACACCACCACGTCCAACATCTGGCGCGGCACCGCACTCGCTGCCCACGATTCCGCCTTCGGCACCGGCGAAGTCCGCCTCGGCCTCAACAACGCGACCGCCGCCTATCTGGAGGGCACGGCCGCCGTCCTCACCGATGGCGCCCGCACCATCGCCAACAATATCCGTCTCGTCAGCGTCAGCGCCGGCGAACGCACCGGCCCCAATATCATCGGCGGCTCCACCGCGCACGTTTCCACCTTCAGCGGAAACATCCTCGTGAACAGCTTCAGCGCGAACAACGACCAGAAAGCCGAGGCCCTCACCCTCACCGCAACTGCCGGCGGACGCGTCCACTTCACCGGCAACATCCAGCGCGCCGCCGGCGTCAGCGCCGACAGCCACACCGATCATCTCACCAAGACCGGCCTCGGCATCGTCGCCCTCAATGGCTCCAACAACACCTACTCCGGCACGACTACCGTCAGCGAGGGCACCCTCCTCATCAACGGCGTCCTCGCCTCCGGCGGCGACACCGTGACCGTCTCCAGCGGCGCCACCCTCGGTGGCTCCGGCACCGTCAACCGCGCCATCACAGTGCTCGACGGCGCGACCTTCTCCGCCGGCAACATCGATGATGACTCCGGGGCCAGTCTGGCCGGCACATTCACCGCTGGCGCCGGCCTTGCCCTCGCCAACACCGCCACCCTCCATTTTGACCTCGGCGCCACCAGCGATTCCGTTTCCGTGACGGGGGACTTCACTCTCGGAGGCACACTCAACATCACTGCACTGGAAGGCTTCGGGGCGGGCACCTACACCCTCTTCAGCTACGCCGGCGGAGCCTTTGTCAACAACGGCCTCGCGCTCGGCGTCACTCCGGCAGGGTTCGATTATGAGCTGAATTTCGCCACCGCCGGGCAGGTCAGCCTGATCGTGACCTCCGCGATTCCCGAGCCGGGCTTCATCGCGCTGCTCGTCGCCGGAGCCGCGCTGATCTCCACGGTCGTGAGTCGTCGTCTCCGTCGGAACGCCCGCTGATACATTTCCCCCGCTCCCCCCCTTCTCTCACAAGCGTTGCCATTCTCTCCTCTCGCGAGCACGATGCGCGGCAGGAGAAAGGTGCCTGCATTTTTTCTGTTTCCCGAGCCGCGGCGCGGCTCAGATGCCATGCCTTCGTGCTTTTGTCGTTTTCCGTCCTCGAATTTATGCCTTGGTCCACATCCCCTGTCCTCCGCTTTTGTGCATCGTTGTGCCTCGTCGCTACGTTGGCCTTCGCTCCGCCAGCGACTGCAACCGGCCTCGAAAAAGGCCGGCCCGGCGCCCAACTCCGCGGCACGCCCGCAGGCACGGCAACCTGGCAGGCAACTCCCAACCTCGTTTTTGCCTCCACCACCCAGGCCCCCGGAATCCAGGTTCAGGACACCCGCCCTTTCGCCGGCCGGCTCCCCATCCCCGGTGATCCGGCCGTCGTCACCGCCGAGGCCGAATTACAGGTTACACCCGGCGCCAAAGGATGGCTCGCCCTCGGCATAGGCAACCCCCGGCTTGGCACTCCCCCGTGGGGCAAGGGCGTGTATGTCATCCTCACCCCCGAGGGCCGTTACACCCTCGCCGCCAATGACGAGCCTGCGGACTGGCAATCGCAGCACATGGTTGTCCTCAAACGCGGCTCCCTTCCCGAATTTTCCCCGAACCGCCCGATGAAGTTAAAAATCGAATACGACCGCGCGGGAGACACCGTCAGCCTGTGGGCCGGCGGATCGCCTGTCTCGGGCTCTGTTCCCCTTGCCGGACGCGGCGTAACCGTCGAGCCTCGCTTCGCCGGCTTCTCCGGCTTGGGACAGACTCCCGGCCACGCCTTCGTCACCGCATTTTCCGTGTCCACCGGCGCATCCGCCGGAGCGGAAACCTCCGCACTGGAAAGCTCCTGGCTGGTTCCGCTCGCCATCCCCGCCTGGTGGGAACCGGGGGAGGTCGCCGCCTTCAGGCTCAGCGGCAAGGCGTTGCCCGCCGCCATCGTGTCTGTCAAGACCGTGCTGACCACCGTGGAAGGCGAGGTGGTCGCGGAGTTCATCTCTCCGCGTGCCGAAATCGAACGCCACGGCTGGACTTGGCGGCCGGACCGCCCCGGCTTCTACGAAGCCGAGTTCCGCGCCATCGATCAGTCCGGAAAGGAGCGTCCCCTTGTCCGCTCCTTCGACCTGAAAGCCCCCGCAACCGGCACGGTTCTCTCCATTCAGCGCGCACGTCAGTCCTTCGCCATCCTGCCGCCTGACCCGCTTGACGTTCCCGGACGCCAGTCCAAGGGACAGTTCGGCTTCACCTACACGCTCAACCAGGAAAACATCCCCCTTGCCCGGCTCGTCGGCCTCGACCTCGCCAACATCCACCCCATTCCCTGGGGGGCCAACTTCTCCAACCTCAACACCGCCATCGAACCCGCCAAAGGCCAATACCGCTGGGAACTCCTCGACCCGCACATCGACGCTCTCACCCGCGCCGGTATGACCATCGCCGGGCAATTCTGTTACACCCCTCTCTGGGCCTCACCGCATCCCGACAAGAAAAACGTCAACATCTGCGTTGTCGAAGGCACCGCCTACGCCCCCGCCGACATCCAGGACTACGCCCGTTTCGTCGAGGCCACCGTCCGCCGCTACGGAGACCGCATCCGCCTGTGGGAACTCTGGAACGAACCCGCTATCCCCGGCGGCAGCGTCTTCTGGTCCGACACCCCGGAAAACTTCGTCCGCCTCATGGAGGCCGGCTACACGACCATCAAACGACTCCAGCCCGACTCCGAAGTCTGGATCGGCGGACTCGGCAGCCGCTCCGCCTATTATGCGTTCTACAATCGCATCCAGCAGCTCGGCGCATCCCGTTTCTACGACGTGCTCTCCCAGCACGGCAGTTTCCCCGACCGTGGCTCTCACGAATTCCGCCGTATCGACACGATCCACGACGTTCCCGCCAAACCCGCCGTCGTCTCCGAGTGGCACGCCATCCTTCAGGGCAACATGCAGTCCACCCCCATCCTTGCCGAAGACGCCCTCTCCTTCCGCCTGCTCCGCGACCTCGCCCGGCAACTCAGGATCGGTATCCGCCGCACCCTGCTTTTCGAGATGTCCAACCTCACGGAAAAGGAAGCCTTGGGCTTCGCCCGCGAAAACAAATGGTTCACCCACAGCTCCGGTCTCTTTCGCAAACGTCCGCAACCCGAACCGCGCCACGCCGCTGTCGTTCTTTCCAACTTCCTCCGGATCACCGGACGTCAGGCCACCGTTGTCCGCGAATTTTCCGTATCCACTGATTCCCTCGCACTCCTCCTCGACACCGCGCGCGGCCCCCTCGCCCTCGTCTGGAGCGAAACCGGCCCGCTGCCGGCTTCCAGCCTGAGCACCGTCGCTACTCCCGCCTCTACCCTTCTTGACTGGGAAGGTCGCGCTGTCTCCCTCGTCCCCGACACCGGTTCCGTGCTCCCGCCCGGCCGCTTCTATTACCTTACCACCCCCGACACCGCCGCCATCTCCCGTCTTCCCATTACCGACAAGGTTGTTTCCAGGCAAGTAGCTGCCCGCGCCGGCCACGCCGCCGTCGAAGCTACTTACCAGACGGCTCCTCTGTTCAAGGACATTGATGCACCTTTGCAGATACCCTCCAGCGCATGGATCAATACCCACTGGAAAGGCAAGGCGCCGCGACAAGGCAACCTTGACGCCGGATTCTCCGCCCGTGCCGCCGTCGGAGCCAGCGATGCCGGACTCGACATCGTAGTGGAAGTAAATGACACCGTCCACTCGCAGCAGGAAACCAGTGCATGGTGGAACGGCGACAGCCTGCAAATCGCAATTGATTGCGAAGGCATCGGCATCAGTGGCGGCAACACCGAACTGATCGCCGCCCTCACCCCTGACGGCCCTCTCCTCCACAAAATTCTGGCGGCTGATCCACGGGGAGACATTCCCGCCCGCTGGACGCCCGCCGGGAACGAGGTTCGCCATGCCGCCGTTCGCATCGAACGCAACGCATCCACGACCCGTTACCGCCTGCGCGTCGAATGGCCGGAACTGTATCCTCTGGCCAACAACACGGAAAAACCGCTGCGCCTCTCTCTTGCCATCAATAACAACGACGGCTCCGGACGAAACGCCACCCTCGAATGGGGCTCTGGCATTGTCTCCGAAAAAGACCCTTCGGCTTACGGCCTGTTGCGCCCCGTCACCGCCTCATTTCCATGATACTATCAAACACAGCTGCCGCCCGCGCCCTCGTCTCTCCCGGTGACGACACTCGCCTGCGCGAAGTCTTCGCCCGCGCCCGCCGGGGCGAGCCGATCACCCTCGCGGCCATCGGCGGCTCCATCACCGCAGGCGCCCGCGCCACCCAGCCGGAAAACCGCTACGTCACGCGCCTCGCCGGCTGGTGGCTCACCGCCTTCCCCGATTCTCCGTTGAAGCTCGTCAACGCCGGCATTGGCGCCACCGGTTCCAACTACGGCGCACTTCGCCTCCAGCGCGACGTTCTTTCCAAAAATCCCGATCTGGTCATCGTTGACTTCGCGGTCAACGACCTGAACGACCCCGCCGGACGCGCCGAGAGTTACGAAGGCGTCATTCGCCAGCTTCTCGCCCATCGTCCGCAACCGCCTGCTGTCGTCCTCGTGTTTTTTCTCCGCAACGACGGCGCCAATGCGCAGCAGACGCAGATCGAGACCGGTCGCCATTACCAGGTCCCCATGATCAGCATTCGCGACGCCGTCTGGCCGGAAATCACCGCAGGACGGCTCACCTGGAACGACTATGCTGCGGACTACGTCCACCCCAACGACGCCGGCCACGCGCTCATCGCCCGGCGGCTCATCGAACATTTCGAGCGCGTCCAGATCCCCGCCTCGCCTGCTTTCACCCCGCCCTCTCTCCTCCCGGCTCCGCTCCACAGCAATCTTTTCCAGGATGTGACGCTTCACGAGAGTTCCGAACTGTATCCTGTTTCCAACAACGGATGGGTTTTCGACACGGAAACAAAAGCGTGGATCGGCCGGCATCCCGGCGACACCATCGAATTCGAGATCACGGGTATCGCGGTTTTCCTGATGGATTATCACAAAAATGGCGGCTTTGGCCGTGCCTCCGTGCAGGTGGACAGTCTCCCGCCCGTGACACGCGAAACCTGGTATGAACAGACGTGGGGCGGCTACCGCGACACCGTAACCATCGCCCGTGACCTCTCCCCCGGTCCGCATCGCATAAAACTCAAGATTCTGCCCGACCATCATTCCGAAAGCGGAGGTCACGAATTCCGCCTTCTCGGACTCGGCGCCGCAAACCCTCTCTCCGGCGAGCCATGAAATCCTGTTCAGGAAATCCGAGGCCCATCTTCACCCGCTGCTCCGCCCGGGATTCCCCGCCTGCTGAAATGCCTGCGTGTTCACTGGACCGGCTTTTGTGTCGCATCACCGCCTCACCCGTTACGTCAGGGGGCGCGGGAGTAACGATGCACTCCCGATTCCGCCTCCCCCGGTCGGGACGTCGGCCACTACGACCTTCCCGCCGCTTCTTCCGGACATCATCCGCCCGCTGCTGCCAGTCTGCCCACCGACCACCCGAAAGTCTTCCGGAAAGGGTTTGGCCGAAACAATGTTGCCCGCTGATTCTGCCTGATTTCATCTCTGCCTCATGTCGCTGCCCCCGGTTTCGCCCTCCGCGTCTCCTCCCGATGATTTTGCCGCCCGTCAGGCCCGGCTTCGCGCACTCGCTGCCGCCCAGGCCGCCGCCGATGCCGACACTCGTATCAACGACGTGCCCCCCGCCAACATCCGCAAGCTGGAGGCCACTCTCTTCGGCGCCAACGCCGTCGTCGACCTGATCAACCATCGCAACCACGCTGCCGCAAACGTCGCCCTCCGCCGCACCGCCGCCTGGTTCGATCTCCCGCATCCGCAAGGCAAGGACCCGCGAGGCGAAGCCGACTTCGCCGCGCTCAAACTCTGTCAAGCCTGGTATCTCCTTTCCTCCGACACGGGCACGCCATCCCCGCTCGAATCCTCCACCCGTGACGCCATCCGGCAGTTTTTTCTCACGCACGATTTCGCCAGCCTCTACCAGTCGGAAAACCATGTCCTCATGTTTCATGCCAGCCGTCACCTGATGGCCCAGGCCTGGCCGGACGCGATGTTCTCCGCCTATGCAAAAACCGGCGCGCAACTCGCCACCGAAGACGCCGCCTGGCTCTCCGGATTCATCCGCCAGCGCGCCCGCTTCGGCTGGGGCGAATTCGACTCGGTTTGTTACCTCGACGCCGTCTGGGAAATCCTGCTCTGCCTGCACGATCACACCCGCGATGCCTCCCTCCGCCGCATCACCGGCATGATGCTCGATGTCCTCCTCGCCGGCATGGCCGTGAACTCTCTCGACGGCATGTATTGCGGAGCCCACGGACGCATCTACGCCGACCACGCGCTCGACCACGCCAACGAACCCGTCCGCATCCTACAGTATCTTTATTTTGGATACGACCCACCGCCCGTCCGCCTCTCCCTCCACGATCTTCTCCTGATCACGCCGGCCAGCGGCTGGCGTCCCTCCCCCTTCGTCCTCGACCTCGCGCACCCGCGGACCACCCCTTACGAAAACCGCGAACGCAAACACCTGCACAACCTCGCCGACACGCTCCCCGTTTCCCCTCTCCCCGGCAGCATCCGCAAATACAGCTGGTGCACCCCGCGCTACGTTCTCGGCTGCGTGCAATATCAGGACGCCTATCCGGCGGCGGCCGCATGTGCCTGCCACAATCACTACGAACTCCCCATCCCGGCCGACCAACGTTACGCCGCAGGTTATGCGTATCATCAACAACACAACTGGGACCTCACTTTCACCGCTACGAACCGCACCGATGCCCGCCTCTTCACCCATCACCCCGGCACCGACGGCACGCACAACTACTGGACCGGCGACCGCCTTTGCGGTTGCGGCCATTTTTTCCAGAACCGGCAGGCGCTCGTCGCCCTCTACGATATCGACCCCGCGCAACCGCTCCACTTCATCCACGCCTGCCTGCCGCAAGCCGCTTTCGACGAAGTCGTCGACGATCCCGCGAGCGGCTGGATTTTTGTTCGCGCCGGGGATTCGTTTGCCGGCCTCTGGTTTTCCTCCGCCCGCCGCTGGACAACTGCGGGCGAGTGGGCAGGCCGCGAAGTCGTCAGCGACGGCCTCCGCCACGGCATCGTTTGCGAAGTCGGTGACACTGAAACCCACACCCATTTCGCCGCTTTCCGCCAGACGCTCCTCGCCTCCCCGATCACATTTGACCGCGAAGCCATGACCCTGAAATACCACTCCTCGCAGGCCGGAATCCTTTTTCTGGATACACGAGGGGCGCGCCGGCTCGACGGATCTCCCGCCGACCTGGACTACGCCACCCATGATTCCCCTTTCATGCATTCCGCCTGGGGCAGCGGCGTTATCGAGTTCCTCGGCGCCACAAGCCGGATAACACTCGATTTCACAACCCGGTAATCCCTTTATCCGGCGTAAACCCCTGATCTCGTTTTCAAATTTAACTTATTATCAATATATTATAAAATAAAACAGTTTTTATTTAAAAACGCAGTTTTTACTTTACAACAACTGTTCTTTTCCAATGCTAGCGGCATGCCTGCCATCTCCGCCCCGCGATTGAGCTCCAGAAAAGTCAGCGCCGTCCACGCCGCCTTGCGCGGGCAGATTGCGACTGGCGAGTGGGCGGAAGGCGACACGCTCCCGACCGAAACCGAACTCGCCGCCCGCTTCGATTGCAGCATCAGCACGATCAGCAAGGCCGTGGGGCTTCTCGCGCACGAGGGCCTCGTCGAACGCCGCCGCCGCGCCGGCACCCGGGTCATTTCCAGCAAAACCACGTTCGCCTCCAGTGCCGCTACCGCCAATGATCAGGCTTCCCCACCGCTGACCGATCTTGGCTCCGTCGCCTTCATCTACCCGGCCGAACGTCATGAAGGCATCTGGCGCGAGGCCCGCGGTTTTCAGGACGCCGCCCATGATGGCGGCCAACGCGTCATGCTGCTAAGCACGAGTCTCGATTTCCACAAGGAAGCCGAGTTCATGACCCGCCTCGACGAGTTCGCCGTGCGCGGCGCACTCGTGTGGCCCAACCTTTTTTCCGCCGAGGCGCAGGCCGCCTTCGTCAAGGCCACCACCTCCGCCCGCTACCCGATCGTCCTTACCTCGCCCAACCCGCTCGGGCTCGATTGCCCCGTCGTCACGCTCGACGGGTTTCACGCCGGCTACACCCCCACGCGCCATCTCGTCGAACGCGGCGCGCGCCGCATCGGTTATCTCTCCGCCCGCTCCCGCAGCGCCTCCATGCGTGAACGCTATCTCGGTTACCGCAAGGCTGTCGAGGAGGCCGGCATCACGCCCGCTCCCGAGTGGGTGTGCCTCGACTCGTCGATGAATGTGGACCTGACCAACCCGATGGAAGAACCCGAGGCCATGGCCGCCACCTACCTGCAAGCCGCTTCCGCCGGCGCGCCCGATGGTATCGACGCCGTTGTGTGCAGCACCGATTTTCTTGCCGTGGCCGTAATCGAAGTCGCGCGCCGCACCGGCCTGCGCATCCCTCATGACCTTCGGGTCACCGGCATGGACGACTCCGAACTCGCCGCCCGCTCCTCCGTCCCCCTGACCAGTTATCGCATCCCCTATGAAGAAATCGGCGCCACCGGTTACCGCGTCCTGCACGACGCCCTCGCCGGCCAGTTGCCCCGATCCGCCGGCCCCGTCGAACACCTCCTGCGCGGCATGCTCACGCAACGCGACAGCAGTTAGCGGCCAGAGCGTAACCACACAGCCCCTGCCCTGCCTTTCCCCATGAAACACACAAACTCCACCGGCCCCTCGTTCAGCCACTGCCGTGCCTTCACGCTGATCGAACTCCTCACCGTCATCGCCATCATCGGCATCCTTGCGGCGATCATCATCCCTACGGTTGGCAAAGTCCGCGAAGCGGCCCGGCTCAGCAAAGCGAGCAGCAACATCCGCCAACTCCAGCTCGCCAACATCCTCCACGCCTCCGAACACAAAGGCCGTTACGTCGCGCCCAAACTGCAAGGCGGATACTGGTGGTACCAAAACGCCGACTACTACAGACTCCTGGGTTTCAACGGGGCCAACGCCGATGCAAACAAAGCGATCGCCGTCTATCGCAGCACCGTCGACGTCGAGGGCAGGGACCGCCCGGATTTCGGATACAACCGGACCGGCCTCACGGAAGAGCAGCTTGCCATCGGCTACCGGGAGAGCGACATCCCCAACCCCACACGGAGCATCGCCTTCATGGACTCCCTCTTCACCCTCGTCCGCGTCAACGACAAGGACCTCTACAACGGCACCGAGATACGCCAGAGTTTCGAACCTGCCTATCGTCAAAACGGCAAGGCTCTCGTCGCCTTCTGGGCCGCCAACGTCCGCCTTGTTTCACGTGCCGAGGCCGTGGCCGCGGCCAATGAAGACATGTGGTATCCAAACAGATAAACCGCCTCAAAACATCCATCCGTGATGGAAACAACACTGTCATTCCATCCGTACCTCCGCCTCTTCCTCTCGTCTTAGCCCGAACAATCAACCGTCAAATATTATGAGAAAACAATACGTTGCCAGCATTCTGGCCGCCTTGCTGTCAGCCGTCCCTGCCCTCGTTCAGGGCGAAACTGTGCCGAAGACCTTCACGGATAATTTCAACCGTGACAATACGCCCAGCCCTGGCGGTGGCCTCGGCTCCGACTGGGACATCACCGGCAGCATTTTCCTGAACTCCAATGTTGCTAAAACTCAAAACACGGGGGCCCACTTCGCACTCTACAATTCTGTACCGCTTTTAGATTCATTTACCATCCGTGCGGATTTCAACTCGCAGTCCAACGGCCGCTACGGCGGGATCCTGTTCAATTACGTCGACTCCAACAATTATTCACTGATTCGTTTCAACTTCGCAGGAGCCACTACCTCTACCGCTTGGCAATTCATCGAGCGTATCGATGGAACGAGTTCCACCGTGAGCTCAGGCACCATTGCTGCAGGAGCAACTCAGGCAAAAACCTGGCGAGCCCTTACCCTTAACTCCACCGACACCGCCGGACAATACACCTTCACGATCACCAACAGCACCACCGGGGACACCTATGTTTCCCAGACAATTACCAGCGCCAGCCAGACGATTTCCGGCCAAGCGGGCTTCTATTTTGACGGCGACTACATCTGGGCTGACAATTTCGCCATCACCACCAACGTCCCTCCTATCCCCGAACCCGCCACTGTGAGCCTCCTGTTGGGAAGCGTGTTTCTTGCCGGCGCGATCATCTGGCGCAAACGCATCGCTACCCGACGCTGACCCATTCCCATCTCCATCCCCATATACGCGACTCATGCAACTTGTTCGCCCCCATCTCGCGGCGCTGGTCATTGCTGCCTCTGCATATCTTCCCGCCCAAGCCGCCGCCACGCCTGACCCAACACCCGTCAGCATCCACTTCGACGCCGCCGCGACCGGCACGCCCGTGAACCCGAACATCTTCGGCCACTTCATCAAGGGGGCGGACAACTACGGCATCTTTTCGATTCCCCATCCCGACATCGCCGCCATCGCCGAAGGCGACGGTATCTGGAACCCGGATACTCGCTCCCCGTATCCCGACGCCCTCGCCATCCTCAAATCCTACCGGCCCGGCGCCCTCCGCTATCCCGATGGCCTCGGCATCCATAATCACGACTGGAAAAAAACCATCGGCCCCGTCGAGCAGCGTGGCGACCGCAAATTCGGCCTCAACGAATTCATGCAAGTCGCCCGCGCCGTCGAGGCCGAGCCCATCATTGTCGTCAGCGAATACATTGGCACCCCGCAGGACGCCGCCGACCTCGTCGAATACCTCAATGCCCCCGCCACGCCCGCCCACCCCTGGGCCATGCGCCGAGCCGCCGACGGACACCCCGAGCCTTACAACGTCCTCACTTTCGAGATCGGCAACGAGTCCTGGGTTGACTGGCGCAAGATCGGCAAGACCCAGGTTCGCCCCCCGCCCGAAGTCGGCCGCTACGCCTCCCAAGTCGCCGCCGCCATGAAAGCCGTGGACCCGCGCATCCGTTGCGGCATCCCCCTCGAACGCAAGGACGACGACCGCTGGAACCGCGGCGTCCTCTCCACCGTCACCACTGACATCGACTTCGCCATCATCCACACCTACCCGGTCAAATACGGCGGCGGCGACATGACCGGCCCCAAGGAAAACCTCCTCCTCGAAGCCATGATGGCCGCCGGCTACGCCACCCAACTCGACCTCTCCCGCATCCATCAGGAAATCGCCGCCCAACTCGGTCGTCCTCTCCCCCTCGCCATCACCGAATATAACCTCGGTCCCACCCAACAGACTCCCAACCTCCAGCGTCCCTATCGCTTCACGCTCGCCGCCGCACTCGGCACCGGCGACTACCTCGGCCGCCTCCTCGCACCCGATTCCCCCGTCGAATCCGCCATCTACTGGAGCTGGCTCAACGGCTCCTTCGAAACCGTCCACACCTATGCCGGCCACCCCTGGAAAAGCCGGGCCAAACTTGACACCCCTTTGTATCGGCCTGCCCACTATGTATTCCAGCTCTGGGCACAAAACCGCGGCCATACCCTTCTCCCCGTCCGCACCGACTCCCCCCGCCTCGACTTCTCCGGCATCACCACCATGAAACCCGCGCTCGGCGACGCCCCCCGGCCCGAGCACAAAATCTCCGACATCAACCTCCTCGACGCCGCCCGCCCCCTCCGCCAGTCCCCGGCCAACACTCGCATTTCCCGTTCCCCCGATACCGCCGGCGGCCAATGGACCCTCCGCTACGACGGCCTCACCGGCGGCACCTATCCCAACCTCCTCATTCGCCATCTCGCCGGCCTCCCCGACGACCTCCGCCCCCCGTCTCCCGGCCTCCTCTACAAAGTCAGCTTCGAGGCCCGCTGGCAACCCGACGCCACCACGACCACGTCGCCCAATCTCGGGCTCGGCATCATGGACTCCCGTGGCTGGAGAGCCAGCGGCTCCGGCATCGCCATGGGCGGCCTCCAGACCGCCCACGAATGGACCTCCTTTGGCGGCACCTACCAGCCCCTCCCCGACACCACCGCCATCGTCATTCTCGCCCGCGTTGAAGGCACCACCACCCCTCTCCACGGCACACTCGAAATCCGGAATCTGAAAGCCGAGCCCTGGCGCGCCGCCACCATCCCCGCCCGGCCCGCGCTCACCGCCTACGTGACGCGCTCCGCCGACAACTCAAAAATCCATCTCACCGTCTTCAACCTCACCCTCGACCGTGACCTCCCCGCCACCCTCACCTGGCAAAACTTCGCCGCCGCCACCGCCACCTGCACCGAACTCAACGGCACCTCTCCCGCCGCCGTCAACCGCGGTGAAGCCACCGCCGGATGGACCCGCCAGAACGCCGCCATCCCCCTCGCCGCGCCCGACCGGCTCCGCCACACCTTTCCCGCGCACTCCGCCACCGGCATCATCCTCGAAAGACGCGTCCCATGAACGTATCGCCCTTCCGCCCTCTCCGCAGCCTCGCGCTTGCCATCATCACCTGCCAGACCGCCCTCCTTGCCGCCACCACCCCACCCACGCCCGCCGATACCGACCGCGAGGACTTCAAGACCCAACTCGACCCCCCCGCCCCCGTTTCCCGTCCCGCAGATCCGGACGACACCGCCGCCTACCGCATCCTTTGTATCGGTGACAGCATTACCCGACACGGGACCAGCGAGCACACCCGCCAGAAGCTCGGCTGGGACCACGTCGGCGGCATGGCTGTCAGCGCGGAGGAAAACGACTACGCCCACCGCCTTGCCCGCCTCGTACAGGACGCGCTTCCCGAGCGCCGCGTCGAACTCCACTTCCATACTGCCGGCGGCTCCGGCAAGGCCAGCCAGCGCCTCGCCTCCATCGATACCGTTCTCCCGCTCAACCCTCACCTCGTCGTTGTGCAACTCGGCGAACACGAGAGGGAGGTCGACGGCATCGAATCACTAAAGACCAACTACGAAAACCTTGTCACCGCCTTCGATCGCCAGGCACCGCACCGTCCCCTCGTCATCGCCACCGGCACATGGAGCCTCGGCAAACAGGAACCCCTCCCCGACGCTCCCGGCGGCTGGCGTTACACCGGCTGGCCCGCGACCGTGGACCGTGTGATGCGCGACGTTTGCCAGCAACACGGCATCCCTTTTGTTCCCGTCAACGACCTCGCCCGCGACCCTGCCAACCGCGGCTGGGGGACCTCTCCCGGTGTCAAATGGCATCCCAACGACAAGGGACACGAAGGCTACGCCCGCCTGATCTTCGAAGCGTGGAAGAGGACTCGCCCCGAATGATTGTCCCTCTGCATGAGCAGCGGCAACCCTGCCGCTGCATTCAGGTACAGGCAGGTGGTCGCCTCCACTTCCCGACAGGAGAGGGATAATCCATCCGGCGCAGAGCACGAGGAGGCGGGCGGCGCAGAGCGCCGTCCACGGGCTGGAAGCCCGTGCCACGTCGATCCGGCGGCTTCGCCGTCAGCGGGCGGGACGCCCGCGCCACTCCAGAGTTGCCCCCGACAGCGGTTTGATCCGTATTCGTCGCTAAATATCCATGATCGCTGCTCCCTCTTCGTTATCATGCCAGGGGAATGCCTCGACGCCTGCCCCCACTCGCGCCTGCTGGATTGATCTTCTCGTCCGCATTGCCACGCCGCCGCTCGAAGCTCTCGCCAGCGACCGGCTCCGGGCGACGATGCCGGTCGAATCCCGCCCGGGTCTCCCGACTCCGCGGCAAACCGTTTCCCATCTCGAAGCCATCGGCCGCACGCTCGCCGGCCTCGCGCCGTGGCTCGAACTCGAATGGGCGAATATCTCCGGCACGACCGATGATGAGGTTGCGGCGCAGGCACGGCTTCGCCAGCTTGCCCGTGCCGCCCTGGCTCGCAGCGTCGATCCGGCTTCACCCGACCGGCTCAATTTTACCGAAGGCGGACAACCCCTCGTGGATGCCGCCTTCCTGGCTCATGGCTTGCTGCGCGCCCCGCAGACGCTCTGGCATGGGCTCGATACCGTCACGCGCGAGCGCCTGGTCGCCGCATTGCGCGCCACTCGCGTCATTACCCCCGGCTTCAACAATTGGCTGCTGTTTTCCGCCATGATCGAGGCCTGCCTGCTGCGTTTTACGGGCGAGGCGGATTTCCTGCGGATCGACTACGCCGTTCGTCAACACGAGCAGTGGTACAAAGGCGATGGTGCTTATGGTGACGGGCCGGCGTTTCATTGGGATTTTTACAACAGCTACGTCATCCAGCCCATGCTGCTCGATGTCGTCGAAACGGTTTGCGCTTATGGTAAAAACATCGGCGGCAGCCGGCCCACTCCCGAAGCATGGAAAACCTTGCTCGCCACCCTGCGCGTCCGGGCCGCGCGTTACGCCAAGGTGCAGGAACGGCTGATCGCGGCGGACGGAAGTTTCCCGGTCATCGGGCGCTCGCTGGCCTATCGTTGCGGTGCGTTCCAGCATCTGGCCCAGATGGCGTTGCAAAAAACCCTCCCGCCCGGTCTTCCGCCAGCTCAGGTTCGCTGTGCGCTCACGGCGGTTATCCGTCGCACGCTGGAGGCTTCCAACACCTTCGATGATGCCGGCTGGCTGCGCATCGGTCTTGCCGGTCATCAGCCAGCGCTGGGCGAAACCTACATCAGCACGGGCAGCCTCTACCTTTGCTCGACGGCTTTCCTCCCGCTCGGTTTGCCCGCTTCGGATGATTTCTGGTCGGCGCCGGACGAACCGTGGACCGCCGTCCGGGTGTGGCAACTCGGCGAAAATATCCCCGTCGATCAATCGCTTTACGATCATTGATCTTCGGGGAGGTTTTTAAAATTAACCGCGAAGGACGCGAAGGATGCGAAGATCAGAAAAAACAAAACCATTGAGTTTTTTCTGATTGATTGAATGTAAATCGGCCGGGGATTTGTATCTGAATATTGACTACTTGGAACCCTTCGCGTTCTTCGCGGTAAAAAAGAATTTTCAGGAGTCCTCTTCGGGAAAACGGTCAGGCGGCAACCGCCGTCCGCCTGTAACGCCCTCCCCTCCCCGCCGCGTCTGCCCCGCGTTATCTTTCATTCACGGAGGCCGGGCCCGTGCTTTCCCGGACGATAAGCTCCGTGGGAAGCCAGCCACTCACGCGCCACGAAGTGACGTCACTGCGGTTCTCGAACGGTTTGACCGAGAACGGAGCGGGAATCCCGCCGCTCCGGCTTACTCCGGAACAATGGCTCCGTGCCGGCGCAGCAGCGCATGGATTTCGGCGACCGGCACCTCGCGCATGTCGGCATCCCGCGCGGCGGCGAGCGCGGCGGCGGCTCCGGCGGCCTGTCCCATCGCCATCGCCGAGGCCTGCACCCGAAAGGCGGAATTGGCTTCGCGATCCCCGCAGGCGCACCGGCCGGCGACGATGATCCGGCGGCCCGCCTTCGGCAGCAGCGCGCCGAGCGGGATCGTCGGGAAAACACCCTCGGTCAGATAGCGCGTGTCGATGCCCCCGCCGCCGACAACATGCAGGTCGATCGGATAAAAACTGTAACAGACCGAATCCGGCCACACATGGCCGGTCACGTAATCGTCGTGCGTGATGCGCGTTTCACCCTCGATTGTCACGCTTTCCCGGATACCGCATTCGCTGGCGCACCACTCGATGCGGAAGCCGTCCGTGCCCGCGCCCGGCGGTTGCGAGCGGAAAAAGCGCACGATCCTCAGCATGGCGGCGCGCGCCTGAAGCTCGGCTGCGGTGCGTCCCTCGCTGGTGGAACCGTCCACGCCGGGCACGTGCATCGAGTTGCCGCCGCGCCCGTGCAGGAACGAACGCACCGGATGGTGCGCGGCCTGGAAATCGGAGCGCTTCATTTCGCCGCGCTCCACTGCGGCCAGAAATGCCTGCTCCATCGCGTCGAGCGCGGCCGGGTTGTCGCGTTCGATCTGCGCGAGGTCGTAGCCGCCGGCGCGCATGACGAGGGTGCCCGGCTGGCGTTGCTCCGGACGCACCACCGGCAGGCCGGCGAGCGCGACAACGTTGGCGTCTCCCGTGCAATCGACCACCACCCGCGCCTCGACCTGTCGCAGACCTTCCTTGCCGCAGAGCGTAACCCGCCAGCGAGCCGGAGCGGCGGTTTTTTCTGCCAATCCGCCGCCGGAAAGACTGACCGTTCCACCAGTCCGGTTACGGGCGCGCTGTCGCGCGTCCGGCGGCGGTTCGGCAGGAAAAACCGCCGCTCCGGTTTCGAAAACCGCCTCCGCCGGCATCGTGTGCAGGAGAATCTGCACGCCCGCATCCAGCAGCATCCGGTCGGCAAGCGCGGCATAGACGGGGATGTTGACGAGAACCTGCTGCTGCCAGTGACGCCTGCCGCGCCACGCGGAAAAATCCGGCAACGCATCGCCCGCCTCGCGGACGGCGGCCGTGACGAGTTCCCAGCCGATCCCGGCAATGATTTGCCGGCCCCAGGCATGGAAGAGACCGGGAAAATTGACCCCGCCAAGCGTGGTGGTACCTCCGGTGATGCCGCTCTTCTCGACCAGCAACGTCCGCGCTCCGGCACGCGCGGCCTGCGTGGCGGCGACGATGCCGGCAGGGCCGGCACCGACGACAAGAACATCGACGGCGGGAAGTACATTGCGGGTGATGCGGTTGGATTCGTTCATGACAGGAAAAAGGCAGGCGGTTCACTCGGGAGTCCCCGGAATTCCGGTTTACACAAAGGACGCAAAGAGCGCGAAGTTGCTTCACTCCCGTTTCTTCGCGTTCTTTGCGCCCTTTGTGCAAGTTCGGTTTTCATCGGGATTCCAGTCCGGTCCGATGACATGGAGACAACGGTGGACAGGCAATGCCCCGGGCTTTCACGATTTTCATTTTTTGTTATAAAAACAGCCGACGATCCGTTACCGTCTTCGCATCATGAGCACCTCCGCACCACTTGAACGTCCGCTGCGTTTCGGGGACTGGGCACATATCCGGCATGCGCTGATCTGGGCCTACGAGGGGCCGGTGTGGCCGGCATCGGCCGCGGGAACGTATTCGAGCAACGACATGTCGTGCTGGCTGATCCGGCGCGGACGGGTGACGCTGACCACGGCGGGCAAATCGCTGACGGCCCGCGCCGGCCAGTGGGCCTTTGTATCCACCCCGACGCGACACCAGGCTTTCAGCAAGGATGCGGAGCTGCTTTCCCTCCATTTCAACTTCACCTGGCCGGGCGGCGAACCGGTGATCGCGCAGCCGCGCACCGTCGTCTTCGACGCGGACGAACACCCGCAGCTCGAACGCGCCGCCCTGCCGATGGTGCGGCTGGTGCGCCGGCATTTTCCGAAAGCCCACGCGTTCCTGCCCGCCGAATTCTGTTCGCTGCCGCTCTACCTGCGCGTGCAGAAGCTGCTGCCGGCGTGGCTGGAGGCCTGGCTGGCCGCCCAGGCCGTCTTCGCCAATTTCCCGCAGCGTCTGGGCCTGACGGACGACCGGATCCTGCAGGCCCTGGCCGAGCTGGACCGCTGGCCGCTCGGCCAGAAATTTTCCGAGTGCGAACTGGTCCGGCGCACCGGACTGGGACGCTCGCAGCTCAATGCGCTTTTCGTCCGGTCAACGGGCACGACCCCCCGCCGTTACCTGGAGCGCCGACGGCTGGAGGCCGCGGAGCGGTTGCTCGGGCACACGCAGATGAGCGTGAAGGAAATCGGCATCGATCTCGGTTTTCGTTACGAATCCCATTTCAGCCAGTGGTTCCGCGCGCACAGGAGCGCGGCGCCGTCGGCATGGCGGGCGGCGCGGTGACGCCGGATTCGCGTATCAGATCACCCGCCGCGCGGCAGGCCCGGCGGCGGGGTCGCCTCCGAATGTCGATCCCGGCAAGGTCCGCAGGCGCCGCCACGTCCGCCAGACGAGGGCAAGGGCGTGCATCGCCGTGGAGCGCAGGGTGCGCCTGCCGCGGGCGGCCCCGCGTTTTTTCAAAAAGGCGGCGGCGGGCCACCGGCCAAACATCCCGGCAAACATGAGCGGCGTCATGCCGCCGCCGTTGTCCGCATTCACGTCCGCACCGGCATCGAACAGGATTCCCAGCATCTCCACGTCGCCCTTGAAGGCGGCGCCGCCGAGCGGCGTCTGCCCCCGGCCATTGCGCCGGTCCACGTCCGCGCCGCAGGCCAGCAGCATGCGGACGGTGTCCGCGTGGCCGTTGTAGGCGGCGAGCATCAGCAGGGTGTTGCCCCGGTGGTCCTCCAGGTTGGCGGCCAGACCGGCGCGCAGCATGGAGTGCAGGGTTTCCGTCTCCCCGTGGCGCGCGAAATCGAGCGCCATGAGTTGCAGCTCGGCGTAGCGTTTTTCCTCCGCCTCGGTGACGGTGCACGGCGAGGCGGCCGGTGACGGATGCGTTGCCATCGCGGGTTCTCCCCTGCGCCGTCCTCAGGAGGAGGCCGCCGCGGCGAGCCGGGCGATCGCCTGCCGGACGCCTTCGCCATAGGCCGGATCGGCTTTCGTGAAGTGACCCAGCTGACGCTCGACGATAAAATCGGGCACGCCGGCCATGGCCTCGGCGATGTTCTCGAAGAGCTGGCGCTTCTGGTCGTCCGACATGAGGCGGAACAGGTTGCCGGGCTGCGTGTAGTCGTCGTTGCCGATGCGGTGGTCGTAGCGGTCGGCGTCGCCGGAGATGCGCAGCGGCGGCTCCGCGTGGGCGGGCGACTGCACGGGGCCGTTGAAGCTGTTGGGCTCGTACCAGGCATCGCTGCTTTCGGGCGCGGTGAAATGCATGGCCCCGTCGAGATGATAGGTGTTGACCGGGGATTTGGGCGCGTTGACCGGGAGCTTCTCATACCAGGTGCCGATGCGGTAGCGGTGGGCGTCGGCATAGGAGAAGATGCGGGCCTGCAACATCTTGTCGGGCGAGAAACCGATGCCGGGGACGATGTTCTTCGGCGCGAAGGCGGCCTGCTCGATCTCGGCGAAGTAGTTCTCCGGATTGCGGTTGAGCTCCAGCACGCCGACGTCGATCAGCGGGTAGTCGGCATGCGGCCACACCTTGGTCAGGTCAAACGGGTTGATGTGATAGGTCTCCGCCTCGTGTTCGGGCATGACCTGGATTTTGACGTTCCATTTCGGGAAATCGCCACGCTCGATTGCCTCGTAGAGGTCGCGCTGCGCGCTTTCGCGATCCTTGCCGACAAGGGCCTCGGCTTCGCGATTGGTGAGGTTCCTGATGCCCTGGGCGGTCTTGAAGTGGAATTTCACCCAGAAGCGCTCGTTCCCGGCGTTGAACAGGCTGTAGGTATGGGAACCGAAGCCGTTGACGTGACGGTAGCCGGCGGGCAGGCCGCGGTCGGACATCAGGATCGTCACCTGGTGCAGGCTTTCCGGGGAGAGCGACCAGAAATCCCACATGGCGGTGGCGCTGCGCAGGTTGGTGCGCGGGTGGCGTTTCTGGGTATGGATGAAATCGGGAAACTTCAGCGGGTCGCGCACGAAGAAGACGGGGGTGTTGTTGCCGACGAGATCCCAGTTGCCCTCGTCGGTGTAGAATTTCAGGGCGAAGCCGCGCACGTCGCGCTCGGCATCGGCCGCGCCACGCTCGCCGGCGACGGTCGAGAAACGCAGCAGCACGTCGGTTTTCTTGCCGACCGCGGAAAACACGCTGGCCTTCGTGTAGCGCGTGATGTCGTGCGTGACGGTGAAGGTGCCGAAGGCGCCGGAGCCCTTGGCGTGGACGGTGCGCTCGGGCACGCGTTCGCGGTTCTGGTGGGCCAGCTTTTCAAGCAACTGGTAATCCTGCAGGAGGAGGGGGCCGCGCGGCCCGGCGCTGAGGGAGTTCTGGTTGTCAGCCACGGGATTGCCCGCGGTGGTCGTCAGGATGGAGGGATTGCTCATGTCTTTTGGTCGTTTGTCGTGGAGATGTGTCAGCAGACGGCCTTCGTGTCGGGAAAGCCGCCCTTGCGCGCGCGCATCTCTTGTCGTGGTCGGGATGCCCGTGCTCCAGACAGGATGCCGAAAAGTCTGGCCCCTGTGAAATACTTATTTTCCATATGCGCCATAGATAAAAACTATGGAGATCCACCAGCTCCGTTACTTTGTCGAGGTCGTGCGGACTTCCGGTTTCACACGGGCGGCGGAGCGTTGCCACGTCACCCAGCCGACCCTGAGCCAGCAGGTGCGCAAGCTGGAGGAGATGCTCGGCGAGCCGTTGCTGCAGCGCCGGCGCGACGGTGTGATCCTCACCTCCTTCGGGAAGACGTTCTACGAGCGGGCTCTCGCCATCCTCGCCGAGGTGCGGGCGGCGCAGGAGGAGGCCGCCGCCTTTCGCGGAGAGCTGAAGGGGAGTCTTCACCTGGGCATGATTCCCACCGTGGCCCCCTACCTGACGCCACGGATGCTGAAGGATTCCCTGAGCCGTTTTCCGCAGATCACGTTTCGCATCACGGAAGACACCACCGACAACCTCATGCAGGCGATGCGCAAGGGCACGGTGGACCTGTCGCTCCTCAGCCTTCCGCTGCCCGGCGACGAGTGGGTCGCGGCCGAGCTGATGCGCGACGAGATTCTCGTCGCCCTGCCCAAAAACCATGCCCTCGGCGGCAAGCCGCGGGTCAACCTGCAACGGCTCGCGGGCGAGCCGCTCGTCCTCATGCAGGAAGCCCACTGCCTGCGCGGCCAGAGCCTTTCCCTGTGTTCGCAGGCTGGATGGCAGCCCGAGGTGTTTTTTTACAGTTCGCAGATCGACACGCTGCTGGCCATGGTCGAGGCGGGTCTCGGCATTTCCTTCATCCCGGCGATGGCCCGCCCCTACATGGGCCGGCGCCAAGTGAAACTGCGCTCCCTGGCCAAGGGCGGCGCCTTCCGCACCATCGCGCTGGTCCGCCATCGGCAAAGCAGCCCGACCCGCGCGCTCCAGCGTTTCTGGGACACCTGCCTGGCCACGTTCGCGAAGGATTGATTCCGGCCGCCTCCGGGGAATTCACCACACCCGGTTCTGCCTTGGCCGCCTCCGGTTTTTACATAATTTTTATTGAGCAGAAGGCAAGAAGGGAACGAAGGCGCTCCAGCACCCGTAACCCGTCCCGCATCCGGAACACGTTCCTTTTGGAACAAAGAACGTTTCTTTCGCCCAATCACCTTCTGTCTGCCAGCGGGCCTTCGTTCCCACGCTTCTGTTCAAAATTCCGGATCACACCTTTCTTCCCCTTCATCCCCTGGCTTCCGTGTAACCTGCCAAAGCAGAACTGGCCGGGAAACACGGAGGGCGCCATCGCTCCGCCCCGAAATCACTCGCCGCCGATTTCGTTCTCCCCGATCAGCCGGTATTCGCCGGGCGCGAGGTCGCCGGGAGTGAGCGCGCCGAAACGTTCGCGATGCAGCGCCACGACCGTCGCCCCGGCGGCCGCGGCGAACATGCGGCGCACCTGGTGGTACTTGCCTTCGGTCAGCGTCAGCGTGGCGGTGCGGTCGTCGATCAAACAAAACTTCGCCGCCGCGCACGGTGTCTTCTCTCCGTCGAGTTGCAGCGTGCCGGAGGCAAACGTGGCGGCGAGTTTTTCCGCGATGCCGGCGATGGAGCGGTCGAGCGTGGCGCGATAGACCTTTTCGACCTTGTGCCTCGGCGAGGTATAACGGTGAACGAGTTCCGTGCGGTCGGTGAGCAGGAGCAGGCCGCTTGTCTCCTTGTCGAGGCGGCCGATGCTCGTCACCTGCGGGTTGCGGGCGCGCCAGCGCGGCGGGAGCAGGTCGTACACGCGCGGCCCTTCGCGCTCGTCGTGCGAGCACACCAGACCGGTCGGCTTGTTCAGCAGGATCAGCAGGCCGTCGGGATGATCGAGCGGCTCGCCGTCCACGCGTACATCGGCGGCGCCGGGATCGAGCTTCAGGGCTGCATCACGCAACGGCGGGCCGCCACCGGCCGTCACGGCATGGGCGCGCAAAAACTCCCGCGCTTCGCGGCGCGAGCAGTAGCCGAGGCTGGCGAGGAGCTGGTCGAGGCGGCGCTTCATGAAGGGGACTCCTGAAAAAAACAGATTTTCACCACAGAGGCACAAAGACACAAAGTTTCACGGAACAGAAAAAACAAGATAACTCGTTTTTAATACCAAAGCCTTCGGATTTTTACACCAAGGCTGCAAATATCTCAAAGTATTGTCAGTTAACTTCTTCGCGTCCTTTGCGGCCTTGGTGTAAAATCAAAAACATTCGGGACGCTGGTATAAATTGATAGATACAAAATATACCCAAAATCTCCTCTTCCGGTTTTCTCTGTGTCTTTGTGTCTCTGTGGTTAATTTTCAGGCGTTCCCTGAAGGGTCAGGCTTCGGGACAGGAGGGAGGCGGCACGGGACCGGACGCCGCCAGCGTCCGTTTTTTCCCGATACGCGGATTGCGCGCGGCCCAGGGCGCGGCGGCGCGCAGCCAGGCGGCAGCCGCCACGGTGAGCACAAAAGCGGCCGTCGCCATCAGCCCCACGCGGTCGTAGCCGAGAAGGCGGCCGGTCGCCGCTTCTTTCGTCATGAACCAGCCCGCCACGATGTTGGCCATGGCGCCGGAAGCCTGCTGGATGGCGCTGTTGACGCTCATGAAACCGCCCCGGTAACGCGACTCCACGGCGTTGGCGACCATCGTCATGGAGGGCGCGAACCGACCCGACATGGTGACGAAAAACAGCGTCGTGACGATCAGCGCCAGCGGCACCGGCGTAGGCCCCATGCGGGTGATGTAGAGGATGGTGCTGATGGTAAAAACGGATACGCAGGCGAGCACGAGCACCTTGTCGAAACGGTCGGACAACCAGCCAAAACAGTAGGTCGTCAGGAAGGTCGCCGCACCGCCGAACAGGTAGATCCACGAAAGCTGTTTTTCGGAAAACCCGACATTGGCCACCATCGACGGCGCCATGAACGGCGCCACCGACGCGCCGCCCCAGATGAGCACGGCGGTGAGCACAAATCCGCGCAGGTGGACGCGATGCGTGAGCATCTCGCGCATCTGGCGGAGCGGATGCTGCGTGGCGACCTGCACGGGCACCTGCGGCAGCGCGCGCCAGGCGAGCACCCACACGCAGGAGCTGAGCGCCGCGAGCAGGACAAACACCGCATGCCAGCCAAACGCCGACACGAGCATCAGGCCGGCCGGCAAACCGAGAATCGACGCCAGCGGAAACGCCGCCCCCACCACCGCCATGCCGCGCCCGCGCCGCTCGACCGGGATCACGTCGCCCACCATGGCCGTGACCACCGATCCGGCCACGCCACCGAAGGCGCCCGCCACGATGCGCGCCACCAGCAGCCAGTGATGCGTCGGCGCCAGCGCGCAGCCGAGCGTGGAGACGACAAACCCCGCATAAAGAAACAGCAGCGCCCGCCGTCGCGGGATATAGTCCAGAAAAATGCCGGCCACGAAACCTGTCACCGCCGCCGACATGCCGTAGGCCGCGACCAGCCGGCTGAACTGGCCGGGGTTGATCTCGAAGATGCGCATCAGGTGCGACCCGAGCGGCATCATGATCATGAAATCCATGATGTGCGTGAACTGCACCGCAGCCAGGGTGAGCAGCATCACGCCTTCCCGCACGGGACGGGCGGCGGCGGGAGGCACGGAGGCGACAGGCGATGGCGACGGGCGCATCCGGTCAACGTTTGGGAGTCAGGCAATGGAGTGCAATGCCTCCGTTGAAAACGCAGTCCCGAACGGGTGTAGGCGGAAGAGGTGGTGGCACGGGCTTCCAGCCCGATTGGCAGAAAAAGTGGCACGGGCTTCCAGCCCGTGTTCCGGCGCCGGGGGGGCAGGGAAGGCGGCGCTTCGCGCCGTCCACGGGCAGGGATGCCCGTGCCACTTCTCCGGCTTCCATCACTTCCGGTTACACCCGAAATCCTTCCCGGAATTTTTCCGCCGTTGCCAGTACAGGGATTCCGGTTTATCCCGTCGGCGAGAAGCGCATTCCCATGCCATCCACCCGTCGCTCCCCTTCCCGATCCGGCCGTCATCCGAAACCCGCACCCGGACACGCCGGGATCTCTCCGCCCGCTTCCTCCCTTGCGGCTCGTGACGCGACGGAACCGGCACCTGCCGTCTCGATGAAGGTCATCGCCGCTCAACTCGGGCTGAGCACGTCCACCGTCTCGCTTGCCCTCGCCAACAAACCTGTGGTGGCCGCCGCCACCCGCGCCCGCGTGCAGGAAGCCGCCGCCCGCCTCGGTTACCGCAAAAACCCGCTCGTCGCCGCCCTCATGGAGTCGCGCCGCTGGCGGCGCACACCGTCGGCCAGCCCGGTGATCGCCTTCCTCACGCTCGACAATACGCGGGACGGCTGGCGCTCCAATGTCTCGCTCGATTTTTTCACCGGTTGCGCCCGCGAAGCTGCCCGCTTCAGCTACAAGGTGGAGCCTTTCTGGGCACGCGCTCCCCATATGGACGCCCGACGATTGACCCAGGTGCTGCGAACCCGCGGCATCCAGGGGATCGTCGTGGGGACCGGCCCCGGAACAGGCACGGACGTGGAGCTGGACTGGGAGCACTTTTCCGCCGCCAGTGTTTCCATCGGGCTGAACAACCCGCGGCTCGACAACCTGAGCTGCGACCACTTCTGGTGCATGCGCGAAGCCATGCTGCGCTGCGCCGCCGCCGGTCACACCCGTGTGGCGCTGGTTGCCGGAGAAGCGGCCGATACCCGGCTGCAGCATCGCTGGTCCGGAGCCTACTGGGCCCATGTTCATGCGCTTGGGCTGGATGCGGACATCGCGCCTCTCGAAACCGGTTCCACCGACACGCGCAATTTTCTCGCTTGGCTCGACCGCGTGCGCCCGCAGGCCGTAGTCGGCCAGTTTGGCCCCCCGACGCTGGCCCGCCTGGAGGCGGCAGGCCTTCGCATTCCCCACGATGTTTCCCTTGTCAGCGTGGTGCTCGGGCGGCGCAACGAACGCCTCACCGGCCTGTGCGAGGACCGGGAACTGATCGGCGAACGCGCCGCTCGTCACGTCATCTCCCTTATTCAGCACAACGAGACCGGCGTCCCGGCCGTCCCCTGTTTTCTCTCCACGCCCGGTATCTGGAACGAAGGCAAGACGCTGAAAACCCTGCGAGGTATCCGTCCCGCCCGCTCCGGACAGCCGGGTGCCGTTCCGGCGATTTCAACGATGTGAAGCTTGCCGCCTTTGCCACCGGCGCGCGAGTCTCCGAGGCTCGCCGGGTATGAAACCCGAATACACCCTTCCCCACTGCGCCTCAGCCATCGCTGCCGCGCTTTTTCTCTCCTCCACGGCCTTCGCCACCGTCATCTACCAGGAAAACTTCGACACTTACAGCAACGCCGCCCTCAACGGGCAAAACGGCTGGCAGCAAACTTCATCCGTGCCCAGCGGTACGATAACCAATAGGAATCATATTGCAGTGAACGACGGCAAGGTCTCGTGGGACTGGACGACCTCCACCGCGACCAACGCTACCATCGGGCGCGAACTGTTTGCCGAAGGAAGCAGTTCCGGCCCGGCCATCGTCTATGCAGGCTTTACCCTCAACGTCTCGCAAGCGCCGGGGACGACTTACGAGGCTTTGACGAACCTGAGCTCGACCTTTTTTTCCTTCATCAGCACCTCCGGCGTCACCAACCGAGCCCGCCTCGGCATCGCTCCGGGCACGGAAGACAACACCGTCAGGCTCGGCTTTTCAGCGACAGACGGCAACGTAACCGAAAGCTCACTGGTCGGCGGTAATCTGAGTCTCGATACGGACTATCGCATCGTCGTCGCGATGGACCGCTCGGCGGGCAACGACGGCACCTGGTACATCTGGATCAATCCGGGAGAAACGGACTCATACGCGACGGCGTTGAGCAGCGGGACGGGCACCTCCGCCAACAGTATCACCGGAATTGTCCTGCGTATGCGAAACACTACTACGATCGGTGGCGTAGCCAATTCAATCACCGACATAGGGCAATTCACTCTCGATGATCTGATTGTGGCCACAACACTGGGCGAAGTGCTCGCTCCTGTCCCGGAACCCGCAACGGTCGCACTGCTTCTCGGAACGTTCGGCCTCCTCATTGCCAAGCTTGCGTGCTATCGCAAACGGTCCCTCGCCTGACCCGCATCATCCAGTCCCCGGCTCCCACCCGCATCGCATCCACCACTCCCTCTGTTCCCTATGATTTCGTTTCTGTCTCAATAGAAGAAAGCCCTGCTTTTGTCGTGTATTTGCGCCCGGACCGCAGTCGGCGCCGAGGATTATGACCTGATCATCTACGGAGGCAGCTCCGCCGGAGTCGTCGCCGCAATGCAAGTCCGCCGCATGGGCGGCTCGGCCATCATCATCGAGCCTTCAAGTCGTATCGAAGGAATGACTACAGGCGGACTCGGCCAGACGGACATCGGCAACAAACACGTCATCGGCGGCATTGCCCGCGAATTTTACCAGGAGGTTAAAAAGCACTACCAGGACGACGCCGCGTGGAAGTGGCAAACAAAACCGTCCGGGGAGATTGGCACCGGCCACCGCAGGACATCCGCCAGCGAGGACACACAGTGGACATTTGAGCCCGGAGTCGCCCTGTCGATCTACGAGCGCTGGATAAAGGAGAACCCCAGATCCCCGTCGTTTACGGCGAACGGCTCGATCGTGAAGGCGAGGGCACGGCGGCGGATCGCGGAGACGGGCTTCTCCTCGCCGTGCCCGGACAGGCAGGCAAGGGCGTTGTCAGGGAAAGCAAACGCATCACGGCCATCGTCATGGAATCGGGCAAAGAATTTCGCGGACGCATGTTCATGGATGCCACTTACGAAGGAGACCTGATGGCGGGAGCGGGCGTCGCCTTCACCGTCGGGCGCGAGGGCCGCGATGTGCATGGCGAAACCCTCAATGGCGTGCTAACGAAGCGGGCGCGCTCCCACCAACTGGCGGATGGCATCGATCCCTGGCGGGAGAAGGGAAACCCCAAGAGCGGCCTGCTGCCGGGCATCGACCCGCAAGGACCAGGCAGGGAGGGTGGGAGCGACCACCGCATCCAGGCCTATTGTTTCCGTATGTGCCATTCATGACGGCGGAGCCAGGGACGGCGCGGCTTCCGCGAAATTTGTTTTTCGGGCGCCGGAGAAGGCGGTCTGGCCGGTGCAAGTGGCAAGCTCGGCCAATTCCAACCGTTCCTCCCGAACCCTCGTCCAGGTAGGCGACAACGAGTTTCGGATCAACCAAAAGAAAAAGCCTTCCGGAAGAAACCTGTGGATTTCCGTGACCGAGGTGACCTTGGACAAGGGTGAGACGCTGAGCGTGGTCATCAGCAACAAGGAGGCCGACGGCCATGTCGTCGTGGATGCAGTCCGCCTGCTTCCCCGGAGTCGGTAACGACACGGAATCATATGACAATGCCCAAGGGATAGCTCCCCGGTCTTGCATGGCTCGCGTCTGTCGCGGACGTGTGCCGCGCGGGGGAGTTTGCCAATCCGGTGATGCCCGGAGCGGAGCCGCATGCGCTGGTCGTCGGGTGTGATCGGTCACGACGGGAAATACTATTTCTATTACCCGGTTGGCCCGCAAAGCAGTAGAGCAGGCAGGGGGGCCAAAAAATGACGCTTGCTCCGGTGCCGCGCGGTGCGCGGCTGCTCAGCGCGCGCGGTGCTCGGCGCGAAGCTTTTGCAGGAGGGCTTTCAGGGCGGCGGGAGACTTGTGGAGCAGGTTTTCCCGGGGAGTCATGGCCTTGCCCAGCAACTCCTGCAACGTGTGGATGCGCCCGATGAGTTCCCCTTTTTCAATGCCCTCCAGCCGGCCTTTTTCGATGTAGCGTTCAGCGATGGTCATGACGGTCTTCCTGACGGTTTCGGATTCGAATCCGGCCACTTTGGCTTCGATGTCCACGATGTCAAACTCGGGACGGGCGGCGATGTAGGCGACAAGCTGTTCGAGAGCCATCGTCCCCAGGCGGGCAAGCAGAGGTTCGTCCCAGACCCACTTGCTGGCGGGATAGTCCCCGCCCAGGCGCTGGGCCTTGAACACACGCAGCGTCATCACCCCCAGCGGCGTGCCCGTGATCTTGTCGAAGGGAATGCCGGACAGTTGCACCAGCTCGAAGCGGAACGCCGGCAGGTAGGGCAGCAGGTCAGCCCTGGCCTCCCCGGGGATCGCGAACTGGTCGGCGTCGAACCGGACGGGAAGGCTCCAGGCCGTCCGGTTGTGCGCGAGCACCAGGGGAATGACGGGAGGCAGGAGCCTGACGCCGGGATGGTCCTTGCGAAAGGTGTCCCAGATGTCGAGGAGGTAGCGGAGGATGCGCAGGGCAAGCCAGTATTCCTCCTCGTACTGGTGCTCGAAGAGCAGATAGACAAAAACCTCGTCAGGGCTGCCCTTCAGTCCGACGCGGAAGAGCAGGTCGGACTCCGAGGCCCGGAGCCGGGCGCTGACATACGAGCCGGGCACGAGCGCCACACGGGAAAAGTCGAGTCGGCGAAGCGTGCGGCGGGGCAGGCAGGTTCGGAAAAAGGCAATCGCGGTGGGCAGGTCGCGAAAGTTCGTCTTGAAGAGCTTGTCGTGCGGCTGGTGGAGGGGCTTGTCCGGCATGGCCTTGCACCCTTGGGCAGAGCCCGCCTCCTGGCAAGGCTCCACTCCGCCCCGGCCCTGGCCCCTTGGCCCGGCACGCACCTGGAGGTGAGGTCAGGGCCGGCGCGGAAGTGGCATGGGCATCCTTGCCCATGATTCCGGCGTGGCACGGGTTTCTCCCTCGACAGGCCCGGGACCCTGAGGAGTTCGACCAGGCTCACCACCCTGAGCTTGTCGAAGGGCTTGCCGGACGGGCGGCCCGTGTCTCGCATCGTGCCGTTTTCGGTGTTTACCGGCTGCGTGCGGCAGGCGTGTCGTTGTCCGGGCCGGAAGCCGGTCGGGCCTGGCTCAACAGGTATTCCACCTGCCGCACATGGCGGAGTTCGCTCACCCGCGTCCAGTCCGGATCCGGCGTGGCGGCTCCGGACTGCGTGAACAGCAGGCCGAGGTGGGCGTCGAGCTGGCGAACACCGCGCAGCGTCCGGCTGGCATGGCGCTCCATGTCGGATCGCAGCGCAGCCGGCACCTCCCGATCGAGTTTGCGCACAAACCCGTCCAGATCTCCTCGCTCGCCGAGCAACAGGTGCAAATGAGTGCGAAACACATGGCTGGCGCGACCACCGCCAAAGGACGGCGGGATATCCGGCCGGAATCCCGCCACCTCGCCCTCCAGAATCGCAGCGAGCCCGGCGGCATGCTCCGGCGGCGGCACATCGAGGATCGCCGACGTGCGGTAGGTATTGTCGGCGAACATACGAGCCATGTGATGACTGGTCAGGAAGCGCAGGAAATCGATCGCGATCTCCGGATGTGGCGAATTGCGCACAACCCCGAACGTCGCTTCCGGGCTGCTACCCGTCTCGGCCTGGAGACCGAGCACAAAACGACCATAGTCGGGATCGCCTGCGGCAGGCACAGGCATCGGACAGATACCGACCTCGAACTCCCCGTTTCGGGCAAACACCGCATAGTCCCAACTACCGGCAAAAATCATCAATGCGTTGCCCTGTAGAAAGGTGAACAGGGCGTCGTCGCGATTGAGTTGGTAAAAACCCGGCTGCATGAGCGCGCTCACGTCGCGCAACAGCGCCAGCGAGGATCGTATTTCAGGGGCTCCATAGCCGATTCGCCCGTCGCGAAAGGCGCGCGCCAGATCGGCCGCCGTGAGGTTGAGCGTCTGCATCGGGCTGAGCGCGATGGCGAGTTGCTGTGTCTGCGATGGCAACAGGCGCCCGAACAGAATCTCGGCATACGGACCGCAGGCGGCGACGGGGATGAGCCGGCGTCCGGCGGCGGCGGCGTTGTAGTCGGTCACCTGCCGGCCGAGCGCGCGGAGGGCCGCATAGTCGGCAGGCGGCGCGTCGGAACCGGTCACGGCCCGCATCAGCGGTTTGTTGTAAAAGAGACGCACGGCATTGAGCTGGAGCATTACCGACTGCACCTCCCCCGTGGTCGGCACGAGCGCGAGCATGCTGTCGAGGCCGTCGATAAACGTCTCGCGCCACGGGATGCCCTCCAGCGAAGTGCCCGCATTCCAGAGGTTGGGCTCGGCAACGGCGTCGACCAGCGGGAGGAAATAGCGGTTGATGAATTCCTCGTTGAGGGTGTTCATCCCCAGAACGTCGGGAGCGGTGCCTCCGATGAGTTGGGTTCGCACCCAGGCGGGCCAGATCCGGAGAGGCACGGCAATCTGCTCGACCTTGACGTCGGGGCGGCGCGCCTCGTAGGCGCGTGCGGCTTCATCAAATGATTCACGCATGCCTTCGTGCAGCAGCCAGTGACCGATGCGGATTGTGACACGGCCGGAGTCGGACGCGAGCGCGCGGGTGCGAGAAAGCACATGCCAGAACGACGCGCCGACCGCGACGGCAAGCACGAGGAAAGGAACAAGTATCCTGATTCTGGATGCGATTGTCATGGCATTACGATTCCGACTGCTTCGCGGAGATGCTCCTCCTGCTCCAGTTCGGCCAGGTAGCGCCGCACGGTGCTGGCCCGGATATCCCGGCGCTTGCCTTCGAGAAAGGCGCGGTAGTGGGCGATGGCGGTGGTCTTGTCATTCACGCCGCGAGCCAGATTGGCGATCATGAGATCCACCTCGGCATTGCGAAACGGGCTTTCGTAACCGATGGCGCGTCCGGCCTGCAGATGGGCGACGGCCGCGTGAGCATTGCGACACCCTTCCCACTCGAGGCGGGCCAGAATGAAGTACAATTCGCGGGCCGCCTCGGGGTGCGGGGCTGCGCCGGGGAGCCTCGCGGTTATGCGGGCGATGGCGCCAGCCGGAGACAACCGCGGCTCGCCCCAGGCATCGAGCAGCGAAAGCTGGACGGCGGCTTGCCCGGCCAGCCGATGCCCGGGATGATCGCGCAGGATGGTTTCATAGGCGGCGCGGGCCATTGCCAGGCGAGGCGGTTCGAGGTGATCCTGATCGATACGCGCGGCGAGGTACGCGGCGAGAACAGTTTCGTCAACCGAAGCGCCGGCAAACGTGGCGGAGCGCATGGCCACGGCTTCGAGCAGGGAACGCGCCGTCCGGATGTTGTCGGCGGTGCGCGGCTGGCGGACGAGAAGCGTGGCGGCGCGGGCGATGGCGATGCGGGCATCCGCCGGAGAAACGGCCTGCAGGCGGTCGAAGTTTTCGGCGGCTTCGTTGTATTCGAACCCGAGCGCCATCTGCCAGGGCGTGCGGGCCGGGGCGGCGGCATCAGAGGCGTGCAGCACCGGAGGATACGGGAAGCAAAGCAGACACAACAGGGCGAGCAGCGGGCGCACGGCAGCGGTTGTCGGAAGCAGCGGGTTCAATACTGGGTGGCCACGACGTTGCGCTCGCGAACGGTTCCTTTTTTGAAAGAGCGGACGGAGCCGTCGCAGAACCCGAGGTTGGCGGCACCTCCGTGGCGGTAACGGATGTTGGCGTTGGATGAGGTAATCGACGCCCCGTCCGTGTCCGGACCCACCTCGACAAAGTTGTCGGCACTGGCGGGATCGTTGCTCACCGAATTGGGCAGCGCGGTGCTGCCGGGAATCTCGCCGCCACTGCCATCGGCGGCAATCGCTCCCTGGGTGCCATCGGCAAACAAAAAGACTTCCGAGAGTCGCTGCACGGCGCTCACGCGCACTATCGGGGTCGATTTGGTCGCGGTGTTCACCCACAACAGCCGGTTGATCATGTATCCTTTCCGGTATTTTCCATCGCTGGTCAGCTCCCGGTTGGCTTGGGAGGGGCAGGCATAGACCTCGCCTTTCTCCGTGCTCTGCCGGCCCGTGAGATACGGATTGAGCCTCTGATGCCATGAGCCCGTGTCATCGATTAGGTTGGGCGGGAAGGTACCCGTCTCGTTCATGTAGAGATTCGTAGCCAGACAGAAGGCGCGCAGGTTGCCCTTGCACTTTGCGTTACGCGCCGCATCCCGGGCACGGATCGTAACCGGAATAATAATGGCGGCGAGAATACCGATAATCGCAATGACCGTGAGTAACTCGATCAGGGTAAACGCGCGGCGAACGCCGCCACGTGTGGGGAAACGGGAATGACCAATGATTTTTGTATTCATTTTATACTTACAATCTTGTCATCTATCCGGGCCGCCCGAAACGAGACGCTCCGCAAGCTGCGCCCGGTAGAGGCTGGCCGGCTGCACGGGGACGCCGGGCGAATCGATGACACCTTCCTCGCGCGGGAGCCGGCCCTTGTCGAACCGTGCCACACAACCGATGGCGTAGTTTTGGGCGCCCGGCGGCCGTTGCAGCACGAGACGTTTCGGCGCCGTGCAGTTCCACAAAACCTGTTGCGCTCCCGTCCAGCCGTGGCCGGTGCCGGAATCGCCGCGGTCCTGCACGTTGATGGCGTTGGACTCGCGGATGTTGTCGTAAAGTGTGCCGATGGCGAAACGGTGATGCGGGCCGGAATCGGCGTGCGACTGCTCCGCCACACCGCCGAGAAACACATTGGGCCCGCGCACCCGCGAACTGGTGACAAACGAATGCCGGTCTCCGCGTGTGCGGCAGCCTTCCACCAGCGTGTACTGCCCGCCGAGATGGAATCCGTAACGATACCCGCCCACAATCGGCCCGACCGGGTCGAGGTGCGCGCTGTCCCGGATAGTGATAAAGAGGGAGTTTCTTCCGACGCTGACGCCGCCGTCGAAATGCCAGGCGGCCACGTCCCGCACCCAAGCATTTTCCACCGCGCCCGTGTTGATCGCGGTCGTGGCGTGATCGCTGTCGGAGGTTTCCTGCCCGGCCTTGTACTCCGACACGAGGCAGAGCGATTCCACGCCGCACTCGCGGGCGCGGCGCGATTCGGCGCGGTAAAGCCAGCCGCCGCCAAACTCCTTTTCGAGCGCAATCATGAGCGGCGCATCCAGCGTCACGCGGCGCGCCTCGGCATCCACGGCAGTGACGAACCGCTCGATGTGAAAATCGTACTCGGCCGGCTCCCATTGGCGCATCTTGTATTCCGGCGAACGGGCCACGATCCGGTCCATGCCGATGGAGGCGATCCATGCCGCCGTGCCGGGCCGGAGAACCACCACGCGGTCGCCCGCCTTCAGGTCATCCACGCGTTCGAGCGCGAGCGTGCGGCTGCTCGCCGGCACGTAGTCCTCCGCCACCCGGCGGCGGCTGCCGGGGACCTCCGCCATGGCGGCAGTGGCAGGCTTGGCCTCGCCCAGCCGGATAAGCGTCCGTTTCTGCGTGCCGGTGGCGATGATCATCGTGCCGTCTTTCGCGGAACCTTCGCCCCGCAGCACGACGCCGTCCGGCACCCGCAGATCCCCCGCCACGCGCCAGGTTCCCCGACGCAGGAGCACGGCGCCGCGCTGCCCTGCGGCATCGGCCGTCATCCCGGCAACCGTATCGAGCGCTTGCTGGATGCGTTCGCCGTCGTCTGCGGCGACGGTCACCCCCGCGCCGGCCTCCTGTGCCGGTGAAGGATCGAGCGCGATCGCGACAGGAACCGCGGGCAACGCCACGCCGCCGCCGTGATAACCGGCCCGCGAAAAATCGGGAAGGGTGTTGCCGCGTTCGTCTGCCCGGTAAACCAGCTTGCCGTCTGCCCCCGGGAAGACCCAGGCAGACCGGCCGGCGGATGCCGGATCGTCGGCCGCCGGCAAGGTCGTGACAAGGGCAGCGGCCAAGGTTACGGCAAGAACAGGTATGATTTTTGGAGTCATGGGCGAAACGAAAGAAGGGATGCGCAACGTTGCGATCACATCCGGGACAAGACGAGCAGGCTCTCTTTCACATCGTTGAAACCACTCCCCCTCCTGCGAGGCGCATCCCAAAAACCGGACAGGCTCCGAAGTGGCACGGGCTTCCAGCCCGTGAGCGTTGCCCCTGCGCTGTGGCATGGGCTTCCAGCCCATGATTCCGGACACATGGCCAGCATGGCCATGTCACGCAAGCCCACGGGCTGGAAGCCTGTGCCACGGCGTCAGGCATGTCCACTTTTGAGATGCGCCCTCTCGTGCGCATTCCTGCAAAACGGTTTCGCCACTGCGCCGAAACTTCTTTCCGATAGACAGCTTTCACCACCGCAGACGCCGTCCGCCACATGTCCCGCCTCCGCTTCACTCTCGAAAACACCGCACCCGGCTCGCAGGCGCGCGCGGCCGCGTTTCACACGCTCCACGGCCCGGTAAAGACTCCCGTTTTCATGCCCGTCGGCACCCAGGCCACCGTCAAATCCCAGACCGTCGAAACCCTCAAGACCGCCGGCGCCAGCGTCCTCCTCGCCAATACCTACCACCTGCTTCTCCGCCCCGGACCGGAGGTTTTTGAAAAATTCGGCGGCATCCATCGCTTCATGAACTGGGATCGCCCCGTGCTCACCGACTCGGGCGGTTTCCAGATCTTTTCGCTCCCGCACTCGCGCGCCATGAACGAGGAAGGCGCGCGCTTCCAGAGCTACGTGGACGGCGCGTTCCACCTCCTCTCGCCCGAGTCCAGCATCCGGATGCAGAAAACCATCGGCAGCGACATCATGATGGTGCTCGACCAGTGCATCCCCTCCACCGCGCCGCACGCGCAGGCCAGGGCCGCCATGGAGCTCACGCACCGCTGGGCCGTCCGCTCGCTCGCCGCGCGCGGCGATTCACCGCAAGCCCTCTTCGGCATCGTGCAGGGCGCCTGCCACCGCGACCTCCGCGAACAGAGCGCCGCCTTCCTTCGCGAGTTGCCCTTCGACGGACTCGCCATCGGCGGCCTCGCCGTCGGCGAGACGCACGACGAACGCTACGCATTCACCGGCCTCGTCACCGCCTGCCTCCCGCAAAACCTGCCCCGCTACCTCATGGGCGTCGGCACGCCGCTCGACATCCTCGAAGCCGTCCACCGCGGCGTCGACATGTTCGACTGCATCATCCCCTCGCAGGTCGCCGGACGCGGCCTCGCCTTCACCTCGCACGGCCGCCTCCAGCTCCGGCGCACTGTCTACAAGTTTTCCGAAGAACCGCTCGACGCCGCCTGCGATTGCGCCGCGTGCCGCAGCTACTCGCGCGCCTACCTGCATCACCTCGTCAAGGCCGACGAACACCTCGGCTGGCACCTCCTCGGCCTGCACAACATGACGTTCTATCACCGCCTCATGGCGGAGATGCGAACCCGTATCCTGGACGGCACGTTTGCCGGCTATTACGAAAGCAAGCGCATCGACCTCACGCGCACCGACGAGGATCATCCCGGCCACGCGCCGGCGAAACCACGCCACAAAAACCGCCACCGTCACCGCCGCCTCGGCGATTACGAGGTGCAGGTCAGCCCGCAGGGATTTTCGAGCATCCGGCAAACCAGTTCCGGCGAGATCATGCACTCCGTCACCGCCCCCGACGACGAGGCGCAGCGCCTCTACATCGACCAGTCCTGCCTCGCCGCGCGACTCGGCGCCCCCAATCAACCGGAAGAAAGTGGCGCGGGCATCCCGCCCATAATGTGGCATGGGCATCCTGCCCATGAAGTGGCACGGGCTTCCAGCCCGTGTTCTGCCGGGTTCCCGCCCCCTCTCGTCATCTGGGACGTCGGCCTCGGCGCTGCGCACAACGCCATGGCCGCGATCCGCTGTTTCGAACAGCTCCAGGACCCCCGTCCGCTCCGCCTCGTGAGTTTCGAACGCGACCTCGACCCGCTCCGGCTCGCTTTCAAAAACGCCGGTCGCCATTTCCCGCACCTGCGCCATCCCGCTCCGTACCATCTCCTCGAATACGGCCGCTGGGAGCACGCCTCCGGTCTCCTGCACTGGGAACTACAAAGGGGCGATTTCCTCGAAACCCTCGACGCCGCGCCGCCGCCCGATGTGATTTTTTACGATCCGTTTTCCGCCAAAACCGATTCCCCGCTCTGGACCGCCGCCGCCTTCGCACGCGTTTTCGCCCGCTGCACCGCCAACCCGAATCCTGCCGGGGCCGAGCTCTACACCTACTCCAACGCCACCGCCGTGCGCGTTGCCCTGCTCACTGCCGGTTTTTTTGTCGCCGCCGGCGCCGGCACCGGTCCGAAGGCCGACACCACCATCGCCTTCACCACGACCGACGGAACGGCCGCCCATCCGCTTTCGCCTCGCCTCCTCGGCCCCGAATGGCTCGCCCGGTGGCGGCGCAGCCACTCGCAATTCCCGCCCGAGCTCGCCGACGCCGAAAAGCCCGCTTTCGCCCGCCGCATCGAAACCCATCCGCAATTCGCAGACGCAAGCGTATCCGGATAAATTTTACACAAAGATCGCAAAGGTCGCCAAGGACTGACCATCCATCCACCGGATGAAATGAATATCTGATGTTACGCAGCCGGGCATCCGGATCTTCGCGACCTTTGCGATCTTTGTGTAAAACTCATCCGATCCGACGCTTTTGATCGTCGCTCTTTTCCGCTTCCCGCCCTTCCCGGTTTCATCATGATCCTGCCCGTGTCTGCCGGCTTCCTTCCGGACCGCAGACACCGCGTGAACATCCCATCCACACCGGCCGATTGCCTTCGCTGCGGAGTCTGCTGCTTCTCCGGCCTCGATACCTACGTGCGCGTCACCGGTGACGACTGGACCCGCCTCGGCGCCGACGCCGAACGTCTCGCGCACTTCATCGGCCACCGCGCCTGGATGCGCATGCGTGACGGTCATTGCATCGCTTTGCTTCCCCGCCTCGTAACCGATACCGACGGCCGCACGCATACGGAGTATTTTTGCACCGCCTACGAACGCCGCCCGCAAATCTGCCGCGACCTCGCCCGCGGCAGCCCGCACTGCGAAGGCGAACTCGCCGCCAAGGCCGCACGCCCCTCCGCAGCGACGCCTGCCTGATCGAAACGATCTTATACCAACCTTCATGCTTAACGGGTAAAACAACGACTCACTGGCATCGTGACCGGGACAGGACAACGTTACGTCCACACCCGAATCCCCACGACCCATGAGCTGTTCCACCTCCCGTCCTGTCCGCGGCTTCACCCTGATCGAGTTGCTGACCGTCATCGCCATCATCGGCATCCTCGCGGCGATCATCATTCCGACCGTCGGCCGCGTCCGCGAATCCGCCAAATCCGCCGTCTGCAAAAGCAATCTCCGCCAGCTCGGCCTCGCTGTGCAGATGTACGCCAACGAACGCGGCTTCTACCCGCCGGCACAGGCCACGTCCAATGGTCCGAGCGGAGAAACCGGCGGGCAAGTCTGGATCCAGTACCTTCGCCCCTACCTCGGAGCAACCGGTACCACCGATGCCAACTCGAAGGGAGCCAAAAGCGCCATCGCCGTCTGCCCGAGCCGGCTCATCGAACCCCCCGCCGACCAGACCCTGCGCATCACCTATTCGGCCCACCCGCGCGTCATGCCCGATGAGAACGCGATCACCGACACTTCGGTCAAACGACTCGTTCGCCTCGGCAACATCCCGCGGCCCACCGAAGTCATCCTCATGGCCGACGGCACGCAACGGGAAGACGGCGGCTCCAATTCCACGTTCTACAGTATCACGGAAGTGGACCAGACCACGAGCAGTGATGCCGCGGCCGATACGCCCATCGCCACCCCCGGCGACTCCGACCCCCAGTCCTCAGCTTATCTCCGTTACCGCCACAACGGCACCCTCAACGTCGTCTTCGTGGACGGTCACGTCGGCAACTTCCGCAAGGGCGACATCCTGCGCCGCCACATCAGCATCTTTTATTGAACATCCCCTCCACGCCGGCGCCGGTCGCCCAGCGGCACGAATACAGGTGGCCGGCCCCGCATTCGCCCTTGAGATCGGTTAACCCGTTAGACAATCTCGGCGGCATGGGCACCGCCTCCACCCCGACGCTCGAAACCATCGCCCGCCGGCTCAACGTTTCCAAGGTCACGGTCTCGCTCGCCATGCGCGGCAGCCGTCGCATCTCCGAAAAAATGCGCGAGCGCGTCGCCACCGTCGCGGCGCAGGTCGGCTACACGCCCAACCCGATGGTCAGCGCCCTCATGGTCAATCTCCGCAGCCAGCGGCGCGGCGGGCGCAAGTTCAACCTCTGCTTCCTCACCGCGTTTCCCGACCGCGACGGCTGGCAACGTTTCCACCCCACCTTCCCGCGCATGCACGCCGGCGCACGCGAACGCGCCGCCGAACTCGGCTACGGCATCGAGATTCACTGGACGGGCGATGCCGGTGGCTCCGGCGCGCGCCTCACACAGATCCTCGAATCGCGCGGCATTCCCGGCATCATCCTCGCCCCGCTGCCGGCCCGCGGCGGTGTCACGCTCGGCCTCGACTGGTCGCGCTTCGCTACCGTCGCCCTCGGCCATACGTTTACCGAGGTGCCGTGCAACCGGGTCAGCAATCACCAGTTCCACTCGGTCACCACGGCGCTCGAAGTCTGCTACCGCCGGGGCTTCCGCCGCATCGGCCTCGTCATCCCGCCGCTCAGCGACGCCAAGGTCGAGCACGCCTGGCAGGCCGGCTACCTCACCTTCCAGGTCAACCACCGGGCCATGCGCCGGCTCCCCCCGATGATGTCGGGCGAATTCACCGAAACCGCCGTCGTCGCCTGGGCCGCGCGCTCCCGGCCCGAAGTGGTCGTCACCACCCACACTCACGTCCTCCCCTGGTTGCGACGCGCCGGCCACCGCGTGCCGGAAGACATCGCCTGTGTCCACCTCGACTGGACGCCCGAGCGCAGCGAATTCGCAGGCATCGACCAGCAACCCGAGCAGATCGGCGCTGCCGCCGTCGACCAGCTTGTCGAGCAGATCAACCAGAACCGCCGCGGCATCCCCGACTCGCCCCGCACCTTGCTGACCGAAGGCATCTGGCGCGACGGCTCCACGCTCACACCGGAAGGGCTGGCCGAGGCCGTCCCGGACAGAACCCGCGTATCTGTTTAACGAGTAAACCTTCTCCGGCCTGGTGTGCCGCATCATTCGTGGTCACCCTGACCGCATGTTCTTCCCCTCCCCGTTTTTCCCGGTCCTTCCGGGCCTTCTCCTGATCACCGCCTTCACGGCCGGGGCCTCTGCCCAGGTCCACGAATCCGTCCCCGTCCCTCCCGGAGGCACGCCGCTTGTGTCCGGTCCGTACAAGGACGCCTTTACCGGTACCGGTGCGCCCGACCTTTTCACGATCCGCCACGACCCGCGCGGTGGTCCCGACGGCGGCGGCTCCTGGCGGATCGACACCCGGCGCGATGCCTCGCCCGCCTGGGCCATCCAGTGGCGCGCCCCGACCGGCCGCCCCGTGACCAAGGGCGACATTGCGCTCGTCACTTTCTCCGCCCGCGCGCTCGAAACCAGCCGCGAGACCGGCGAGGCGCAGATGCGCGTCGTCGTGCAAAACCGCGGCGGCGCCTGGGCCCGCGCCGCCGCCGGCCAGTTTTCGCTCACCCGCGACTGGCGCACGTATTATCTGCCCGTCCGTTTTCCCCGCGATTTCCCGGCCGGCGCCGCCGAAGTGTCCTTCGGCTTCGGATACCAGAAACAGGCTGTCGAAATTGCCGATCTTGCGATCTTCCATTACGGCAACCGCGTCGCTTTCGACGCGCTCCCCGGCACGCGTCCCACGTATCCCGGCCGCGATCCGGCTGCTCCCTGGCGCGCGGAAGCGCTGGCCCGTATCGAGCGCTTCCGCAAATCCGGCGTCACGCTCGCCGTCACCGATGCCGCCGGACGCCCCGTGCCCGGTGCCGTCGTCGAAATCCGGCAAACCCGCTCCGCTTTCGGATTCGGCACCGCCGCCCCCCTCTCGCTCGTCGTCAGCGAACGCGAGGGAGCCGACATCTGGCGCCGTCACCTGCGCGAGCTCTTCAACGGCGTGAGCCTCGAAAACGACCTCAAATGGCCGTGGTGGGCCGGCGAGCGCGGCAAACCCGGCGAGACGCCCGCCGCCATCCGCGAACGCACCCTCGCCGGCCTCCGCCAGCTCAAGGCCGACGGTTTTTCCGTTCGCGGCCACGTCCTCGTCTGGCCCGGCTGGAAGCGCCTGCCCGCCGCCATCGTCAACCTCCGCGGCACCCCGCGTGAAAAGGAAATCCCTGTCGCCGTCCTCGCGCACATTACCGACATCACCACCGCCACCCGCGGCCTGATCGACGAGTGGGACGTGCTCAACGAACCCTTCAACAACCATGATCTGATGGACCTCTTCGGCCGCGACATCATGGCCGACTGGTTTCGCGCCGCCCGCGCCGTGTTGCCCGACACACCGCTGGTCACCAACGACTGGGGCAACCACGACATCACCGCCGACCCGACCCATGTGAAACACTTCACCGACACCACGCGCTTCCTGCTCGATCGCGGCGCCCCCGTGGACGGTCTCGGCCAGCAAGCCCACATTGGCGGCATCCCCGCCGCGCCCGCCGCTCTCCTCTCCACGCTCGATCACTACGCCAAAACGCTCGCCCTTCCCGTGCGCATCACCGAATTCGACATCACCACGGACGACGAAGACATGCAGGCCGACTACACCCGCGATTTCCTGACCGTGATGTTCAGCCACCCGTCCGTCGTGGGCGTGCAGCTCTGGGGTTTCTGGGAAGGCGCGCACTGGAGCCCTCCTGCCGCGCTTTACCGCAAGGACTGGACCGAAAAACCCAACGGCCGCGTCTATCGCCAGGTCACGCAGGAAACCTGGCGCACCCGCGAGACTGTCCGCACCGACACCGCCGGCCGGTGGCAGGGCCGCGTCTTTCAGGGAGACTACACCGTTGTTGTCAAAACCCCGCAAGGCAGCGCCACCCGGACCTTCCAGGTTCCGCCGGGTACGGCTGATGCCCGATGGGAGATCTCACCCGAGTGACCCATGCGTTTGAACCGCTCGCGGGACACAGCCTGGAAGGCCGTGCCACTTCATGGGCAGGATGCCCATGGCACGCTCTCAGTCTTCCGCGAACGTCCGGGCCAGCTCCTTGATCCCGAGATTCATGACGCGGACATCCCCGCCGGGACAAACCAACTGCGCGCCGAGCGCCTTTACCTTGAGATAATTCTCCCGACCGATGCCCAGCGTTCCCCAGAATTTGCCGGCGGCGCGGCAGGCCGCGGCGATCCGTTCCATCGCAGCAAAAACGTCCGGGTGGCCGATCTGGCCGAGACGACCGATGCGGTGGGCATAATCGCCGGGGCCAAAAAAGATGCCGTCCACGCCGGGCGTCGCCGCAATGGCGCCGGCACGGGCGAGGCCGTCTTCGGTCTCGATCTGGCAGAGGATCACCGTCTCGCGATTCTGGTGAGCGGCGTAGTCGGTGGCGGATACGGTGCCGTAGCGCGCATCGATGCCGCCGCCATTCCAGCCGCGTTGACCGGTGATCTCTCCGGGCGCCGGAGCCGGGTTGTTGAATTTCGCCCAGCGCACGATCTGCGCGGCCTGCTCCGGCGTATCGACCATGGCGCACATGAGACCGCCGACGCCCGTTTCGAGCGTACGTTGCACGGTCTGGTAATCGGAAGCGTGCAGACGGGCGAGTGTGGTCACCGGATGCGCACGGGCCACGAGAGTGAGCGTGGCGAGCCGGTCGGTGCCGAGGTCGAAATGTTCGAGATCGAACCAGAGGGTTTCGAACAGACCCGAGCCGGCCACGAAATCGACGTGACGCGGCGTGGCGTGGTTGCCGAGTACATACAGATGTTCGATGCGCCCGGCACGGACGTTGGAGAGTAGGCGGTTGGGCCGGAGTTGCGGAGGTGTGGTGTGTGACATGGGAGAAAGATGTGCGATGATGGAATGCGGGGGACGTGGCACGGGCTTCCAGCCCGTGATTCCGGAAGGCGACGCTACGCGTCGTCCATGGGCTGGAAGCCCATGCCACTTCGGGGAATCACGGGCAGGATGCCCGTGCCACTTTGCGATCCGCCTCCGCCAGCGTGAAACGTGTGCTCACGACCGAGTGCTGCTCCGGACCGGGACGATATTTGATGTAGGTGGTGGCGACAAACGTGCCGTCGGGAAGCAGTTCCAGCCCCGGATACCCGCAGTCGTAACCGGCATGACTGTGCAACAGTTTTATCCGGTAGCCGCCGGCATCGTCGCCACCGGACAGATCGTCATAGCGTCCCACCCAAGCGACAAAGTGCGTGGTGGTGCCGCTGGCGAGAGCGCGGTCACGAAATACCACGACAAGCCTTCCGTCCGCCGCATAACGCGCCACGTGCCTGTCTCCGGCAAGGCCGACAGGCAACGGTTCGGGTTTTGTCCACGAGATGCCTTCATCGCGCGTCGTCATCCGCCACGAGATACCATGCATGTTCTCCCGCATCAGGCACGTCAGCTCCCTGCCATCCGGTGAAGGCACGAGCCAGGGTTCGCAAAACCTGAGCTCCGGGTTGTCGGCAATGACGCGCCACGGCGTCCACGAAAATCCCCCGTCGCCGGAAATGCTCTGGGCCACGACATTGCTCCACGCATCGCCCCCGTCTCCTTCGCGGCGGATGTTGGTCAGGCCGAGCAAGGTGCGCCCGCCATCCACCGGAACAAGGGTACAAAACGGCATTACGGCGGCGATGCCGAGCGACCGCATCGGCGACCAGGTGCGCCCGTTGTTTTCGGAGTGCGACTCGTGGATGCAGCCGTCGGGGCCCTGCCCGGCATAAACAAAGAGCCGGTATTTCCCGCGCGGGTCGGGTAGCCGGAAAATCGTCGGACAGTTGCGCACCTCGCTCCAGTTTTCCGGCACGTCGAGCAACCCGCTCCACGTCAGCCCCCCATCGTCGCTACGTTTGAGCAGACCACATGGCCCGCCGTGTCCATGTGTCCATACACAATACATCGTTTTTCCGTCCGGCATGAGCAGCGTGGTCGGGTGCCCCTGATAGGAATTTTCCGACCCGGCGGCGATGACGACCTGGCGCGCGGTGTCACCGGAGATGTCCACGGTCGGGAGCGGAAAACGGGCAGAGCGTGGTTCCCGCAAGGGGGAGGAGCCATGACCGAGTTGCGGGGATGCCTGTAAGGTGGTATTCATCCAGTGAAGATAATGATCCCCGCCGCGACATCTCGCGCCAACGCCTCATCATGTGACATTGCCGACAAGGAAGTGATGATTACGACATGGGGTGAAATGACATGAGAGGGCGGATGCAACGGGAGAGGGGCTTTCAGAGAAAGCCGAATTCGCGGAGAAACGACTCCATCTGCCGCAAGGTTTCGTGATAACGGTCGGCATCCTTGAACATGTAGGTGTGTATCGCATTTTCAGCGACGACCAGTCTGCTGTTGTTTCCTGCACGGAGCATGGCCGACTGAAATTTCTCCGCTCCGGCGAAGGGCGCCGTGGTGTCGCGGGTGCCATGAAAAACAAGGGTTGGCGGCAGATTCCGGGTGACGTGCTCGACGGGAGACAACTCTCTCCATCGTGGGCCAATTTTGGCGTTTCCATAGCCGGCGGGGGAAGTGTCGAGGACGGGCGACAGCAAAATCAGGGCGGCGGGAGTGGTGGAAATCGAAAGATCGTCGGCAGGGTCATTGATTTCGGAAAACAATGCAGTGGCGGCGGCGAGATGTCCGCCTGCGGATGCGCCGCAGGCAATGATCCGGGCCGGATCAATTCCCAAGTCGCCAGCGTGCGCACGAATGTAGCGAATGGCGGAACGGGCATCTTCCACCGAATCGAAAACGGTCGGGGCAGCATCCGGAAGCGGACGAGCCAGGCGATATTCCACACTGATACCCACCATGCCGAGGCGGGCAGCCTCGTCGGCGAAGGGATACATCATGCGGGGCGAACCGCCGGTCCATCCGCCGCCGTGGAATGCGACGAGGCACGGACGGGGTAGCGTGGAAGAGGCGGTGGTATTGGTGTTGAGGTTTGTTGGTTCGAAAAGATGGAGACGGAGTTCGCGCCCCTCTTGAGTGCGTTTGTAGGTGAGCGTTCGCGTGGGCTGAAGCTTGTCGGCCAAAGCGAAGACATAGGCGCGTGGTTTGACATTGGCAGTCGTGGCGATGGGTTTTACCCTCCATCGCGAGGCGCCGGGCGTGGTGTCTTTGCCGTCGAAATGTCCTCGGAAAAGCCAGAGCGGTTCGTTCTCTGTGGAAGCGGAGGCCGGGTCGGGTGGAGTATGCGTGGGCGTCTGGATGGAAAGTTTGGCGGTCATGCGTCCCATCGACGGCACGGTGAACGACGTTGTTTCCAGGCTGGCCGTGAAGCCGTCCGGCAGATCCGGCGTGATGTGTCCTGAGGCGGTTTTTTCGTTGAAATTGTAAATCTCGACTGTCGCCTGAATCGTCTCGCCGGGGGTGTAGAGATAGCCGCGCGGAGTCCAGTTGGAGTTGAGGCCGTCCCAGTTGGTTTCAACACGTTTGGGATCTTTGTCGATGTGTCCGCGCGGATACACGACACGCAGGATAATACCGAGATTCAGATCGCTTTTCCGGGCGGAGGTTTTGGCGGATGAGGCGGCGCTTCCCTTTGCTTTTTGAGTGGAGACGGACTGCCAGGTTGCAGGTGGATTTTTGATGTAAACGGGAAAGCCCTGTGTTTCCAGAAACAGCCCGCCGGCATCATGCGAGACGGACAGCGGGTTTCCCATTACGTCCAGCGCGACGGTGTCTCCCGACAGGCCGGGCAAGCGCATCCGGGAAGGGGGCCTGCTTTTGGTTCCGGAAGGAGCGGGTGGAAGCGCAAGGGCAACATTGCTGCCGTCGGCTTCTCCTGTATTGAAAAGATAGATGCGGTTTCCGTTTATCGTTTGTTTGTTCAGCAGGCGAGCTGTGCCGAGTTCGTAAGTCATGCGGGCGAGTGCCGCATAGGCGGGCAACGGCGCCCCGTGGGAATCCATGATGCCAAATTGCAGCAGGATGCGGTCCTTGGGCTTGCTGAGACTGGAGCCGTAGTAAGGGGTCAACCAGAAGGTGAAGACAGGGCCTACGCCTCTTTCAAACGCCTCCATGTGGCTCTCGAAGAGATATGTCAGCTGCTCCTCCATTGCGGTGCGCGGGTCGGGAATGCGGTTGCGTCCGTAGGGCTTGCCGGTCTCGGTGAGCCAGAGGGTGCGTTTATCGTTCGAAGGCAACCCGAAGCCCATGTCGCGGCTGGTTTTCATGTGCGTTTCGAGAATCCTGTCGAAGCCGCCGTCGCCGACCGGCTGGTAGGTGTGGAAGCTGTAGGCATCGAGGTAGGGCGCGATGTTGTTGGCTCCGAGAATGCGGGAGTAGCCGCCAACTTCGGGATTGCGCCCGAACGGACCGAGGAGCGCCAGCGGAAGTTGTTGCCGCTGGCGTTGTGGTTTTATGGATACTCCTGCGTGGCGCAAGCCGAGAGCCATGGCCTTGAGCATGGCGGCATAGGAATCGGGTGGCTCGTCCGAGTAGTGGCCGATATCGTGCTCGTTCCAGATTTCGAATGCCTGCACTTCGGGCGAAAGATTCCGGACGGCGCTGGCGGCATACGCATAGGCGTTGCGCAGGTCGGCAGGGAAGCTGTTGCCGGAGCCGCCGGGTGGCTGCATCCATGCAGGCAGGGGACGCTGGATGACTTGCAGGACGCGCAGACCGTGCCGGGCCAGAAGCTCCGCTCCGGATTTCGGTTGAGTCCAGTCGAACGTGTCGCGTGAAGGATTATTGCGCATCCAGTCCATGCGGTCGCGGACCCAGCGGCAACCGGTCAGCCAGGCCATCTCGGCCTGCCAGGCAGGCGGTGGCATCCATGCGGCCCCGGAACTGACGCCGGTGTCGATGCCGAAGGGGCTGTCGGGTATCGTGGCTGCATCGTGCGGACGTGGCACGATGGCAAACGGCAACCACCGGTAGGTTTCCAGCGAGCGGGAGTCGCCGGTCTTTCGTTTGAGGGCAATGGGGATAGTGTCGAGTGTCGCAGTTACTTCGATACGATACCAGCCGGAGGACCGGACACCCGGATGCAGGCTGTAGCGCCCGTTGCCGGGAGCGCGGCGAATCTCGACGGAGCCTGTTTCATGATTCCAAAAGTCATAGCATCTTGCGATGAGCATCAGATTTTCCGGAGGCTCCGGCGAAAGGGCAATGTGGAGGACGGGCGGTGCTGCCGGGTCGCCTTCGACAAAAACGGATTGGGGAAACGCATCGCCACGGTTCTCCTCCGGATTGGCGACGGGAAGCATTTCGTAGATAGCGGGCTCCGGAACGACGGGATTGCCAGCGAAGCTGGCGGTATCAACCGCACAGACGGATGTCAGCACGAAGAGAGGAGCGGCCAGAGACGCCGCCGGGAATCTCACGAGGCGTTGCGAAAGTTTTCTGGATGGGAAAAACATGAATCTCGGAACCGGGGGAAGGAGGGGATCAGCTGACAAAGGTCATCCATCTTACGGGCTCCAGACGTCTTCCGGGCCACCGGGTTTGTAAGGGTCTTCGGCTAGACGCGTAACATCTTTCCATGTGGAGACGTGGCCGTCCACCCACACGAAGTTGGAGCCCTGGCGGTGCTTGTCGCCCTGCATCACCACTGTGGTGACGGAGAGGCTGGACTGGCGCGCGCCCGTCGTGTCGTTCACGCCATTGTCACCGGCCAGCAAGGTGCGTGACGGATTCCGGACATCCGTGATCCTGACTTTTTTCCCCGAGGCAGTGCCCGATGAGCTTACGAGCTGTCCGAGGCTGGTGCTCATGCCATAGTTGGGATAGAGACCATGGTTCGTGCCAGGGGCTGCTTTTTGCTGGGAGATCAAGACCACCTCGGGGCATTGCAGGACCTTGGCGACCAACTTGATATCGGTTGCATTGGGAGCGCCCATGTAAGGCTGCACCGCCCCCCACCATTGAAGGGTGGGACTCACGCTTACGTTGTTTACGTCAGGGAAAACATCCCGGCGATCCTGGGCATACGCCATGATGGCGATATGCACCTGACGAAGATTGCTGATGCAGGTGGCGTTGCGGGCGCTGCGGCGCACGGCGCTTACTGTCGGAATCATGATCGCGGCCAGGATCCCGATGATCGCAATGACAGTGAGCAATTCGATAAGTGTGAAACCATGCCTGGCTGAAGGCACAGGCATGGTGATACGGGTGGCATGGGGCGGGGGGAGCATGACGGAATGCCGGGATGGAGCAGATGCGGGAAGGAGAAGGCAAGCGGCTGTGCGCATGCAGCCGATGGTTTTATTTGGCCGCCCGTGTCCGGTTACGACGCAGGCAAGCCGCGATCGTGGCGACGAGCGCCAGGCCGGCAAAAACCATGGAAGACGCGGAAGACTCGGGAATCGCCGTAGCTGTGGCAGAAAAGGACTCGATGCGGCCGAAGGCACTTGAAGCCGTCGTGGCGTGCGTGTTCTCCAGGTGCATCCAGAGCCCGACTGCACTCACATCGCTGAAATCGGGAGATACCCATTGGGCGCCGATTGCGGTGAGCGAAGTCCCCGGAGCGTAAGAATACCATGAAACGGAAGACAGGTCGTTCAGACTATAGGTGGTCGCGGCGCCGGTGAGGCCGAAGCCTTCGGACACGTAATACTGGCCGTTGACATTCACCAGCCAGCGGGCGGTGCCGGTGATGATACCCGGGCTGGTATTGTAGAGCGTGGCGCTGACAGAGGTGAGTGAAACCGAAGCGGAACTGCTGAAGCCATTGAGAAAGTCTTCCTTTTTCCAGATGTAAGCGGCGGTGACAGTGTCGCCTGAACGGGTATAGCTGCCAAAATCAATGGCATCATTGGCTCCCGATGATCCGTTGAGAATGCGCCACCATCCAAGACCGGTGGCGCGAACTGGGTCAGTGGTGGTATCGCCGGTGTAGGTGCTTTCCGCACCGCCGTAGAACGTGCCGCCGTTGTAGCCGTTTGTGCCGGAGGCCGGGCTTCGGGCAACGGTATCGCTGAATATCACCACCCCGTTTGCCAGACCGACACCATTTGGGTTGCCGGTGACAATGTTTGTGTCCGGTCCCCACTGGACAATCGCCTGGGCATGCGTCGCCGGTGCGACGGCGAGCATCAGGCCGGAGAATATCATCGGGAGAAAGGCGTCACGGAAAATACGTCGCGTCGCATGGGTTTTCGGGCGGGTGTGAGTTTTCATAGGCAACGCACAGAGTTTTCAAAGGCCTGCCCTGCACAGCCAATCCGCGAAGACGTGACGTTGCCGACAAGAACGTGATATTTCCGACATCCCTTCGCGAGTCCCGACAAGGCGGGTTGCCTTCCGCAACGCGAGGACTTACGTTTTCCCCATGCCCCAATCTGCTTCCCTCAATGATGTTTCCGGCATTCGCCCCTTGGAGCATGCCATCGGGACAGGCAGTCCTCGCGAGGCATTTTTGACATTGCTGGACGCGGTGCTGGCGGAAGAGAGGAGCGGACCCGCTGCGGTTTTTGCGCATGAGAACAACCCGGAATGCCTCTCCATCGCAGAGGGACAGGGGGGGCCACGGGGAACAAGCCTGGCTTTGGTGGACGCTTTCCGGTTCATTTTTGTCCTCGGAGGAACGTACCGGGCGATTCGTGACGTCAGGGACCGGAGGCAGGACCGGGTCGTGCGAAGCGGTGAGTTTTATTGGATACGCCCGGACGACTGGAACCTCGTGCGCAATGATTCGGCGCGAACGGTGCTGTCCGTCATCTTTGCCAGAAACGAGACGCGCTATGTCTGGTATCACCACCGGCGGGAGGGCGAGCCGGAGCGGCGCGAGCGCGGCGCCAGGCCGGAGGCGCATACGGCGTTGCGCTATCACACGCATGCGGGCGCGAGTCAGGAGTTGCTGCACGCGGTGGCGCTGATGGATGCGGCGATGGAGAAAAGCGCCGTGTCGTGTGGCGCGGTCACGGCGAGGGCCTCGGCCCGCGCCTTGCTGGGGTGGTGTCTGCGCGAGCTGCGGCTGGATGCGAATCTGGAGGCGGCAGCGAATGCCGCGGGAACGCTCGCGCCGGGGCGACGGGCGTTTGACGAAATCTGCGCCTACGTCGCCGAGCACCTGCAAAGCGACCTGAGCCGCGAGCAGGTGGCGGGCGTTTTCCGGATCAGCGAGGATCACCTGACGCGCCTGTTTCGTATCCATGCGCGTTGCGGGTTCGTGGAGTTTGTGCGCGCGGAGCGGTTCCGGCTGGCCGAGCGGCTGCTCGCCACCAGCCGCCTCTCGGTCAAGGAGGTGGCGGCGGCCTGCGGCTTCAACCTGAGCGAGTATTTCATCAAGCGCTTCCGCGAGCAGCACGGCGTCACACCTGCGGCATGGCGGCGACGGCATGCCGACGCCAGGCGGGCGGAGACCGGCTCATCCGGCGCCTGACCGCACCTTTTCCGGCGCCCCTCCCCCGCGGGAGGGAAGAGGTGTCGGGGCTTCAATTTTGATGTCCTGACCCTCCTCTTGACTCGGCCCCATGTGTTACCAAAAATGTATAACATGACGACCGTGACCGTAAGAGAACTTCGCCACAACTTCACTGCTGTCGAAAAAGCAGCCAGAAACAGTCCCGTCAGGGTGACCCGCCGGGGCAAAGTCATCGGCACATTCTCCGCCAAGCCGCCCAAATCGCCAAAATGGCAAATGCCGGACTTCACTGCACGGTCCCGGCGCATCCTGGGTGACAAACTGGCGGCCATCGATGTCCGTGATTTCATCGGATGAAACTATACGCGGATACCTCTTTCATCGGCTCCCTCTATCTGCATTCGGACGCTAATCACGGCGCGGCTGTCACCGCCCTCGAAAGGCTGAACACCGCGCCGCAATTTCCGCTCACTCCCTTTGGCGTGGTCGAAATTGAAAACATGCTCTCCCGCCTCGAATACAAGGGAATCCTCCATTCCGCGGAGGTCAGGCAAATCATGAAAATGATCAAAAATGACATCGGGACAGGCCTTCTGCATTCCACTCCCCTTCATGCTTACGAATGGCTGCAAGACACCCGGGATCTCATCCGCAAAATCACTCCGCTTACGGGCACACGGACACTGGACACCATGCACATCGCATTAGCCCGAAACAGCAACGCAACCCACTTCGCGTCGTTCGACAAAAACCAGCGCAAGGCGGCCGCCGCGGCAAAACTCCAGTTGTTCCCTTCTTCCATCTAGTCCATCCCGCCGGGCCCCGGTAATCGTCCGGGGCCTTCGTTTGACCGAACCCCGCTTGCGTGGGGTTTTCCCGTGCCTCTGGCGACCCTTCCGCGAACGGCAGAGTGCCACGCCAACAGGCATGACAACAACCGGCATGCAGCGTAGCCGAAACGGCAAGACACCACGGCCTCCGGCTCCACGCCTCTGAGCCGGAGTCAGCCCGCTCGCTCCGCCGCTCGCCCTGACGCCGGACTCAGCCCTGCCGGCCCTTGAACGTCAGTTCGGCGATGCCGCTCTTGTCGAGGTCGCCGAGGCCGAGCGTGACCATGCGGTCGTATTGCGATCTGGTCGCTGCGGCCAGCGGCAGCAACAGGCCCGCTTCCTGGCCGAGCGCCAGCGCGATGCCCGAATCCTTGGCCGCGTGCGCCGCCGAGAAGAAGCAGTCGTGCGAGCGCAACTGCATGTCCTCGCCGTCGGTCTTCAGCACCTGCGAATTCGCGCCCGTCTGCGCAAACACTTCGCGCAGCATGTCGAGATCGAGTCCGAGCGCCGCGCCCAGGCCGAGACCCTCGGCGAGGCCGGCGGTGTTGATGTTCATGACCATGTTGACCAGCGCCTTCACCTGCGCGGCCTGACCGGTGCGGCCGATGTAGCGGAGCGCCGAACTGAGGTTTTTCAGGATCGGCTCCACACGGTCGAAGGTCGCCCGGTCGCCGGCGCACATCAGGTAAAGCGTGCCGTTGCGCGCCTGCGGGATCGACGACGCCATGCAGCCCTCCAGCGTTACCGCGCCGGCCGCCCGCGCGCGGCGCTCCACCTCGACGTGCGTGGCCGGCGTGATCGTGGCGCAGTTGACAAACACCTTCCCCGCCGCCGCAGCCGGATCGGCCAGCAGCGAGTCGCCCTCTTCGGCAAACACGGCCAGTTGCGCGGCGTCGTCGGTCACCACGGTAAAAATCACCTCCGCCGAAGCCGTCACCGCCGCGAGCGATGGCGCGTGCGTGGCGCCGATTTCCTCCGCCAGCGCGGCGGCGACCGGCGCATGCGTATCATACACGGCAGCAACCGTGTAACCACACTCCTTGAGCCGGCGGGCCATGTTGGCTCCCATGCGACCGACTCCGACAAATGAGACCGTTCGGGACATACCGGGAAATTTCACCCGGAAACGCTCAAGGCAAGCCGTTGTCCGAGAAAAGTGGCATGGGCATCCAGCCCATGACTGGAGTTTGGCGGACCGGAGAGTCAGTTATGGGAGTAGAACAGGGCGGAGGCGAGGTCGGTGGAGGGTTTATGCGACTTGGTGTTCGAGGAGGAGCGGGAGCAGAAGTGGGATAAACTCTCGCGGCGGAGGTGGCGGGCCCAGAGTTCGACGCGCAGTTGGTTGATGAGCAAGCCGGTGGTGGCGCGGCGCGGGGGCTCGCGGCGGCGCCATTTGGCCAAGGGCACCGACGGGGGCAGTTTGTCCGCGCCATAGGTGTGATGCGCGGCAAGCAGCAAAAGGGCATACGCGGCCACCGCGCAGGCAGGCTGGCGGCGCACCGCCTCCGGCTCCCTGACCTGTGCCTCGCTTACGCCCAGCAGACACTTTTCATCCCGGAAGTTCACCTCGATGTCCCAGCGCCAGAGGTATTCCTGCAGGATGTCTTCGAGCGGCACGTCCGGGTTGGTGCAAATCAGGCAGGCTGGCTGGCGGTAGAGCAGCTTGCCTGCTTTTTTCAACCGGTAGCCCAGGGGGGCGATCACCATCACCCGGACCAAGGTATCGACTCCGGTGATACGGGCCAGCACCGGCCCCAGTGTTTTGATCTTGAAATCGTGGCGCTTTTCCGCCGCGAAGGCCGGCACCCGGCTCCACCCGACGGTCTGGTCGGTGCGCAACTGTTCCGGCGTGGGCAGGGTGTCGCCATACTTGCGGGGGCGTCCCTTTTTGCCGGGCCGCGCCTGGCAGGGCGCGTAGAGCACGGTGTCTTTGCGCACCCGGCCGATCAGGACGGTGTTCTCCGGCAGCTGGCGCAACACCGTGCGGTTGGTGAAGCGTCCGTCGCTTACCCAGTGGATAGGGCGCGCGGTCGCGGTGCGCAGGTGCGCCATCCGCCCGGCGGCGACTTCGTTGATGTTGGCCTGTTTGCGGGCCTCGACGTAGGCCTTCTGCGTTCGGGTATCGGCGTGGCGCGAAGGTTTTTTGGGCAGCGGGGCCTCCTGCCAGTCCACCGGCACCAGCCGGGCCGAACCGTCGGCGGCGGGGAGGGCCGCGCAGAACTGCAGCACACGCTGGCCCCAGACAAAGTTGAGGTTGAACGGCGGGCCGAGCGGATCCTTGCGCCAGCCGCAGCCGGGGATGCAGCGGCCGGTTTTGCGGGTGATGGAGTCATCCAGCGCGACCACCCAGGGCCGGGCGGCATCGGTGGCCGCCAGCGCCTCGTGTTGCACGTGCGCGAAGACCGGATCGACCGGCAGGCGTTGCAGCAGGCGATACTGCGCCGACCAGTCCCGGTGTTGCGCCCCGGCCGTGCTCAGGGCTCCGGTCACCGTGTGGCGACCCAGATTAAGCAGACCGGCCAGCCACTGGGTGCGCGCCCGGGTAAAATCCCCGGGCGAGCCGAAGGCGGGGGCCAGCCCGTCGAGCAGGGAATCGAAGGCTTCGCTCAACGACGCTTTTTTTTTACCGGGACCGGATCGGGCGGAACCTCGCGCCGGGAAACGATCAGGTGGCCCTTGTCGTGGATCGTCCACTCGACCGTCTCGCCCTTGGCGAAGTCCATCGCCTGCGCGATGGGGGCGGGGAAGTTGATGTAATACTGCGCGGTTTCCTTGCGCTGGATGCATTGAACTTTGGTTGGATAGCCCATAAAGGAAACTAGTATTATAACTAGATATTTAATCAAGCCTTTCCTGCTGCAAAACTAGTCAGCGCCAAACTCCAGGCATGGGCATCCAGCCCATGAACGTTGTTCCCCTGCGTGGCACGGGCTTCCAGCCCGTATTTCGCACCGCACACCGGCGGCGCTGCGCGCCGTCCACGGCCAGGATGGCCGTGCCACCGGGCGCGCCGGCCCTGACACCACCTTGAATTGCTCCCCCCCTCCGGCCTTCCCTTCCTTTCGTCCGTTCACCCCGTTCGCCGTGCTTGACTCGGCCTCGCCGCTCCGTCCTGCTTGGCCCTTCAATTTCACAAACCCATGGGCAAACAATACAACAAGGTCATCAAGAAGAAGCGCCGCGAGGCTTACCAGAAGCGCAAGAAAGTGGCTGCCGCCACCGCCAAAAAAGCCAAGGCGAAGAAATAACCGCTTCCCGATTTTGACGAACCGCAGCCCCGCAAAGGTTGCGGTTCTTTCGTTTTCATGGATCGCCTCAAACCCCTTTTCCCCGAAATCCCCACGGACCGCTGGGACTTGCTCGCGCGCATGGCCGCCCTGCACCGCGAGTGGAATACCCGGGTGAATCTCGTCTCGCGCAAGGACATCGACCACCTCGAGTGGCACCACTACGCGCCCTGCCTCGCCGCCGTGAAGTTTCTCCGGCTCGCGGAAGGCGCCACGCTGATCGATGTCGGCACCGGCGGGGGTTTTCCCGGCCTCGTCCTCGCCGCGCTTTACCCGCAGGCACGCTTCACGCTGGCCGACTCGGTCGGCAAAAAGATCACCGTCGTCGCCGACATCGTAAAAAAACTCGGGCTCCGCAACGCCGAGGTGAAGAACGTCCGCGTGGAGACGCTCGCCCGGCAATACGACTTCGTCACCGGCCGCGCCGTGACCTCGCTGCCCGGCTTTGTGCAACTCGTCCGGAAACTCGTCCGGCCCGTTCCCGTCCGCGATCCGACCGCCAACACCGGCCCCGACACACCGGCCAACGGCATCCTTTACTGGAAAGGCGGCAGCCTCGCCGACGAGGAAGCCGCCCTCGGCCTCGCCCCGGCCCGCGTCCTCTCGCTGGAGGAGACGCTGGGCGACCCGTACTTTCACGAGAAGTATATCGTGCATTATCCGCAGCCGGACCTCGCCCGCGCCCGGCCTCCCGCACCGGCGCCGGTGTGACCTGATGCCGCCGGACGGACCAACCGGCGTCAAATCCCGTCAATTTTCGACAAACCGGGCTCGCCACGACGGCGATCCCCCGCCAATTCAGAAAACCGCATTTCCGTACCCGCGCCCGGGTGGTGGAACGGTAGACACTGGAGACTTAAAATCTGTCAACCCCCTCCATTTCTCAGGGCAGAAAAGCTGTCTTAACAAATTAATTTCGTGCTTTTTAAAAAATCCAATTCAAGCAGTCTCAAATCTGAAAAACGCGATTTTTGCCCACTTTTTGCCCACTTTTTTGGTCGGCAAAACATCAAACGGACATTGCGGACATTCCGGCTCGCGCCACCACGCGATGCTTTGTTAGCGAATTGACCTTTCATTTGCCCGGATGGCGGAATCGGTAGACGCCTTCGACTTAAAATTGAATTCCCGTAAGGGAGTGCGGGTTCGAGTCCCGCTCCGGGCACCATCCCTCGTTAAGGAATCCCAGCAATCATCGTTTGCTCCGGAATTTTTCCCGATGCGCTTTCAGGACGGCCAGCACGGGTGCATCGTTCTTCCCGGGAGGAATGAACGGATCGTCGTCCGGCCGAATGGCGACACTATCCAAGTCGTGTTCGCCGATTTCCCACGCTTGCCGGACGACGAACTCGCGCTTGAGGAGAGGGCTCCCGCTGGTCGGCGGCGTGAACTCGGCGCTCGTCGGCAATTGAGCGTGACCGAGAAAATACGCGCCCACACGGCGGTAGGACTCGATGAACATATTCAGGTTCTGGTCTGAACTCGGGTCCATCTCGCACTGCCGTGAGATGATCCCGAACTGCTTGGCTCCACTCGTGGCCAGCGCGTTCATGTTGGCAGTGACAACCACGCGATAGGTGTGGGGGCGCTTACGGCTGACTCCGCGGACAATGACGATCCGGAGCCGTTCCTGCTCGTCTCGTTTCCCGAGCTCTTGCCGCCATTGGTCGAAAATCTCCGCACCCGCATCCCCGTGCTCAAATAGCAACGCCATGAGCGGCGGCTGCCGCCCAAGTCGGTCCACCATAAAACCGGCGCCTCGCCACTTCGCTCGATCCCACAAAGGCAGCCGAATTAGGGAAATTGTCTCCATCTCGGACTGCTTGATCTGACCATCTCGAAATTCCTTCGGCACTTCGCCGGCTCCAAAGGTAGGTTTCTTCGGTTCTACGGACGGCTCCGGCTTCTTCCGCCGGTCGGCGGCATCCCACTCCTCTTGCCGCAGCAACGGATGGTCCTTTGCTTGAGGATCGATCCACGCGGCCAGCGTGTGCTTCGGCTGATAGCCGAGGATATTACCAAGGGTCACAAAGCCGCCTGTAAAATTGAGCGAACGCTCCAAGGCACGTTCGTCGCGGAACAGGCGGGTGACCGCCCGTTTGGGATCATCCATAATGAACACCCGCGACAGGACGAACACGAGGATCGCCAAGAGCTGGTCTTTGATCTGGTTCTGCTCCGCGACAGACAGCGAATGCGGATTGAAGCTGGCGCAGGTGATTTCCACATGCGGTTTCCCGTTCCGGTCTGTCTTGTCGAAGGTGAAGGGGAATGGAGTGCCGTCGGCAAGTTTGACCGTGACGTGAAGGTCAGGCTCTTGCGCGAAGAGATAGCGCACTTGGCCGGTGGAAAGCAGGCTTTCCAAGGCGGCGAGCAGGGCTTCGGCCACGTCCGTGCAAGGCGAGAGATTCCGCGTTTCGACGGTGACGCGGCAACCGAGAATGCGGGAGTTAAAAATGATCGGATCGTCGGCGCAGAGTTCCGGACGCGCGCGTGCGCCCGCCTCACGAGCTTGGTCGCGCCACTGTGTGAAGAACGCACGCAATTGCTCGGCGCTCTTGCCTTCGCGCAACCCCGTCGGCACGGCGTCCTCGTGTCCGAGGGCATAGCAAAGCGCGGCGGCTCCGCCGTCGATGCCGAGACGTTCGAAGGTCTCCGGCATCTTGGCGAGTTCACGCAGTTGGACGAGATCGGCACCGAGGAGCACGCCGCCGAGGAGCGCGTTGTAGGGGACCTCACCCCGCCACACACGCCGGGGATCGTGGCCGCGCCGGGCCAGCACATTGCGAGCAGTGACGTCCACCTCGTGCCAAGCGAGCGAATGCGGCACGCGCCCGAGCCGGGCCTCGATCCATTTGAGCCGCGAATAGCAGGCCGCTTGGAGCGATGTCACGTCGGAGTAGGCCCAGAAATCACCGGTCGCAACCGACGCCGCGTTGAGCATCGTCCCGCGGGCCGCCCAGAGGAGACCGACATCCTCGTAGGCTGCGGCGCAGAGGCCGAGCGCATGCACGAGGTCGGCTCGGCTCTCGTGCTTGAAAAGCTGGAGCAGCGCGCGACCAAGGGTGCGGATGGCATCGTAGGACTTGCCGCCCTCAAGCTGCGCGGTGCCGCGCTGGATCAGCAACTGTGCCGCCGAAATGTCACCGTCGCGCTTGCGCGTGACTTCAACGACGGTTTCAAAAACATCGTCGTAGGCGGGCAACTCGCCAATGAGCTGGGCCGCTTCGGTGAGAATCTCAACCAACGGAGCCAGCGGGAAGCCGACGAGACCTTCGCAGGAGCGAACCGCTCCCTTCAGTTTCTTCAGCGCCGCGTTCGCCTTGTCGGGGCGCTGGTCGCGGATGTGGACATACAATTCCTGTTGCAGCCGCAGCGTGCGGACTTGCAACACGGCACTCGGACGGCCTTCCGCTTTAGTCAGACGATCAAGCTCCCGCGTCAGCGTGCCCTCGCGTCGTTTCGCTTCCTCCGGACTGATCGCCAGATCGCCGCGCTGGCGGGTAGCTTCACCCACGATCCATAGATTGTGCAGCAATTCGAGATCGTGGGGATTCTGGGTGCCGATAGCGAATTGTTCGACTTCGAGATAGCAGCGGTCGAATACGGCGTAGTCCTCGTGCCACCAATAGCTCGTCCAAGCCTCCTGATAAGCAACAAGGAGACGCTGATGTTCGGTGCCTTGCTTTTCCGCGGCAGCCCTCGCGCGGACGAACCGGCCATCGGTTTCGGTGCGCGGACGCTCCAGTCCGCGCGACAGTTTACACGCCTCGATGCAATCGGTGACAAACTGGTGCCCGAAATGCCCTTCCCGGCTGGCTTGGGTCAGACGATTTTCCACTTCGGTCAGTTCCCGTTCGGCTTCGAGATCCTGCGCACCCTGCCGCACGCTGGTGCGCAGAGAAGGCGAGAGCCGCAGCTCCTCAATGGCGAGGTTTTCGTGTCGGCCTTGAAAGACCCGATCCAAAATCCAGGACCGATCGAGAATGCGCACATCGAGCTTGTGCTTCTTGCGGAGGTCGTCTTCGACCTGCGCACGTTGCTTGTCCGGGATATAGCGGCTGGAAAGAAAATACGCCTTCCGGTAGCCGCGTTTGGTCTCCGCGATCTTCTTGATGTCTGACTTCACCTTGGCCTGCCAGTCGGCCTTGGCGCTAAACGCGAACGCCCAGCGCTCCTGCGCGGCTTCCCGACCGGTGCCGAGATACCAAGCCAAGGCCAGTGAGTCCGCGACCGGGAATGTCTCGGTGTCCACCTTGCTGTCGCCGCCGCCGGTGGGGCCTGTGTGGGGAATGAGATTGGGGCAAATTTCTCGCTCGGCCAGTTTGCGGGCGAAGTGCTCGAAGTCCGTTTCCTGACTGCGATTGGTGAGTGTTTCGAGATGATATTCGAGAATCGAACGGTCGAGTCCCTTGGATTGTTCGATTACCGAATCGGAGAACAGCTCGGGCCGCCGAGCCCGCAGGAAAGCCTTGGGCGAAAAGCGTTCTTCCTTATGGGCTTGTTCCTCTGGAGTCATGCGCTGAAAGCTAAAATACTTAAAACGCGAGCATGACGAGGATGACGGAAGGGAAAAGCGTTAAGAGTTAGCAGATCCCCATCGTGCGAGCGGCTAACGCTTCCCATGCGGCCTTGGTCGTCTTGACTTGCTCAAAGAGCAAATCCACTCTTGGACCATGCCGTTGCAGCAGGATACAGCGAAATTTGTGCGTTTGCTGCGGAAGAATCCGCAGCAAACGGCTCCTGCTTTACCCAAGACGTCCCTCACCGTTGCCAAGCTCCATCGCTACAAGGACCGCCTGCGTGCCTACGACGCGGCCCGTCTTGAACTGAATCTAGCTTCGCCCGTCCGGATTCAACGCGAGAACTCCGCTGTCGGAAGCGCTTTCAAGCCCCGCATCGTGAAATTCAGCCGGCATGCCCGAGCAGCATGAGCCGTCTGAATTTGGCGAAAGCCTGAATTCGTCCGACTTCCGCCTCATAATGAGCGGACAAAATGCCAACATCTAGGCCAAAGAACTCGCCGCAGGATTTGCTGTGCCGCCTTGGCGAAGGCATCGAAAAGACGTGTCCATGTGTCGATGGCTGCCGCAGATTAGATATCCGACACGGCAACTCAGGATTTGCTCTCTCTACGATTGATGGCGGCTTCCAGCGTGCGCAGGCGCTCAACGATTTCCGCCCACGCACGCGGACGCCCGAAGAACATTTCCTGCATCGCCCGATAGTCGTCCTGCAAAGTCGCCAACCGGTAATCTGGCGGAACCAAGCGGAAGGTCCCTGGCACTGCCGTGCTGTATTTCGCCCAGCCGGCAGCGAAGAACACCTGCTTGTGTTCGACGACGCGGGCACGAAGATCGTCGCGCCCGAGAGCGTCAGCGGCGTTGGCGTGGTCTGCCAAGGCCGCGAGATCGGCGTAGTGACGGGAGAACCGCGTAGGCGTCGCTTTTGATTCCTCGCGATGTGCTTCCGCATGGAGGATGGTCGCCTTTTCCCAGAAGGTGCGCTCAATGGATAGCACTTTTATGGCGACCCCCGAATCGGTGATAGTATCGGGATAGACTTCGGCCACATAGGGGAGAATCGTCTTTTCTTCCGCCGGCCACGCGTCCGAGCGCGCGCCAAATTCAATCTTCACTTCGCGCCGAACGTAAGCCTGCGGGCTGTCTTCTCCGAGCGTGCTGGGATATTTGAAATGCAGGGTTTGGGGATCGTCGGCATCAATCGCGATGGTCCAGCCGTCTGGGCCCAAAACTCCGGCCGCCCGCGTCCGCAAGGCTGGCAGTATCTCCGCATTGATTTTTTCCGCGCACGCTGCGGCAAGGTTTTCAATGCCGGCCCGCTGTTTTTTGCCCGATATGGCATTCTCCGGATCGCGCGAGCCAGTGAAGCCAAGCCAGTCGCGGCTGAGGGAGACGTCAATGTCTTCGGAGAATCGCGCGATGGCTTTCCAGACTTTCGACAGGGATGTGCCTCCTTTGAAAATCAAGTGCTCCCCAATGCCCGGCAGAGTAAAAAGCTGGTGCAGCATCCAGCAGACCCAAAAATCTTTTTCGACTATGACCTCGCCGAAACCGAGTTTCTGTGAGGCCGCGCGATAAAGTTCGGCGCGTTGCAGAGGCGTCAGGCGAAGAACCGAGTTCATGTGGTGACGGGAGCGGTGATTTGCCGAACCAAGGGTTGCATCCAAGCCGGCAATTGAGGGGCGAGAACAACCAAATCTGATTTCGTGGTGGGATCGAGTTGAGCGCGAAGTTGAGTTATTAGGGCTGGCGTCATTCCGGAGGCGCGCAAGTGACGGATGGCTTGGATAACGGTGCCCGCCGGTTTCCCTGCGCCAAGCAAGTTGCGAGGAGCGGAACGCCGAAAGTCCAAGGTCAGTTTGTCCAATTGGATTTTCCGAGAAATCCCATTGGTCAGGATCACAATTTTGGCAGGCACCTGATCCGACAGATGAAGTTGGTTAGCCGCATAGGCACCGGAAACCTGCCATTGGGCGCCGCTATCCTGCATGATGCGACGCACTAAATCCATCGGATCGGGGGCTGTCTGTCCGAGCAAGGGATGGGATCGAGGGCGATCGTAGAACCCCCGGCGAACCCGGCGCAATTCGCCGCGCTTGACCAGTCTCTCCAGAGCCTTCCGGACGGCTGCGGGACTGCCAAGGTGCGTGAACGTCTTGGCTGAAAAGGTGGAGGCATGTTTCGTAGCCTTCACCGATTTCAGGATCAAATTATCAACACTGGAGGTAGTTGATCGCATTACTATGTCACAAAAACTAGTAATTTTTTGTGACAAAACAAAAGAAAAATCTATAGGCATTCGTTGTTAATTCGCCGACCTAGAAGCTAAGATGCGCTGTTCGGAAGGGCGTGCGGGTTCAAGTCCCGCCTCGGGCACCAGTTGAGAGGAAAGCGAAATACCGAACACGGATCACCCACAAAACACCCCGCTCTAAAACGCGTTCCGATAACGAGTGCATTTTTAGCTATAAGTCGGCCTTCCGCGTGTTCATTCTGGAAATTCCAAGAGTTTTTCAGCCCTCCCTTGTTTGATTACCCGTGGCTATCGTTAAGCCGGCCCCTCGATCGCCAAACACCCAGCCGTCGGCACAACCCGCTCAGGTAGGACAGATTGCTTCAGGATTGATTTCGGATTGTTCGCTGCGAAGACCACCTTCCAAGATATTTAAATGGGCAAACAACCGCCGCGCACGTTCAAGGGCTGGCCAAAACTGCAAGATATGCTGCAGGCACTTGAGCCGTCTGGCCCTGCCGGATTCGAAGGTTTGGTCGCAGTCTTGCTCGAAGCCGTTACAAAAAAGAAGTTCGCCGTTGCGAGTAGCGGGCGCCAGCCGCTGGGCGACGCCACTGCCACCGATTTCTCAATAGCGGTTCAAACAAAGCGCTACCGAGATACGACCACCTTGGCCCCCGAGGAAGTGGTCACGGATTTTTGGAAAATCCGCGATGCCGCATCCTCTCGGCTGGACGTCTATGTGATCGTCCTTACCCGCGCCCACTCCCAGTTGCGTGATGCCTTGGCGAAGCTGGAAGAAGTGGCAGGAGTGGATATCGTGGTGATCGAGCTTGCACGGGAAGAGGCCAGCGATCTCGGCGCGCTCTGTGTGAGTCATTGGTCCACGATCTTCTCGTTTTTCCCACAACAGACGTCTGAGTTTCTTGCTTGGGTCGAAGCCAGCGCAGCCGCTCCAGACGTTTGTCGACGCACGGCACAAGTTGCGGACGCTCTCACGACGAGCCTTCGAACTTGGAATCATTTCCAACACTTGGCCGCACAATTTCTCCGCCGCCGCTTCCGGCCCGACCAAACGAGCGGGGCTGAGGCAGGGGTTTACGTTCAACTGGACAGCGCGGTGGATCGCCGCGAGGTCACGGGGATATTGCTCGATTGGTGGGAAAAAGCGGCCAAGCCAAACGCCTATATTGAGGCGGAGGAGGGTTGCGGGAAATCCTGGGTGGCCGCCGGACTCGCTGATAAGCTCAGTTCGGAAGTTAAAGGCACCGCCGTTCTTTGGCTCGAGAGCTTGGATTGGGCGGGTTGCGCCGATTTGGACGCGCTGCTTTTCGCCGGCGTGCGTAAGCTCCTAGGCCCCGGAGATCGCCGAATTCCTGTTTATTCCGCCAAGATTCTTCGGGTTTGGTCGAAACCGGTGCTGCTAATTCTCGACGGCGTAAACGAAAGCGGGTGCCTGGAAGCCGCTCAACGTTTGCTCCGGGAGTATTCGTCACACGCAGAGACGCTGCGCCATCATGTACGGCTACTCTTCACAACACGGCCGTTGGACCGTTACGAAGCATTCCACGGGAGGTCTTGGGCTCAGGCACACAAGGTGGAACTGCACGGCTTCAACGACGAAGAGTTCGCCGAAGCACTTGCTCGCCTTGCGCCCGGGATTTCGTTGGCGGACATCCCGGAAAACGTCAGAGTGATCGCCGCCACTCCCCGACTCTTCCGCCTTGCTCTTCGGTTACGGGAAAAACTGCGAGACTTGGGCCAACTCGACAAGCCGCTGCTCCTTTTCGCCGACTTGATCGACAAGCTTGAACAACAGGACAGGCAAACGCGGCGCATCTACGGATCGTCTCGCTCGCAAGTGGAATCAGCGGAGGCCACCCTAGCTCATTTAGCCCGTCAAATCGTTCCGGGCTCGCAAGGGCACTTCGAGCTATCACTCGAAAAAGTTCGCACCTGCTTCCACGACTATGACCGGATACGCGAGGATCTGGAGGAACAGCGGATCATTCTTGGCAGGCACGGTCCTGCGCTCCGGGTTAACCGAGACCATGTGGTGCTCGGCTTCGCCCTGCACCTGCTGCAAGTGGCGGAAGTCAACGCGCACAAAGACGTTGGTGTGCTACAGGACCTTCTCGTGAAGGAGCTTGAGCCCAACCGGGAGGACGATCTCCGAACAGAGGCGGTCTTCGTCGCGACTCTCCTTACCCTTCTCAAGCCTCCGCAGTCTTTGCCCAATTGGAGAAATCCGCGACAGGCCTTGCTGGCCTTGTGGACCGGCGGGCACAACGCGGATCGCACGCGGGAACGCCTCCTGTTCTGGGCGCACACCGATTTGGAGGCCTACGGAGGCATGATCGAGTGGATGTTCTCCCGCTATCTTTCCGGCACGCAAGACACAGACCTGATTCTGCCGATTGCACGCCGATGGAAGGAGCACGGGGCGAGTGACGTGGCAATGACCGGGCTTATACATCGCTGGCTGCATCTGGTTTTTCCGCGTATTCGTGATGAGGATACTCCTGAAGAGGCTCAAAAGCGTGCGCGTCTACCCGTAGTGGACCACCATGAGCAGCTTCGACTGAGCTTCACGGCAATCTCGATTTTATCCCTGCGGCCCGAGCTCGCCATGTTGGCCTCTTTGGCCAGCAGCATGGCCACTTGTGAGCTTTGCTCGGTCACGGAGGAAACCAACGGTCGTTCCTACAAATCCCGGCTGAAAAGCCCATACGAGAATGTGGCCTTGTTGATGAGATGGGGATATACGGAGGCCGTCCTTCCGGAGCTTACGCGCATGGCGGAAACAACAGACGACACTGCATTACGAGAGGGGTTGGGAGTTCTCGGCAGAAGCCTGGCCTTGGCGGAAATCCCGCTCGTTCTGCACAAGAAACGGGAGGAGCCTCATTGGAACATCTCGGAAGTGACACCGGCCTCCGAGTTTCGAAGCTTGCAGTTATGGCTCAGTAAAGAGGATCGCGATTTGGAATGGCCAGGCATCTGCCACTGGGGACGCTTCGCCGCCTATCCGGAGCACACGCTCAATCCTTCGGAAGTGCGTCGATTGGTGGACATACTCGATGGCGCTCTTTTAGCCGCGCCAGCGGGTGCACAACAGGCGCATCATCTTCACAACCTATGGCCCGAACTCATTCCTTGGCTCGCCCGTTTCGGATCAAAAGAGGACCTAGCACGGCTGACTGTCGGCTATTGGCGGCACGCCTTCTCGATTCAGAATCCTAACGAAGCGGTCTTCGGGAGTCATATCGTGCCTCTTTCGGAGAAGGGGCTGCTTCGTCTGGCCGACCATGCAGCGTTGTATCTCGAAGAAAAAACATCCCGACGAGACCTGTCCTACTGCCTTACAAGCATCCTTGAGCTCGTCATCATCGGCGGAAGTCCGAAGGCAATTATGCGATGGCTGGAGCTGGGACTACGAGCCAGGCCCGATCCTCGCTACGATGCCTGGGAAATCCTGCCGGTTCCTTACATGCTGCAGAAGGTAGCCTGCCCCGAACTGGCGCGCTTGGTGTGGGGTAAGTTTGAAGCCGCACAGAAAAACGCTTCGGACGAAAGTTGCGTTCGGGCGGCGACCTACTGGCTAGGAATCTACGCTTACGCAGCCAGCAGGGACCACACGGCTGTGACCACGGCTACCGCTCTAGAACAACTGCGAACCTTGGAAACGGGACACCCGTGGACCAAGCTCCTCCTCCGAATCGTGGTGCGACATGCTTCTCCTCTGCTGATCAACGCATTTTTCATCGAAGCGAGCCTGAGCCGTCACCTGCTGGATGGCTCCCTCGCCCGCGATTTCTACTGGTTCCTTCGCGTTCCCGATGACTGGCAGATGCCGATATCTTGCCGTGAACTGATCGCCAAATACCCTGCGGAGCTGGCAGCCAACTTAGTGGACTGGATGTCGGACGAGGAACAAATTGCTTACGCGCGAGGCATCGGCGAAGCGGCTCTCCGTAAGGTCGAGGGAAGAGCAACACAAGTTGATCCGCTCTATCGTCCGCGTTGGATCACCGCCATGGATGGCAATGTGGAGGGCTGGACCATCCGAGAAATTGAAACTGGTTCCGGTCGCTCACACAGCGCCCTGAGCACGGTTTGGGGCATCGACCGAAACGACAGCTCCCTGTTCAAAGCTTTGAAAGAACATGCCGAGGGTAAGCCCGTTGCCGAAGAGAAAGTGGATCGACTGAACGAGGCACTTGATCGAGCGTCCTCACACTACGAAGAGCTACCCGACCGACATCTGACCTTCTTCGCGTCCGCAGCCGCCTTGGAAACGTGGGCACGTCTGGTTCCTGATGAGTTCTGCCGTTTCGCGATAGCCTTGACCGCCGCATTGGAAGCCGCGCCGGAACACTTTTTCGAGCTGGCTTCATTTTGTTCTGCTGTCCGGCGCATATGGAGCAGGCTCGACTTGGAGGCCGCTTGCGCGGTCGGTGTAGAAGGCTTTGGACGGAAACAGCGGGAAAGCCGAGTAGGCGTATGGGTCTTGGGCGCCGTTCCCGAAGATTGCTTCTCACTCTTCAGCATCGAAGACAGTCCCCGAGCGGAGAGCTGGCGCCTCCGCGCACTAGAAGAGTGCGGCAATGATCAAGACATCCTGCGCTGTGTCATCGCCGCGATGTTAGGCGGAAGCATCGAATGGCTGAGAATTCAGGCACGAACGCGCTACGCGAGCGCTCCGTTAGGGAAGGAGCGTGGGTTGGCGGTGAGCATCCTTGCTTTCGGAGGAGCATCCGATGACGAACCTCGGTTGAAGCATCTTGAGGAGAGCGATCCATCACTTCTTGTTCGTGATCAGGCAAAGTGGGCTCGAAAAGTGTTGCGCGAAAGATTGGTGGCAGAGGCGTTGTGGCAGGACATCTGCGAGCTGGTCCGCACTGCGACGGCGGACTGCGCAGAGGTGGCGGCCATGCTCATCGTTCTCGATCCGATCATGCAGCCCACGGCGATCGCTTGGACTCGCCCGCCGGCGATGGTCCCGGAAGTCGCCGCGCTTGTTACGTCCTTCTGGCAAAATTGGTCTGATCGCCGCGGCACGGAAGGGGAAAAAGAAATCGGCCGCAGAAAGCCTAAGGACTTCTGTCGCGGAGAAAAGGTCAATGACGTGTCTGCGCGTATGGCACCGTGGTGGAAGCCGTGCAGTTGAAGGGCAGGCAAGCTGCCACTTACCTACGCAACATTTGGCAATCCTCTACTCCCGGCCGCCGGGCGCGGCTACGCGCATCAATTTGATCGGACGCTACGTGACTGCATGCGCATGCGTTGGCTTTGTGCGAACGCTCACAGCCGAAGCTGGGCTTGGACGTCGCGTTAGCGGTTAATCGAAGGCACCAGGAAATGAGTTCCGCTCGGCCATCAATCCCCTCAATTGTTCGGTGTCGGGCCGACGGGTATTCGATCCTTTGCGGATCCAGAATTCGTTGCGGATCACGTCCGAACAGGGTTTGCGCTTGGCTTCCTCGACACGGATGCGGACGACCCGTTTATCTCGGACGCGGACGATGTCCACCCGGACGCCTGGCATAGCGCTAACCCGATCGAGCACGGTCTTCCGTATCTCTGCGCAATAGTTCTTCGCGCACTCATCTAGGGATTTTCTTTCGTCCTTGGGCGTCGCATCCCAGAGTTCTTTGTCGATACCGTCGACCTCCCCATAGTCATTCACCCCGATGAAGATCGTGCCGCCTAGTGTGTTGGCGAATGCCACGACGGTGCGAACCACTTCATCAATTTTGTCCGAGGTCAGTTTAATGAAGGGTTTCAATTCAGTGGTTTCCCCTTCTCCGGCATCAATCTCGATAGCCGGGTCACCTTCCGCAACTTTTGCATGCTGCGGAAAGAGGATGCGCTGTTTTCGGGTGCACCGATGTGGATTCTCGATAAAAAAATCCGTGACGATCGAATCGCGGCGGACGAGCCACATGGCCACCTGATCCGCGGTTGGCGGTCGTGCTACAACGACAGAATCTCCCGCGATCGGATGCGCGAAGGTCTCGACGAGGTTGCCGTCGCTTGAGTGCCAAACCTCCGACAACTCGATGGGCATCGCGTCCGAACTGCCCTTGATCGCGACTCGGAGGCTGTCTTCGCTCTCAAGGTTGAATGCGCCCAGCCGGGGACCGGCGAGCGGCACTTCGATCAGAATGCTGCCGAGTCGACCATCGCTACTGCCGTGGAACGGCCGGAGCGGCACCCAAGCCCGCACCGCCTGTTCCACGGTTTCGAAGGCGGGCTGACCATAAACGACCAGAGGGCCGGCAGAACTCAAGTGCCCACGGTGGCGCGTCGCGAGTTCGATCAGGTATTTCGGAGCCGACTCCAAGTCTTCAGCGGCCACCAGTTCCATCGAGGCCGTGTTATTCACCTCCACGGGAAAACCCTTGAGAACCTCGAACGATGTCGAGATCGCAGCCTGCTCGAATTGGTGCAGCAGGTTTCTCGCTGAAATCGATTCCTGTGCGAGGCGGAGTTCGCCATACGTCTGGAGCAACGGAACCACCGGCGAGCCCGAGTTTGCCCCGTAGTGCGCGATGATGAGTTCGTTTCGGTCTGGCGCCTTCCGTTGAGAGAGCGCGACGCGGGCGTTCAATGTCCTCTCTAGGTCACACAATCCGGGCAAGGCTAGCCGTTCTGCCAACGTTTTAAGAGGAACGTTGCTTTCTCTCATGCGTCTGCGAAGTGATGCACCCCGGCTCGTGAGGGCTTGTTCTGATGGGTGGTGATCATGGTGAGTAACAGTGACGCCGGGATACCCCTTTGCCGAGACGTTTCTCTTCTAATCACGTCACCTTCAGGTGTAGTTCATGGTGTATGGAGTCCTGCCCACTTTTTCGCGGGTTTCAACTCAGCCGCTTGTGTTACCTGCCTCTTGCACGCGGTCGATCGTGCATCCCGGTTTCGGGCTCTTCGTCGAACGCCCTGGCTTGATCCAGCAGTCGGTCATAGGTCATAACGTCCACCTCGGCCTGGGTCAGATAAGCGGACTTTTTCCCTAATTCCGCTTTAGATAAAGAGTCTCTCCTGCCGATCACGATGTGATAGTCCCATACGATCCATTGGCACGGATCGTAAAGTGGCATCCCGGTGGTGTCGGTTGGCTCCTCTCCTTTCCGACCGAAGACCAGCTCCCGCTGGCTGAATACCTTGGCCAGCTCTCGGAGAACCTCTTCCCGATGCTTTTCCACGAAGATCTTCCAGGCTGAGATTTGGGCGAGCGCACCGTTGAATCGTTTGGCGGCAACGCCGTTCTGGGTAAAAAGCCGCTCTCCCGGCGGCTCCAGTTCGACGAAATGGAAACAGCAGGCGCCTGAGAACGCACCAAAAGCAACGAAGTCCGCCACAAAATCGGTCCCAAACTTAAACTGGCTGATCACCTGGTTCGGATAAACAATCCCATGCAGGCATGCGGACAAAACGAGCGGATGCTTCGTCAGCCAGCGTTGCACTGGACGTTCGGTTGACGCCCGATTGAGTGTCGCGCGAAAACTCTTTTCCAGTTGTGCCACCGTCTCGACTCATGGAGATCCCTATTCGATACGGCAAGCCCGGGCACGCGCATCGCGCCAAGCTCACGCGATCAAATCACGAAAAGCGGCGACACCTCATGCGTAGGCAGAACCAGCGCAAGCTGACGCACGGGCCGGCTCAGTGCGACATACAGCAGGCATCGATGCTGCGGCTTGTCCGCGAAGTGCGCCTTATCGCACGGTAAAACCAGCACACGGTCGCACTCCAATCCCTTCGCCTTGTGAACCGTGCTGATCGCCTTCCTAGGTGGCGCGGGACGCATGGCGGAGCGCCGTCGCGTAAGTTCAGCATGGCCCTGCGCCATGTCGGGGAAACCGCCAAGTTGAATCGCTTCGCGATATTCCCGCTGATGGTCTATTTTGATACCGGAAAATGCCGCCTCCTCCGCCGCAAGCTCCTCCACGCGATGGAGCATGGTAGCCACCCCATTATGTGTGGGGTCGGCAAGCACCATGCGGGCGAGCTCCTGTATGAACGCAGGCTTGCCACGTCGAGGCTTGCTTGCCCCGGTCCTCACCTCCTCCGCGAACGGATTGCCAAATGCGCTCGCGGAGAAACCCACGGCGACACGATCAAGAAATGCCAACACGGCCGCTGCCACCTCTGCGGGCTTCCCCGCGTGAGCCGTCACTGTCCGAACGAGAACGTCGAGAGCCCCACGAGTATGCCCCTCCCAAATCGGCAATCTGCGGTTGAAGACACCACGCAGGCAACCGACCGTCCGGTTTTGCGGAGCCAACACGAGGAGCGCGCCCTCCGGATCGAGGAATTTGTCGATGGGCACGCGCTCTTTTCCATCCAATCGATAATTTCCGTAACCCGAGGCGTAATTGTCCGCTCGAAAAACCGTGAGTCCCGCCGGCAGCTTGCCGCGCAGGTCGATGGGCCTATCTGCCCGCAACATCTCGCGAGCATGCTGAATCCATTCACCCAATTGAGGTGCTGCTTTTTCCCACCGTCGCCCGACATCGAGCCGCTCGGCGGCTTGAGCCTCCGCGCAAAGGGCCTTCCACTGTGCTTGCGCTGCGGTGAATTCATCCTTTTTCCCGTAAATGCTCTGCATCGGATCGCCGAAGATTCGTAAACGCGCACCGGCGTCCCGCAGCTTCATGACCAACCCATGTTGATGTGCGCTCGAATCCTGATGCTCGTCACAAAGGACGACGGGATACCGCCGGACCAACGCAGCGGCAATTTGCGGTGCCCGGCCGACTAATTGATCCACCCGCTGCGCCACTTGATCGTAACCATCATCCGATTGCCGCGCCCATGCACTCACATCCGCCGGGAGATCAATTGCACGATGATAGGCAGTGCCGATCTCCACGATGAGGCTGTCAATGGTGCGGATCTCCGCGTCCTGTGTGCCCGAGAGCCGCTTGGCGATGACATCGCAGGCGGCATGGGTGTGAGTTAAAATAAGCATCCGGCCCGGCCGCAGCCCGGCCGCGCAGGCGCCGGCAAAGGTCGCCGCTTGGTAAGTCTTGCCACATCCGGCCGGCGCTTCCACGACGACGAGACATGCGTCCGAGCGAAGTGCGTCTGCGGCGCTCTTTTCACTCATGCCGTCAAATCCTCGATCGCCGACAACCCTGAGCTTGTGCGGATCGCATTGAGGAACGGCAAAATCACGGGCTTCAGCTGCGGCCACAATTTCATCACCATGACCTTGTCAGCCAGTTCGTAACCGCCTCGACGGGACTTAAACCACGATTGCGCGTGCGCCTGATAGGATCGCTTAACGGACTTTTCCGCCCCCTTCTTATCATCCGGGACAGTTCCGCAGCAGGCCTCGACCATCACTCTGCGCAGATCCACTCCCGCCTTCGCCGAAATCACGGCAAAACTCTTGTCCTCTAATCCGAGCCGATCAGCGAGCGTGCGCAACCGGACACCCGTCAACTGGTCCTCGGAGTCACGGATAAATGCCTCGATCTGGGTATCATCGAGGCAGGCAATAATCTCCTCTTCCAAACAGCCCTTTTCCCATCGGCAGAGTTTGTCGCCGAGGTTCTTTTTGGTTTCGGCCCACCGGCCGGAATGCAAGCCCTCGTTGTCGGCCATTCCGCCAAAGGCTAGCCCTGCCTTGCCCAATGCTTGGAGAAGGTCGAGCGCCCCCTCGTTGCTGCCAGCATCGGTGATATGGATGCCGTGGTCAGCAAGCGGAACGTCGATTGTTCTCTTGAGCAAAGCGGCCACGAATCCAACCTCCGTCGCACCTTCCGCGACCACGGTGAAACGGGACAAAAAAGCCTCCGGATCCTTGAGCAACTGCCGCTGGAGCGCCGCACCGGCGAGCGGCCCGATGTTTCCGCCAGCATCGAGATACCAAAACGCGCAACCTTCGGCTGCCTCCAAGGCCGCCGCGCTATGGGTGGTTACAAAAACCTGAGATGTCGCGTCCTTCAACGCACGGACCAACTTACGCTGACGATAGCATTCCAATCCGCGTTCCAATTCATCCACCAATGTGATGGGCGAACGATCATGCAATGCCCCGGCGATAGTAAGCGATGCCAGCCGACGCGTTCCGGCACCCCAGCTGACAAGCGGCAGTGACGTGCTTCCTTTCGGCGCGGTGAGCCCGATCAAAGCGTTTAACGACATGCCGGCTCCGCCGGTGATACCAAGGCCCAGCGGTTCCGGCAGGGCATTTCCTTTGAATGCGGTGTTCAATTGCCCGAGCGCCTTTTTGGCATTTTCGGCGAGCAGTTCGTCCACGGGATCGTCCGCGAGTTCGCGCGCCGCTCGCGCCCGAAATCCCTTGTCATCGAGCATTCGGTCGAGTGCGGAACCTTGCACCAAGCGAAGATCACGATCGTTGCGGTCTTCGCCGGAAAGCCGCACCAAGCCAATGGCACGCCGGAGCGTAGCCGGCAGCGAATTGGTCTCGTTGTCGGGTTGAACCACCTCATAAGCGAGTTCGAGATCGGCGGTGCCCCGCACGCGGAACCGGTAGACAGGTTCGCCACCGGTGGCGCCTTCGACAGCCGCCGGCACGATGTCCTTGCCGTCCCAATGCCAAGGCCAATTCATCTGTTTCTGATGGCTGACCGGAATCCCATCTGAGAGTGAGAGAATACCCTCGATCAAAAACTCCTTCTCGACATCACGCTCCCAATAGTCGGTGTCGCTGATCGAATAGCTCGCGTTGGGGCTGAGCAGGAGCGCGATAGCTTCGAGAATGGTTGTCTTGCCTGCATCGCCTCCACCGAGGACGAAATTAACGCCCGGCACCGGATCCCACGTCAACGACTTGATGCCACGGAACCGCTCTATGGTCAAACGTTTGAGAGTCGTAGGTTTTGAGGGGGTAGCCGAGGCGCTCATGAACTCGACCTTAGTGTAGTCGACAAGCGACTCAAGCGCAGGTAGAAACAAACCGCCTTCCGGTTCAGTCGCAGTAGTTGAACCACAAGGGCTGTCCGTCCCAGAGAAAGAACGTTTTCCGTTCGGCAATAAAACCAATGCCACCAGCGCAGGAAGATGTCTCCTTGCGGGCGGTGACCCGAGCCAGCTCAGTCCATCTCGCACTGGCTGTGATCTCGGGAATCTCCTGACCGACCTGACTGTCACCGGTTACCTGCCTGGCACCGATCGGACGAAGAATTGCCTCAAAAGGGAAATCCGCCTCCACCACGGCAAAATCGTTTGTCGTCATATTGACCCCGCCCCGATGCACGACGATCTTCCCAACAAGTTCGGGAGGTGGCGCTGACAAGGGCACAAGCGGCGGCCCATCCGCGCCGGTCTGATAAAATTTTTCCAACCGTTTCGAAATATCTAAACACCATTCCGCCACTTTGCCGGACTCGGCTGTTTCGATAGTCGGTAGGTCAATCTCGTTTTCCATACTGATGGCGAACTTGCGTGCCCCCGGTAAAAATCGCGAAGTAGTCGCAAAGATGGCATGCTTGGCCCTTTCTTTCACGGCATGCCCGAACAACGCTGCGACCGCTTCAAGCCCAATGGGCTTGCGCGTATATCGGCGTGCTTGGACGATCGTTACCAGCTCAGGCACGGTGGCGCTTTGATATAGGCGAATATCGATCCCACCGTCATTTCGCCCAGGCCCCAATTCGGTGAAAAAACCTTGATTGCGAAAAATTGAGTCGAGGAATTGTTCATATTGCCTCCACGTGAGGCGCTTCAAATCCTCCGGCTTCTGGCCAAAGTGTTCGAAAACTTCAGCGTGGATATCGTAGAGACGACGACTGGCGAGTTCCTGCACCCAGCGCCACCGCTCCATAATCAAGAACTCCTGCTGCAGCTGCTCATCCTCTTGATAGAGAACAATGATGTAGTGGTTCTCTAGTGAATACCAAAATCCGTGGCGTTTGAGGATAGCGTGAAATTGATCCTCGTGTTTCTCACTCGTGCCCCACCTGAGGATCTCGCCAAGAGATCCCTCGCTGATGATAAGGAGAACTTCCGCCAATCGAGGGCGCTCTCGGCGATAGACGAATGGTTCGAAGAATGACGTGTCGAACCAAAGCTTCCGTCTTTTCGCCCATGCTTCTATATCACCTCGCAGCGCATTCAACTGAGCCCGTCGTGCAACCTCTTGAACCGGGGACCTGACCAATTCTGACAGATGAGGCGTCGGAACGCGTTTTCACGACGGCAAGTCCTCCAAGCGATCGGAGATAAACGGCTTCGCATTGTCGCGTTTACCCTCACTGTTCTCGTGGGCATGGATGGCGAGCACGAGGTAGATCAACGCAGCCCGACTGCACCGCAGGAGTCGCAGAGTTCGGCGCTGCAAGAGTTCTTCAGGCACATTAAAGGCAAGGTCCTTGCTCCAGAACTGTTCCGGCATGGAGGTCACTCGCAAAAACTGATGTTCGAGCCGGTTTCGGATTCGCACCAAGTCTTGGGCATCAGGCTCCATTGCTGCCACGAACTCCGATCCGGTCTCCGAAAAATCTTTGGCCAGCCAAAACAAACCGCGCAGCGGTAAATTACGTGTCGGGATCGCAGGATTGAGCCGTCGCGGCTCCCCCTTCCTGTCCTCGAACCAGACCGTGCGCAGCGTTACCTTATGCGGCGGTAGCCCAAGACGGAGGTAGGCATTCAGAAAAACCGCAATCTTGTCCAAGAGCGAATAAGACGAACGAAACGCGAACTTCAATTTTTCGATCCCAATCCCAAACACCGCGCCATCCCGGGCGTCCAGCAGCCGCAGGCCGCGATCCGCCATCGCCGATGCGTCATCATGAAGAGATTCATAGGCCAGCCATCGTGCCGCGGCGAACTCCTGTTTCAGCTGATTGAAAAAACCATGGAAGGCAGTTCCGACTGCCCGTTCCATAACCATAGTGGGCAAGTGCAGAAAATCATTCGCTGCTACCGGATAAGAACCAAGATCGTTCAGTGTGTTAATGAAAAGTCGCTCATTCAGAATCCAACGACGAAAATGTTTTTCCTTCTCGTTCGCACCAAGATCGAACCCGTCGAGATCGAAGCGTTTTAATCCTGGTGCGAACCCGCAAACATCCAACTCCGCAACTCTCGCTTCGAAAAACTTCCGGGATTCGCCCTCGAGTTCCTGATTCAAGGCCGCTGTAAAATCATCACGAGCCTGCGACAAAAACATGGCCCGATGCCCTGTATCGTAGTCGTAGTTTGAATAAGTGGCGAAGACCTGTCCGCGATTCGCCAGCGCCATTCCAAACCGAGGGTAGCGGGCGAGCGCACGGTCATAGTAACCGATGGATTCAACGGTTCGGCCAAGCACGCTCATTAGATTCCCGAGATTGGTCAGGATCTGCAGCTGCCTGCCTGGCGGAAATTCCGGATGATCGCTGGCGCGCAAAGCGCGCCGAAGGCAGACCGCCTCCTGTTCAAATTCGGGCTGCTCCCAAACCCAAACATCATCGCCTCGCTTCGTCCGTAATCGGCGTAAGGCGTGCCAAGCGTTTGCCTCGTAGTAATCAAGATGACCAACGCCCAATGCGGAGCAATTGGCTCGGAAGGTCTTGATCAAAGCAATGGCATGTTCGACCCCTGCTTGGCTGCCACAATCGTCAGCGGCATCAACCAACTCGGCCAGCCGCTGTAAGGCTTCCGCTTCGGGTTGCCCACCCAAGGTGGAGCGGGTCAACATGGCGGCAACAATATCTTCGGGCTTCATGCTCGTGAAACCATAGCATGCCTAGGCTTTAGTGAATACGAACAGATTGTGCGCATATTCCAATTGCGGCGGCAGGGCTGATCCGCGACAGAAGCCACATGGCCCGCGTTAAAATCCCCTCCGATATTCCCAAGGACGGCAAGCTGCCGGTCACCAAACTCGACGCTGCGGTCCGTCAGCTGGAAACGGCAATCACCCTCTGGTTTGCTGACGGTGATCCTGTTTCCATTTGCACGCTCAGTGCCGCCGCACATGAAATCATCGATTCGCTCAACGCCGGATTCGGTGGTAGTCCGACAATGCTGCAGGGGCATAACATCCGTCCGGAAATGAAGGATCTGGCGCTGGCACTCTTCCGACAATCCCCAAATTTCTTCAAGCATGGCGGAAAGGACCCGCATGAGACGCACTTTTTTTCAGTAAAGGGGCAAGTAGCGATGCTGGCGGACGCCGTCGCAACCTACAATTCTTGGAAAATTGGGAAACGGCCAATCTTCGAAGTCTTCATCGGCTGGTTACTACTTTCTCAACCCAATTTCTTCATGAATGCGGCGGAAGTTACGAATATGACTCCCCCAGAAGCCGCGATGATCGTGCGCGCCGGTAAGCTGAATTACTACAACATGGCATTGGCGGTTCAAACCCGGAAACTGGCTGGAGTGTAATTTCTCCATGGTTAGCGCAGTTTTCCAAACCAGAGAAATCCCAGCAGTGACAGAATGTTTTGCACACGATGCAAGGGACAGCATTCTCTCCGCAGGGATTGCCTGCTGTTAGTGGCAAACTCAGCACCGTCGCCATTGCATGCCATGGGATGACGATGATTTAGGCCGCTGACGCTGTCGGAATTTTGATCACCCCTTGTTCAATCGCCTTTTGCACTAGTTCGACAAGCTTGGCCACATCCAGCGCTGGCGTGGCCATAGCAGTCTCGGTTGCGAAGAAAGATGTGGGCTCAATCTTGCTCGAAACATAGTATTTCCGAGTGAGGCCGATGGTCGAGTGTCGCAAGCCGACGCTTGCTGCGAAAATGCCGTGCCGTTGCGCCAAATGGGAACCAAATTCCTTTCGCAGCGTGTGAATGCGGTTTGTGAAGCGTGTGATGCCCTTCGTCTTCAACCATGCACAAAGCGCCGTGAAGTCTTTCTTGCAACGGTAATGGCGCTGAGGCGCATCCAGCCGTGGAGGAACATCGGACGCCAGGACGAACTCATCACGACTTTCGGATGCATGCTCGCGCAGCTTTTGGGCGAAACGCAGTTCCAGTTGAATCTTGCCGACCGAGGAATCGCTTTTCAGCCGGCTGTATTTGGTCGGCGCCACCGTCACCGTTCCCGAAGGCAGGTCCACATGCGACCACGGCAGCTTGTCGATTTCGTTGCGCCGCATCCCGGCTCCAATCGCGAGAATGAAGATGATGATCTGATTTCCCGAGAGCTCCTTGAAGGCGTCCTCGATCAGTTGCTTGGCATCCACCTCCGAGATGTAGAAAAAATCCGACTCCCGCTCCGACAGAAGCTCGACACCTGCAAACGGCAGCGGGTCAGGCAAGGCGAGATTTGGGCATTTCGTGAGCACCCGCTTGAGCACTCGTTTGGCGAAGAGCGAACGTGCGTTGCGAATGAAGCTGTTCGCGGTGTGCTCGACGCGCACGCGAGCCTCGGTCCCCGCCGGCCGACGGGCCACGTAGGCGTCGCGCCATTCCACCACCCGCTCGGGCGTGATCGTGTTGAGCAAAATCTTGTCAACCATCTGGCGCCACTTGGACGGCTTTCGGCCACCGGTGTATTTGTCGGTTCCGGTCAGGGTGATGCCGCGGATGCTCGCCGCGATCCGGCGGAACAGCGCGGCATAACCGTTGAGCGTCATGGGATGAAGCTGACCGTGTTGGGCTACGATTGCGATGTAACCGCCGACCGTCAGGTCACAGAGCTCCGACTCAAACGCCGGCTTGAACTTTTTCCGTGTCGCATCCCAGCCATGCAACCGGAGGTGTTGATCGATTTCACGCGCCAGTTTCGCGGCGGCGTCGAGATCGGCCCCCAGCTCAAACCATTCGCGGTGCCGACGGCATTGAATCCGGATGAGGTATTGCGGCGCCGCATCGGCCCCATAGTATTTCCGGGTGTTGCGCTGAATGCGCTGTTTCAAGCGGGCGAGGCTGCCATGCGTGGTGGTTGGGGCGGCGGAATTCTTGCCCACTTCTTGCCCACTTTTTTGACTTTGCCGGGTGGTTTCGTTTTCGAGCGACTTTTTCATGATGGGACGACTTTTCCCCGTAAGTCGTTGTCTCGCCGAGTCGACAAAGCGGACATGCTTGCCGAAAAAGCGGACATCTCACGAGGCTGTCCCTATCCATAACGCCGACTTAAAATGCGCTGTCCGAAAGGGCTTGCGGGTTCGAGTCCCGCTCCGGGCACCAAATAGAACTCCGTGAGATTTGTTGGCTAAAGGATCAGCAACAATCCAAGCTGTTACCATACACCCATGCCAATCACGTTTAAGGACATCGAAAAGGCCGACAGCGGAGCGCAGTTCTTTAACGCCGACCTACATGTCCATTCCTTCGGCGGCTCCCACGACGTAAAAGATGCCTCGATGACCATCGAGGCGATCGTGGACGAGGCGGTTAAACTTGGGATAGGCATTCTCGCCATCACAGATCACAACGCCGACACGAATACGCAGAAGTCTATAGAATACGCGCAGAAATATTCCGGCCAACTTCTGGTGTTGGCAGGCGTAGAGATTTCCACGGCGAACGGCCATTTGCTCGTTTACGCCGCACCCGACAAGGCAATCGCGATACGGAACCTGCTAGGAAAGATCAACCTCGTGGGAAAGCCGGGCGATCAAGACGCGCACACGGCGATGTCGATGGCAGACGTAATTAAGGAAGCGGCTCACCTAGGCTGCGTCTCAATCGCGGCGCACATCGACCGCGCGAAGAGCGGCTTCGAGATGTTCACGCCGGGCTACCAGAATTGGAAGAAAGACGTGCTGCTTAGCCCAGGTCTCTACGGGCTCGAATGCGACGACGCGGCGCACCTCTGCTGGTATTCCGACACGGACGAGGCAACCGACGATGGCGCAAATCGGAGAAAGCTCTGTGCCGCCCGCGTAGCGTCTCCCGCCACGATGGGGCGCCCCGAACTTGCCCATGTTCAAGGATCAGACGCGCATTCGCTTAAAGCATTCGTCGCCGGCCGCGCTGGCAAGCTGCTCACCCGGTTCAAGCTGAACGAGCTGACTTTCGACGCGTTCCGCATCGCGCTGATAGACCCCGATGCGCGCGTCCGCGCGGTCGCTACGATCCCACGATCTTTGCCGCGCATCCTCGGCATGCACGTGTCGGGCGGATTCCTCGACGGAGAGACATACCACTTCAGCAGCAACCTTAATTGCTTTATCGGAGGGCGGGGCACCGGAAAGTCCTCCGCTCTCAAGACGCTGGCCCACGGCCTCGGGATCGACGACGAGTTGGAGGGACACGACAACTGTCCTGGGACGGTCGTCGTGTATTGCGAAGACGAAAACGATACTCGTTACCGCTACGAACGCGTGCAGGGCGGGCAGCCTATCGTTAAGGCAAAGGACGAGGGGACCATCGTCGATGTGCCCTTGGATGCCTTCAGGGTTGAGTATTATCGGCAGGGCGAATTGGCCGAGGTCGCCGACAACCCGCTTAAAGCCCCGCTTCTCTTGCAGGAGTTCCTCGACCGGCATCTCACGCTATCGGATTTGCTCAGCAAGGAAACCCAACTGGTGGCGGCGCTCGCGCAGAACAGCGCGCAGCTCATCCCGCTTGAAGGGAGTTCGGCACAACTGAAGGAGAAGAACCGGCTACTCGGAGAGGTTAACAAGAAGCTCGCGATTGCGGAGGAGGGAAAGCTCAAGGAAATCGCCGCCGAGCAGGGCCAGCTCACGGGCGAGAAGAGCCTCGGCACGTCGCTCGCTGAGGTGCGGGACAGCTATAAGCTGGGAATCTCGCTTTCAGTCCTTGAGCGCGACTACGCGGCCATCGAGGCCGTCGCGAAGCCGATAACTGCTTCGCCCGAGAGCGCTGCGGCGCTCCTCAAGGTGAAGGAGGCGATAGACAGAGTTAACGCCATGCTCGCAGCGAAGGCAAAGGAGATCAACGCCGCCCTGAAGATGGAATCTGACGCCGTTACCGCGGCGCTCGCCGAGCTGAGGACCGCGCAATCGACTCTAGAGGCGAAACTAAACGGGAAGATAACCGACCTCCAGAAGAAGGGCCTTGCGGGAAATATCGTGGAGCTTAACACGCTCCTCAAGCAGAAGACCGCGCTCGCGCTCGAGATCACGAAGATCAACGGGCAGTCGCCTCAGCTTAAACAGCTGCGCAAAGACCGCACGGAATACTTGGCTTCCCTCGCGGCAGTCCGCGGGGAGATAACCCAGCGGCGAAAGGCCCAGTTGGCTTCAATCAATCAGAACCTGAGTAAGACCATCCAGGACTATCTCGTCTACGTTCACTACGAACCGTCCGGCATCATCGACGAGTTCAAGGAGTTCATCTTGGACGCGATGCAGGGCACCCACTTCAGGGAGGACGCCGCCGCGGCGCTCTGTTCGAAGATGTTTCCCTCCGACTTGGCAAAGCTTGTCTGGGATCAGGACAAGGTGGGGATCGCCGCCGCCGGGGGCATGGATGCGGCATGGGCTCAGGAATTATGCAAAAAGCTTTTCTTTTATGACAAGCTGCACGCGCTCGAAGCGATGTGGAAGGCCCCTTGCCCGGTCATTACGGTGAAGACCAAGGGCACGGTGGTTAAGACCATCCCCGTGAACCAGCTTTCCGACGGCCAGAAGCACACGATCATGCTCACCATCGCGATGCTCGCGGAGTCCAATATCCCGCTCGTCATCGACCAGCCGGAAGACGACCTCGACAATGCCTTCATCTTCTCGGCCGTCGTGAAGGTCCTGCGTGCGATTAAGGAAAGGCGGCAGGTGGTGCTCGTCACGCACAACGCAAACATCGCTGTGCTTGGCGACGCGGAGCTGTTGCTCCCGATGCGGCGCGCGGACGATGGCGGAAAGGCGTTCGACCGCGGCGCTATAGATAAAACCGAGACGAAGGCCGCCGTGCTCAAGATACTCGAAGGCGGAGACGTGGCGTTCCGCCGCAGGCAGGAGATATACGGGCACTAGGCCCCGGCTTTCTCCCTCGGAGCCCACCGAGCTGCGATTGCGAGCGATTCGGCGTTTATTCTGTCGCGGTCGGGGGATATGTGAGTCTCGCGGTGGCAGTTGGGGCACAGCGCAACGCAAGTCCAGACGTGGTCGTTCATCTCGGCCCCGAGGATACTTGCGAATTCCCGAGGGCGGCTCTCAGGAAGTCCTCGACCTCGCCATCGTTGAACGCGCTGAAGTGTGAAACGAGCGGCGCGACAATCGCCTCGGCTCTCCGTTAAGCTGAAAGCATTGAAGCCACATTGCTTTCGTCTGCCTTGGTCGGATTTTTGGCTTCGGCAATTAAGGACGCTTCAAAGAAAGCCTTCACGAGAAGGTCGCAGGCTTGATCGCAACTTACGATCACACGGAGCTGTGACCTAGCGACCTCGGCCAATCCAGTTCCGAACATACGTGGAAGGGAAGCCTCGCCGGCGGCCTCCTCGTCTCCATCTATCGCAATGCTCCGTAGCATGAGGGCGGCCATCATGGATTGCCCATCCTTCGGCTCTCTCTTTTCTCCACCGAACCGGATTTGGTCGAAACGTTCAAAAACAGAAGCAAGGCCGAGGCGCGTCGCCATGTTGCGATCCCATCCCTTGCGTCCACGATATTGATACAGGCGCCATAGATCCGCGTGGGAGTAGGGCCGAGAGCACGAGCGGCCGGCCGCCGCTTCCGCGTCCTCCCAGCGTCGCAAATGGCGTGTCGTCACCTGTAAAATTGCCGCCAGTTCCTTCTGCGAAGGAGGCTGCCTTAAACCCTCGCCAAATGCCGAAAGCCGAGGCTCGCCATTACTGGCGGTCATCGGCTTCCGAACAGGCTGAACAGCTAGTCTCATCGGATTCTCCGCAGCTTTCTTTACCCGCGTGCAGCAAGTCTTCGGCTCCCTAAATGAGAATTCCCATCTGCCGCCGGATCACCTCGCGCACGGATTCGCGGTCTTGGATGTGTCGAGCGACCAACCCGAGCAGCCGGTTGTGGAAGACATTCGTGCGGTGGCGCACGGCGAAACCGAAGTCAGTTTTCTCCCGTCCCCACTCCACCGATGCGGCGACGCTCTGCTCCCGGCGATCCCAAATGCGAAGTTCGCCGCCATCGAAGAGCGGCGTCGCCGACAGGAACGCCTCGATTGCTTCAGTCGCCGAATCCGACTGGAAACCCACCACATAGCTGCCGGCACGAGTCTGGCGGTAGATTTGAAAGCGCGATGCCTTGACGCCATCCGCTGTCGTGGCCGGTTCCTTTGTTGGTTCGATGTGCGTTTTCATTGGTTATCCTTGTTTTTGAATTCATAGGACGGAATTCGCTCCGTCCTTTTCATGCCTGAAATTTCCCGCCACGCGCGGATGCCTACAAGCGGGCGCGTGTGCCGAGTTCGGGAGTGAGCGCCTATCGCTAACCAGACAGATACACCTCCACTTTGGGCTATCCCGAGAAGAGATCGTGCTCGACCTGATTCCCCAGCACGTCCCAGCCGGGGCGCTTGAGCCGGGAAAACATTTCGAGGCGCTGCGCATCCGGGAACCACGCCGCGATCCTGTCGCGCACATAATCGGGCTTGGAGGAATGCCGTCCCCGCGGGCAGCGAATCACCGATGAAATGCGCAGCGCGGGGGCAGGATGCCGGACCCTGCCCCGCGTGCCCACCATGAGCAGTTCGTGTTGGCCCCGAAACCAATAACCCATGCCGAGCTTCACCTTGTCCCAAACCGCGTGCGATTTATACGTGAATCCCCACGAAGTCATTGTGCGCAGCCCTTCGCACAGCTTGGGAACCGTGACCCAAAGGTAGAGCACGGCGTCTTTCGACGCGGGCACCTGCATCGCCCATATCTCTTCGTCTCTCATCGTCGGATAGTGGTTTTCGATGGCGCGATTGGGCGTCGCGTCGTTGTAGCGCCACGGCGGATCGGCGTAGATGACGCCGTAAAGTTTCCCGCGGGGCGGCTCAATCAGACCGCCGACCACACGTTCCCGTGCGAGCGCCACCCGCAGGTGACGCTCGCTTTCGGGCACCGGGATTCGTGCGATGTTCTCCATGACGAGAAGCGGGCATCCGGCTCAAGTCCGGCCGGTCACTCGACCGGCTGTCCATCCTTGGCGGAGTGTCCGCCATGCGAGCGCAACCACTGCCGGAACCTGGCCGTTGCCGAGGCATTTAAGTCGGTCCACCCGAGCGGCCACGTCGGGTTCAGACTGCCACCATTCTCCGCCATCACGCGATGATCCAGCCGGTCGTTCACCCGCGACCGGCCGCTCTTGCGCGTCAGGCTTGTGGGCGAACAACCCTTCGACGCTGACGCCGTCGGCGTCGGGAACGCCCGCTCCGCCTGGTTCACGGCCCGACCCAGTTCGTTCCCGCTCGGGCCGTTGCTCCGCCCGTCCGGACTGAATCCGTGCGGCGTCGGCCACATTTCCCGGACGGGCGCCGTCCTCTTGGCCCGGCTCCCTCCGCGCAAGCCGTTCGTCATCGGTGTGGGCCATACGCCCATGCGCGGAGGCGTGATAGTCCCCTCCGCCATCGCTTCGGCCTCCGCCACCGTGATCGCCCCCACCTCGACCAGTTTTCTCAACTGCATAATCGCCCCCTCCGACCTCCAGCCGTTGCACGTCGGCGCCGGCCAGAATCCAGATCCGCTCCCGACGATGCGGCGCGCCGGCATCACTGGCTCCGAGCACTCCCCAGCGTGCATCATACCCCAACGCGGCCAAATCTCCGAGAACACGTCCCAGCCCTCGAAGAGTGAGCATTGGGGAGTTCTCCACGAGGACATAACGGGGTCCCACCTCGCGAATGATGCGTGCCATTTCCCGCCAGAGCCCGCTGCGCGCTCCATCGATGCCCACGCCTTTGCCGGCGGCGCTGATGTCCTGACACGGAAACCCGCCTGATACGACGTCAACAAGGCCGCGCCACGGGCGGCCGTCAAAACTGCACACGTCGGACCAAACCGGGAAAGGTTCGAGGCAGCCATCGTTCTGTCGTTGCGCCAGAACGGCTGCGGCGAAGGCATCACGTTCAACGGCGCACACGCACCGCCAGCCGAGGAGTTGCCCGCCGAGTATTCCTCCACCAGCGCCTGCGAAAAGAGCCAGCTCACGCAGCCTCCTTTCGCCCGAAAACGCCGACGGAGTTTGAGTTTCGCGCGTGGTGGAACGCGCCGCTGGTTGGAGACTTTTTTTTCATCGTCCATTCTGAACCGCGCACGGCACATTCCCCACAACGCCGCGTGCGTGCCGGGTTCAGGAGGCGCGGCGTGCCGTGATTTCGGCAGAGGCACCCCGTTGGATTGCGCCCCGCGCAATCCAAGGTTGAAGCCATGCAGCCCGACAAAGACAGCGAGGCGGCGGCGGACACACGGCGGCCGGAGTTTCCGGCCGTCCACGAGGCGAATACGCTCCTGCACCGTCTTTCAGTTCCGCGAGCCGTGATGAACGTCCTGATCGGCCCGCCCCGTGCGGAAGGTCATCCCGCCCTGCGGTGTCGTCTCCTGACATCGTCCACATCCGGGCGAGGCCACGTCGAACTTCCACCGGCTTCGTTCTCGATCCCCGCGGGCCACGGCCGGCACGGTGTCATTCCCCGTCAGCGCCAGCGAATGCGTTCACTGCCCCGGGCGGTTCGCATTTTGTCCGGCAAGTCCGCCTGCGCGGACCGCTCCTTTTTTCCGGATCGTTTTTGCTCTCTCTGGCGGCCCCTCCAGCCGGTCCGCCGCTGCGCGGACAGGGAGCGTTCGGGTCCTCCTTGAAAGGAATCCCCCCAACCGTCCCCTCGTCCCGGCCGGCACCCCCGCCTTGGGGCGAGAGAGCAATCCCGCTCCTCACAAAATCAAAAAAAGGAACTATATGCCTACCAAAACCGCTCCCTCCGCTCCGCAAACCAGGAACGCCCCCGCCAGCGCCAAGCTGCCGGTAAAAACCTTCCGCCTCGGCCGCATCAAGGCCGCCGTGTGGGAGAACGAAACCGACCGGAAGAAGTTTCTACAATGTGACCTTCGCCCGGACCTACGTGGACGACGCCAAGAACTATCACGACACCGACAGCTTCGGCCGTGATGACCTCCCGCTCGTCGCCAAGCTGGCCGACCAGGCTCACACGTTCATCTTCGAACGTCTCGCGGAACTGAAATCCGACCAGAGCGAATAACCCTCGCCTCAACGGGCGGCCGGCAACCCCGGCCGCCTTTTTCGTGTCCTTCGCCGCCAAGACAACCCGAACGACGCTCGCTGACGCTCGAATTCTTCCAGTAACAGCCAGCCGCTGGTTTCCCCATTCTACACCCGGTCAAGGTAGTCCCGCGGGGCGGGCTCCACCTCCAGCGAAATCACTCCGCTTCCCCCTCGTTGCGGGACAAGCCCGCCGCCTCGGCGCTCCGTCCACCGCTTTGACTTTCGGGTGGGGGCGAAACCGCCAATCGGGCTGTAGGCGATCAGGTCGCGCGTTGTGACACACGCCCCACGGACCGAACGGCGTGTTTTATGAAGACGAATTCTGCCGAACGCGAAAAGGCGATCGCTTACCTCAAGGCCCGGCTCACTCCGGGGCTCGTCATCTACACCTGCCTGCGCAGTGTCAGCTCCACCGGCATGTCGCGCACGTTCGACCTCTACTACGTGTCGGAGCAGGAAATCATCCGTATCACCTGGAGCGTCGCCTGTGCGCTCGAATGGACTTACGACCAGCGCACCGAGGCCCTGCGCGTGCGGGGTTGCGGGCTGGACGTCGGCTACCAGGCGGTGTCCTCGCTTTCCCGCATCTTGTTCGGGGACGACTACGCGCTCCGGCACCGCTGGCTCTGACGCACGCACGAGGCGCGGCTTCCGCCGTGCCTTTTTTGTGCGACCGGATGCTCGCTGGCGCTCGAATTCTTCCAGCAACAGCCAGCCGCTGGTTTCGCCATTCTACACCCGGTCAAGGTAGTCCCGCTACGCGGGCTCCACCACGCGGGACCACTGCGCTTCCCCCTCGTTGCGGGCAGGCCCGCCGCCTCGGCGCTCCGTCCACCGCTTTGACTTTCGGGTGTGGGGCGAGAACCGCCAATCGGCTGTAGGCGATCAGGTCACAAGGTGTGGCACACGCCCCCACAGGCCGAACGGCGCATATCATGACAAACGAAAATCCGTTCGGGGAAATCATCTACTCCTACTCGCGCGCCCAAGCCATCAAGGACGGCGTGCTGGTGGACCTGAGCCAGATCGAAGTCACCCGGCAACACTGGTGGCTCCCCTTGGTCTGCACGTCCACGGTCTGGGCGATCATCGAGGAAGCCCTGAAAACCCCAGGCCAGGACGTGAATGGGATTCTGCACGACATCTCCACGATGGCGAAGCTGGCGATCCGCACGAACCGCAAAACCGACCAAGTGCTCTTCAAGGTCATCATCACCGGACAAACCCACACGTTCAAACTCCACATCGGACCCGGTGACGCTGGCGAACCCGTCCTCACCCTTATGCTTCCTAACGAAGACTGACACGAGGGGCTTCGGCCCCTTTTTTCGTCTGGCCGCGCTCGAAGATTATTTGCCCCCGACAGGCGCCGCTTTTTCCACGGCACCCGGCTCACCGTTCTTCCGCTCCTGGAGCTTCCGCTGGAAACCGGGATAGTAAATGTTGTCCGCCGTCACCCGCACGTAGCCTTGCTGGAGCGCATACAGCATGAGCTGGCCTCTGTGATGCAGTTTCAGCTTCGCCATGATCGCCTTGCGGTGCTGGTTCACCGTGCCCGGCGCGATGCCCAGCCGCTCGCTGGCCTCGTCATCCGTGGAGCCGTCGCCGATCACAGACAGCACCACCCGTTGCGTGCGCGTCAGCGCATCCAGCGTGATGTTGCGGACCGGTTTCAGCCGGTCCCGAAACGTCGGGCTGACGTAGATTCGTCGCTGGATGACCAGCCGCAAGACGCCCGGCAAGGCGTCGAGCCCTTCGATGAACCCGTCAAGAAGACCGTCGTAGCGGACGGTCCGCAACAGGTTGATGGTTTGTTCGTCCTTCTGCGAAGTGACGATCAGGATGGGCAGGTCCGAATCGACGAACGGCTCCAGGTGCTCCAGACCGTCCATGTCCTGGATTTTCGCGCCGGCGATGAATAGGTCCGGCGTTCTTTCCTGAATGAAACCGAGTGCATCGAAACCGCTCTGGAACACCTGGACGGAGGCGTCCGGCCACAGATCCCAAATCTGCCGGCGGATCATGTCGCCATACAAACGATCCCATTTCAGGACGACGATGCGGGGAGCGAAGGCGGAGGATGACGTGTTCATAAATTCAATTCGATGCCGGTGTGACCGGATGCAGTTGCAGTTCCATGCCGTTGGGATGCGGGCGGAGGAGGCCCGCCCCCGTGCGGCCTTCCAGCAGTTCCCTCGCAAGCGCCTTGCGAACCAGCAGTTCCGTCGCATCGCGCATCGGGCGGGCGCCGAGGCGTTCATGGTATCCGCGCTGCACGATCACATCCAGCGTCCCGCGGTCCGGCTCCACCGCGAAGCCGCGGGCCAGCAGCGCGGCGCATTCCTTCGCGATCATGCCCTCCGCGATCCGGCATTGCGCGTCGTAGTCGAGTTTGTTGAAGACCGCCGCGAGCGTGATGCGGGCGAAAATCTCCGGACGCATCTCACGCTGCGCGTCCTGCCGCACGAGGCGTTCCATCGTCTCATATTTCGATTTGCGCAGCGTCATGATGCGCTGCGCCCCGATGTTGCTCGTCAGCACGCAATACCAGTCCGAAAAATCCAGCACCCGGTTGCGACCGGCGGTGATCTGCCCGGCGTCAAGCAGTTGCAGCAGGACATCGAGGACTCGGGGATGCGCTTTTTCGATTTCGTCGAAAAGCAGCGTGCCTCGTCCTTCGCAGGCGTCGTAGCCCTCCGCGATGCGGCCCGGCTCCTCATCCGAAACGCCCAGCAGCAAGGCCAGCCGGTCCACCGTCTGGTATTCCGACATATCCAGCCGCACCACGCGACCGGGGCCGATCAGGTAGTCGGTGAAGCACAAGGTCAGCTCGGTCTTGCCGACGCCGGTGGGACCGAGAAACAGGAAGCTCGCTTTCGGCCGGCCCGGCGTGGTGAGCCCGAGTTCGCCGTGTTGCAGCCGCTCGGCGACCTGGTCGATCACCAGGTCCTGCCCGATCAGCGACGCTTTCAGCCGCGCTGGCAGCGTCAGGAGTTTTTCGCGCTGGGATTCGGTGAGCGTCATCGCGGGCCTCCTACCAGCGCACTTCGTTCGGATTGGATGCAGGCAACTCCACCGGCGCCGCGGGCGGCGGAGCAGCCGCCCGCAGTTGCGCCCGTTCCGCCTCCAGTTGCTCGCGCAACCGCAGGGCTTCCGCGCTCTGCCGGACGAGCGCGGCATACTGCGCCTGCACCTGCCGTTCGGTTTCTACCACCGCCGCCTGCACCGTCCGCAGGTTGGCGGTGATCGCCTTCTGTGTGGCGAGCTCCGCCGCGAGTTCGTCGTTTTCGGGCAACGGCGCGTAGCTGGCCGGGGCGAACCCGGTCCGCGAGACGGTTACGAGCTCGCCCTCGAAATTCAACGGCACGCGGCTGCGGCGCCAGACCGCGTGCGCTTCGTGGCGCAACGCCGAGTGGGCGGCCTCGCGATAGCCGCGCACGTCGTAGGGAGTTTCCACCGCCTTCGTCGGCAAGGCGGCCGCGATCTGGACGGGCGGCGGCTCGACCACCGCGACCGGCCGCCGCGTGGCGCAACCCGCCACGACCAGCGGCACCAGCAAGCATAATACAGGGCGCATAATCATCCTTGGTTCGGGTTCGGGGATTGCGCCGCCGGCTCCGCACCGGTGGCGGCCTGATGCCGTGTCCCGGCGACATTCGCCTTCGCCGGGTCGATGGCTTCGAGGACATACACGTAAAATTCCTTCCCGGCCGCGACGCGGACGTAGTAGCCGTTTTCCTCGATGTCACGGAGGACGCGCTGCGCATACAGCTCAAAAACATCGGCCGCGCCTTCGCGCACGCCGCTGGAAATCGAGCCGGTGATCGTCGTGCCGAGCACGGTTTGCGTGCGGTCCTGCGTGCCGCGGGCGAAGCCGCTCAGGGCGGCCGCTGCGAGCAGCTTCAATTCCTGCAAGTTGTCCGCCGCCAGGACGCGCCCCTTCATGCCCGCCGAACCGTCGGTGATGCCGTAGCCGTCGATGTCGTGCTCGTATTCGCGATCGAGGGCGATGCCGCTGAACGCCAGTTCCCGTCCGTCCTGCCACACGAAACGCCAGGTGCCCGAGGCGATCATGCGATCCCGGATACGTCCGGCCGACGCCGTGCCATGCACCAGCGTGTTGGCCGGAATGATCTTTTTCCCGTTCTGCCAGACATCCTCCAGCAGCACCGCGATGACCGGCGTTTGCTGGTTGGAGCTGTCGAGCGTGTTCACGAGTTTGCACTTCAAAAGCGTGCCGAACGGCATGAAACGCTCCGGCGGAGCCGGCGGCGGAGGCGGCGCGGCGGGCGGCGCCTCGTAGGTCGCCAGCAGCGAGGCATGGCGGATTTTCTTCGGTTTCACCTCCGCGGGGGCCGGCGCGGGCCCCTGCGCTGGGGCGACAACCACCTTGGTGGACGCCACCGGCGGCCGGAACGGCACGATACCGCTGGTGTCGCCGGTCACGCCCGGATTCATGGACGGCGGACGCGCGGCCTGCGGCACGCCGCTTTCCAAGCCCTGATCGAGGGGCACTTTGACCTGGCCCAGCTCGACTTTTTTCGAGTTCTGCGCCGCGAGCCGCGCCGCCTCTTTCTGCTCGGCCTGCCGATGGCCGTAAATCCAGAGACCGGAAAAGAGCACGACCACGAAGACGATAAACAGGCCGAACTTGCTCTTGAGAAAATCGCCGGCGAGACGGGGATTCATGACTGCGGCGCCTCCTTCGCCGTGACCTGTATCGGTGTTTCCACGACCGCTTCGCGGCGCGAGGTGTTGACCAGAATCGTGAACGCATTGTCCGCGCTGAGATCGTTGCGCGTGCCGTCCGGCAGGCCGACGATGGCGAACTCGGCGTCGGCGCTTTCGCCCGGCGACAGCGTGCGCGGTCCGTTCGCGATGGTCTGCTCGAACCGTTCGTTGGCGACTCGCGCCGCGAACGTGCTTGGCACGAGATCGAGCGTCGCGTCGCCGGTGTTTTTCAGCCGGAGGAGAAACACCACCGCGTCCTCCTTCGAAAAGCGGTAAACCTCCTGCACGTCGATTTCGAGGTCGGGCAGTTCCACCTTCCGGTTTTGCGCGCTCAACGTCACGCCCTCGACGGCCCGCGGCAGCGACTTGACCAGGATCGGATACGCGCGGGCCCGGTCCAGCAGGCTGAGCCCGATCCGAGGCGTGAATCGCACCGGCTCGGGCGGCGCATCCACCTGCACCGCCGTCTGCACCGCCGCGCGTTTGAAGATGGCGCTCGCGACGGAGTCTCCCGCCACCGACCGGAGGTTGAGCACATAGGCGGAACCCTCGTAGATCGCCGTCAGCCGTCCGGTCGCGTCCGGTTGCAGGCTGCGCAGCAGGATGAAATGCGAGCCGGGCGCGTGCGTGACGTGAAACCGCACCGACGTGCCTTCCTCGACTTCCACGGCGGCCTTGCCGGTGTCGATCAGCATGTCCGCGCCGGCCACCGCCGTCAGCGGACCGGGGAACATCACCGTGGTGATTTCCCGCGAGACGGGAAGATCGACCGCCTGCGTCGGATCAAGCGTGACCTCCCTTATCGGTTGCGCCGTGAGCAGCGCCGCCGTGCAAAGCAAGAGTGCGGGATATTTCCACATACGGCCTCCTCATACTTTGGGTGCGGGTTCGATTTGAAACGCGGCCACGGCCGTCGGAAAACGCCCGTTGCGGGTCAGGTCGGGGTTGACGAGGAATTTGAATTTCACCCGGTAGCGCATCACTTCGGTGATCGGCGCTCCTTGGTAGGAGCCGACGCGGATCAACTGCACGTCGGCCGAGGTGTAGAAGGCGTTGTCCCGCGTGCTCAGGATTTCTGGAATACCGATTTCGACTTTCTGGTGGAGCGACTTCGCCTCGAACTCCGCCCTCGTCCTGTCGAGCGCGGCCTGCGCCACCTGCACGGCTTCGCGGAGGAAGAGCTGTTTGAAGAGTTCCGGGTTGTCGAGGCCCGCGGGGTTGCGCTCGAAGAGCGCCTTGCACGCGAGCTTCGTCTGCATCGCGTGGAGATCCTTCGCGTTCTGGATGTCCACGACCGGCGATACGTAGTAGGTGCCGAGGCTGTCGATCAGCACGACTTCCCGCTTCTGCGTCAGTTGCACCACCAGGCGATGCCGATCCCACGCCGACCAGACCCACGCCGCGACCGCGACTAAAAACCAGACGAGGGATTCGCGGCGCCGGCCGGCGAAGATCGAGAGCAACGCCGACTTCGGCTTGCCGAAACCCGGTGAGGTGCGGGCCTCGCGTGTCGGGGACGATTCGGCCGTGGCGATCATGATTACCTCCGGGTTTGTTTAGGCTTGGGTGGTTCCGTCTTGCCGCCGGCAGGCGGAGTTTCTTTCTGCGAATCAAGATCGCGGAGAAATTCACCAAGATGACGGGCGATGGTCTCTTGGGCATCGGCTATACGTTCCGCGGCACGAGCGGATTTTTCCTCCGCTTCTGTGTATCTACGATTTGGAATCATCAGGTTTGGAAGGATCATAAGATTCTATGTCGATGGCGGCCTGGTTGGGATCGGCCGTGTGCGGCTGTTGATCGAACCCGCTCCGGCTCTGCCGCTGGTTCCGGGCGTGTTGTGTGAAAACGGAGGCCATTGCCTCACTGGCAGCGGCCTGACGAGAATCAGCGGCGGCGCGTTGTTCCGCCGCGGCGGTGTTTTTGCGCATTAGGCCACCGGCGTAGAAGCCCGACAAGCCTCCGATTGCGGTGCCGGTCGTTCGGGCTGATCCGCCCCCGCGTGCAGCCGATTCTGTTCCGCCCGCCATTGCCCCGGTGGCCGCGGCGGCGGCCACGCCGGCCGCACCGAGGCCGCCGGTAGCCGCCGCCACGCCGGCACCAACACCTCCCGCAAACGCGGCCTGGGCGATACCGCCGACGCCGCGGGCGAATTCTGCCGCGGGGTTCACGCCCATGAGCAGGATTTTCGTCGTCACATACGGGGCGAGCACGGAACTGACCAGCATCCACGCGCCGATCAGCAGGACCGTCAGCGCCGGACCGGCAACCGGCGCGCCGACGACGATGACGGGAACCAGGCTGGCCGAGGCCGCCGCTTCCAGCATCGCGTTGGTCACGACCGCCGCGATCACCCAACCGAACGGCCAGCAGACCAAGGCCACGAGACCGATGATGTATTTCTGGGCCACGCCGGTCATCGGGCGAAGCATGAAGAAGGCAAGGAAGATGGGGCTGAGCGCCCAGCCGGCCGTCAGTAGCACACCGCCGACCAATTTGACGACATACTGAACGCCCCAGGACAACCAGCCGAAGAGCCAGAGAAACGCGTAGGTGATCGCCGTGCCGATGGACTTCGTGCCCCAAATGATGTCCCACACGCTGGCGTTCGGTTCGGTCGAGGTCTTGCCCGCGATGAATTCGACGAAGCGCTCGTCAACCGCGGTCGGATCGACCCCCAGCATGTCCGCAAACGCGAAGACGATGTCGTTCAGCCGCATCAGCCACTCGCGCAGGAAGAGCGTGGCGATCCCGATAAGCAGCACCTTCGAGATCAGCCACGCGAAGACTCCCGCGTCGGGCCGGCTGCGCACCGTCTGAATGACCAGCCCCGCCGCGACAATGGCGCTTCCGATGTAGGCGCAGCCGCCCCACAACGACGACAATCCCTCGAAGTAGGAGGACGGCAGAATGCTTCCGGGCGGAACGGCCATAAACATCAAGGGTTGGAGGTTTTCTTTTTCTCCTCTGAATCAGGAGCGGGAGCCGGTGTCGGGTCTGAAACGTTGCGTTGGAAGAACGGCGGCGACGTGAACGCCTTCGGCAGGGCTTCCATTTCCTTGCGGGCGGCCTCGGCTCGCGCCTTGGCCTCGGCTTCTTCATGCGCTTTGCGTGCCTCCGCCTCCCGATCCGAGCACCCGACCGCCACGAGAGCCATCAGGACAGAACCCATTTTGAGGATCGTTTTCATAGGTGAGTATAAGACATTTTTTTGCTTTCCCCGTTGCGCGATCAGGGAGACATACTCCGTTCCGTCACATACTGGAGCATACACCCGTAATAGGGCTTGAACGTCGTCGCCAATTTCCGGGCCTCCTGTTGCGCAAGGCGCTTCCGCGCCTCGGCGTCCGCCTCGTTTTGCGCGTCTGCCATCGCCGATGATTCGGCCGCCTTCACCTGGATTTCCGCGGCGCTCAGGGCGACCTCCGCGTCCAGCGCGGCGAGCTGGCTGTATTGCGCGTTCAAGACCGCTTCCTGCTTCCGCGCCTCGGCCTCGGTGGCGGCGAGCCGCACCGCCTCGCTGGTGCGGGCGATGGCCTCGCGCAGACGTTCCCGGCGGGTGTAAACGTCGCTCTGCACCTCCTTGAAATTGTCCACCTTCGCAGCGACTTCGTGCGCCCGCTTGTAGGGTTCCGCTTCACGCACGATAAAACGTCCGTCGAAATCAGGAAACTCGTGGGCTATCTCACGAAACACCCCGCCGCGCGTATCCCCGAACAGGCCGTATCCGTCGATTCGGACGAGCCCATCCGTCCATGTCTGAATCTTCGTCGGCAGGGCCATTTCCAGTTTGAGTTCGGGAAACCCGACCAGGTCTTTCACGTTCGCCAGGTCGCCCATGCGGGTGAGCTGAGTTTCCAACTGTTGAATTTGACGAACCTGGTGGCTGATCTGCGTCGCCTGGTTGGCGAGCTGATCGACCAGGGCCGCATACTGGACGACGTTTTGCTTGAGGTTGGCCGCGTCGATGACGGCCCACTGCGCGGGCAGGGGCGAGGCGAACCCGACGACAACAAAAAGCGTGACGAAGGTTTTCATGACTCGCCCTCCTTCGGCATGACGACCCGGATCACCCGTTTGGTCGGTTCTCGTTGCACGCCCTCGCGGTCGCTCGCCGGCACGTCGATTTCATAATAACCCTCCTCGTAATGGTCATCGAGCGACGGGCGCTGGTTGTCGCGGGCGATCCAGTATTGTTGTTTCACGGCGTTGGACTGGCCCTTTTCGTAGCCGGCCAGATACGCCTCCCGCTGGGCCTTGTTGTTGAGGTAATTGATTCCTTCGCCGACGACGAAGCCGGCCGCGGCGCCGATGGCGGCCCCCCGGCCCGGATCGCTGCCCTGCTTCGAGCCAATGTAGGCGCCGGCCGCCGTTGTCGCGCCGGTCGTCACGAAATTACGCGTGCCGCCTGCGGTTTCCCCGCCGGTGGTGGCGCAGCCGGACGTTGTCAGCAGGATGACGAATGGGAGAAGCAGCCCCATGAGATAGGGATGCGCAAAAGCCAGGGCTTCGAGAATACGGTGCATGGGTTTCCTTTCGTCTAGGGTTCTTCAATGGTGATCCGGTGGCCGTGCCGTTCGGTGACGGTCTCGCACCGGCCCTCGCGGCAAAAATGACGATCGATGACATGGGTGACGAAGGCACCCGCCTCCAGGCGGCCTTCGAGGAATTCGACGATCTCCGCCTTGATTCGCAGCCGGTCCGTCGCCGGCAGCACGCCGGCCTCCACGATTCGCTCCACCTCGGCGATGTCGTCCGCACTCGTCGGATCGCCGAAGTCGCGCGACTCCATCCGTTCGACCAAGGGCAGCAACTGGCAGCCCAATTGGTCGTAGTCCGTCAAGACCTGTCCTTCGCTCAAAACGTCGAAGGCCGACTCGCTGCTGGAAGACACGTCGGGATGTTCATGACGGACAACCTGGCCATCGGCATCGGTGACGACTTCCTCCGTGACCAAGGAAAACTCCGGCGTTGCCGCATCGAGTTCGATTTCAATCCGCCGTTCGATCCGTCGTGTGAGCACCGGACCGTCGTTGGCTTCGCGCTCTTCACTCGTGACCGAAGGAAACCGATACAGCACCAGAATCTCAGCCAGATCGAGGTCGGAGGATGCCGGGTGCGGACGGGGATACCGCTCCCATTCCATTCGGCCAAGCTGCTCGATCCGCCGGGCCTCAGTGATGAGCTGTTGTTCGGTTTTCATGGGATCAGGCGTTGGCGATGATTCCCTCCACTACGTTGTCGTAGCTCTTGAGCTCCTTTTCCCGCTGGTCGTAGTGCGCGCCGGAGCTGGACGCGCAGTAGAGCATTTCCCGCGAGGCCGCGTTGCGCATGGTGACGATCATCGGCCGGCGTTCGTCCGTGTGGTAGTAGGTGAACTGCGAATACTTTCGACCGATGATTTTTTCCGGCTCCGGGTGCCGCATGACGGCATCCTTCACCGCCTCCGGAATCGGAAAATCCTGGCTCAAGTCTTCGATGTCCGAGCGGTCGCTCTGCCGGAGGAGGAAGAGAATGCGACTGTTGCCGAGCACCGGCCCGCGGATGTCCGACGAACTGAACTGCTCGTAGTTTTGGACGGTGGCGACGTTCCAGACGTTGTATTTTCTCAACTGCTGATAGCTCTCTCTCAGCACCTTCTTGCCGGACGGAATCAGGGCGAAGCGCGCCACCTCCTCGAAAATATTCCGTTTCCGCAGGGCGCGCGGCAGCCGCATCATGTGCGAACGGGTATAGTTCGAGATCAGGAACGCCGCCGCCGCCTTCAGCTCCTCCGCCGACTCCGGGATGTAGCCCAATTCAAAATGCGCGATCTTCCCGGTGAGGTTCACGTTGGAGACACCATCGAAGAGTTCCCCATAGGCGCCGCCCGAGGTCCACGGCTCCAGGAGCGTGGCGAGGTAGCGCATTTCGTCGGCGTGCGGCCCCGACGCCTCCGCCGACAGCAACTCCTGCAAATGGCCGTGCTGCGGGTAGTCCGCTGGCGTGAACTCCGAAAAGATCAGGTCGCGCACCCGCTGGGAGCCGACGCTGTCTTTTTCGAAGCGCAGCACCTCCGCCTCGCCGATGCCGGCGACAAACGCCGCGGCTTCATCGGGCTTCGCCTTCTCGAACTCGACGAATTCCAGGAACGCATCCAGGTCGGTCGCCTGCGGACCCATGCGCTCGCGGCGATACTCCTCCAGCGCGCAGGCCCGCCGGGCGAGCAGTCCGCGCCGTTCCGGGCGCTTGTTCAGATACCAGCGGGCGAAATCGTCATACAAGCGACCGATGGAATTCGCGAGCAACGCCTGGCGGAGCTTGTTGCGGTCCTCGTCCTTCGACTGGCCTACCATGAGCATAGGCAGCGCCGCCGCCGCGCTCAGGTGCAGGCCCGACAACGGCAGGCCGCGCGTGTCGAGGTAGTTCATTGTCAGCTTGCCGTTGGCCTGGACGATGACCGAACGCGCGTCAGGATCGACCGTGCGCACATAGACGGCGTAGGCGTTGCCTTCCTCGACGATAGTAGTGAACGCGAAATACATCCCCGTCTGCGTCAGGATGTCGATCAGGTTGACGCTCTTGCCCGATCCGGTCGTGCCGATGACGACCGCGTTTTGCGGAGTCTGGTTGTTGCCTTCGCCGACAAACGTCCGCCCGCCGACGAGGTTGCCGTTGGCGCCCTCGTAGATGAACTCGGCGGTCTCCAGATAGCCGGCCGGAGTGGAAGAAAAGGGCAGAATGTTCGCGACCAGCGCGTCGTCATAGTCATGCCAGAGCGACGTGTAGCGGCTATGCGTCCAGCCCGGCCACGAGCAGTAGAAGAAATTCCGTGCCGAGGTTTCGAGCGCCGGCTCATACGCGACCGCCCGCTCCATGTTGCCGACGGAGGCTTTCAGCGCCGTCAGCTTCGCTCGCAACTCCTCCCGGTTCTTATCCCACGCCCGGATGATATACTGGATGCGATACGGTGAACTGTCTCCGTTGCTGTAGCGGGCGATCTTCGCGGCCTTCGTCTTCATCGCCGCCAGCAGCTTGATCTTTTTCACGCTCTCGTAATCGCCTTCGACGCGACTCAGTTCCTTCTGCTCCTTCTCGATCAGTTCCTCCACGTCCACCGCCGCGACGTTGACCGTGATCGCGTAGTCGCGGAGCGCGAGTTTGGTGAGAAGATACGCGATGCCGGGATGGGTGCGCTTCGGGAGGGATTTCAGGACGAGCAGCCCGTGGTAGTAGCCGTCGAGGTAGAAGCCGGTGTCGGGCTTGTCCAAGGGACGGCCCTCGCTGTGCCAGCAGTTTTCCTGAATGGATTTCTCCGGGTCGAAGAATTCCAGCGGGTCGGAGATGTTCTGTTCCGGCAGCGACGGGTTCAGGAACTCCAAGTAGTGAAGGAAATGGTCGGCGTCCGTCATCGGCCGCACCGTGCCGCCGCTGCCGCTCAGGAGTGCCTGGAGAAACTGGCCGATCTGGTTGAACTGCTCCGCGTAGGCGGCGACCAGGGCTTCGTGCGTGGCCTGCCCTGATTTGCCGACCGCGGTCGCGTCCACCGGGATCGTGAAGTAAACGCGGAGTCGTTCGCGGCGCAGCAACCCTTCCTTGCCCATCTTCATGAAGCGCACGAAACGTTCGTTGCGCTGGCGCTTCTCCCAATCGTTCGCGGCGTGCTCCAGGGTTTCCGACCGGTAGCGCTGGAGCGGACGCCGAAAATCGGAGTCCGGCATCCATTGCACCTGCATTCCCCAATCGCCTTTCAGGAGGGCGAGCATCGCCACCAGGTCGGCTTCGAGCGCGTTGTGATGGACGGGATCGGCATTCTCCAGGTCGGGTGCGGTGATCTCGAAGCCGCGCGAGATGAAGCCACCCCGATGCAGGCCGCCGAAGACGATCAGGTTTTCCCCGAAAAATCCGTCGATGGGTTCCACGCGCATGGTCAGTCCTCCAAACGTTCGATGAACGCTTCTTCCAGCCGCTCTTCCGCCGCGTGCAGCCGGTCCTGCAACTCCTCATAGGCCGCCTGCGTGACCACCGGTTCTTTCTTGGCGGAGACCTTGGGTTTTTCTGTCGCGGTGGGCTCGCTGGTTGCGGTCTCGGCGGCCGGCGCCGGCGTTCCCAACGAGCGAATTTTCCGCGGTGCCGCCTTGAACGGCAGCCGGGCGAACGGCCGGGCGGGAGCCGCCGTCCCCGGCGACGCCATCCCGGTGAAGGGATTCATCAGGCGTTGCGTTCGCGGGCCGAACTGGAGTTCGAGCACGCCGGCTTCGATCAACGCCGACTCGAAAAAGTCCGTGTCGTAGTGCTCCGGCCTGTTGTTTTTCAGGGCGAACACATACGCGAGCGAGAGTGTGCAAAGCACCACGCCGATCAGCAGGCACATCAGGAGCGACAACCCGAGCATCCCCCACAGCAGGATGACCATGAGGACGGTCATTCCGCCCGAACCGAACAGATACCAGCCGGTGTTGCCCGTCATCCCGAGGAATTCCCCCGAGGACTGCGCACCCTGGTTGGCGTCGTGTTCGTTGAGGTGGGAGGCGTTCATCGTCGTGCGTTTGCTGGGGTGACGTTGTCAGGGCGCGAACGAGCTGACGCCCGACGCCTCGATGCCCATGTTGCCCCATATCGTTCGCACGATCGGGAACGCGAGACCCGAGACCAGCGCGCCGACAAAAGCCCACTTCGCGATGCTTTGCCGGCCCATCATCATCGCGACGCCCGCCGCGACGATGCCGACGGCGGCGAACGTTCCGCACAGATACATGAGAATCGCGTTGCCGGACTCGGTCGCGGTTCGCAGATCGACCTGGGCATGAGCCAGGTTGGGCATCGCCAGGACCGCGACAGCCATCAGCACCAGCTTTCGCCAAACGCCTCGTGTTCCCACCTCCCGAGGTTCCTTTTCCCACAGGTGCAGCGCTCTCGCCATTAACGCCACACCGCAAACGAACGCCAGATACGGCGTCACCAGAATCAGGGTTGTCATCGTGGTTTTCTCCGTTTTGTGCCGGCACGTATGGGGGCCGTTTCCCTCGCAGCCACCCCGGCCGCGCCGTGCGGCCGGGGTGGCTCCGTGCTTCTATAAAGGGAACCCCATCCTGCCCGAAGCAAGGGGCCGTCTATACCGAAAAAAGGATAGAGAAAGGTCGGGAACCAAATTGGAGCCCGTCGCGACAGAGATGCGCCCGCCGCTTATCCAAGGCCCAGTTCCAACTGTCCCTTGCGGGGCGGCGCGGGTTTCACGAAACGGACCTCGCGGACAAATGTGTCGGCCTCGCGCTCGCGATCCGCCGCGAATTCCGGGTGGGCGCGCACCCGCGCGAGAGTGTGGTTTTCAATGGCGGCGAAAAGCGGGCCGAGGTTGTGGCCCGACAGAAAAACCACCCAATCGCCGATCTCCACCTTGATCGTGTCCGGCTCCGCGTAATCCCAGCGCGCCTCGGCGTAGTGCATCCACGGGATGTTTCGCCGCGTGTTCTTGCCGTCGTCGAAGGTGACGTGGCTCGGGTGCGCATCCGTGTCGAAGTGCTCCTTCGGCTTCCTGAAGCTTGGCCGTTCCATCACGCCTCCCTTCGCTCATGGTGGCCGGCCTGCTTCCGGCGCAAGGCGTCGGCCGCGGCCCGCCACGCCGCTCGCATACGGGCCCGCAGGCCGCGCGCCTGTCGCATCTCGGCCGCGATCCCGTGGCGGGACAGGAACTCGGTGGCCAGTTCGCGGCCCGGATCGGGCCGGCTCAACTGGCGAAGAATCTCCGCACGGCTGGAGACGTAGATCGCATGACTGCCCCGGTAGCGGGTCGAGCCGACGTAGAACTGCCGCAGCTTGAGCGAGCGCGCGGCCACGTCGCCCAGCACGATCAGCGACTCCTCCGACGTGCTGCCCTGCGAGCGGTAGGTCGTCTGCGCGTGTCCGTAGGTCCACGCGGCAAAGGTCGGCGGCAGCTCCCCGCCGTCTGTGAATACGATGCGGTTTTTTTCGGGATCGACCGCCGCCACGGTTTTCAGGTCGCCGTTGGCGAACCCGTGATCCTTGTCCTGGCCGCGGATAAGCAGTTGCTCGCCGGCCGACACCGGCAGCGTTTGCGCCCGGCCCACGTCGAAGGCGGCGCGTTGCCGCCGCGTGATCTTCGTTTCCCGCCCCGACTCGGCCCGCACCCGCAGGCCGTCGGGCAGGATCGCCACGACCTCGGCCGCGGTGCCGCGTTTGTGGAAGTTCACGTCGTGAATGAAGAGCAGCCGGTCGCCGACCTGATACTGGTCCCAATGCGCCTTCTGTTCTTCGGTCCATGTCAGCGGCCGCACCGCTTCGCGCGACACCTCCGCGTCCCCCAGCAGTCCGACCCGGCGCAGCGCCGGCCGGACGTGCTGGTTGAAGCGGTCAATCTCTTCCCAAAACGGAATGACCACCATCGTCTCGACGCCGCTCTTCCGGTTCCCGGCGTAGTGCTCCGCCGCCTGGGCGAACATCGCCTCGTCGTCGCCGGCCTCGCGAAACAGGCCGCGACGGTCCGCGTAATAGAACGCCTCGCCGATGCGGCCGGAGGCGAGCAGGCGGCTGAACTGCCGGTCCGCTTCGCCGCGCTGGCGCAACACCTCGGCCAAGCGGACGACCGGGGTGCCCGAATGTGTCACGACGTTCCGCAACGCGTCGCCACGTTCGACGCTGTAGTGCTGCTTTGTGTCGCCGACCAGCAGCACGCGGGCGCGCACGTCCTCCGCGATCCGCGTCAGGTGTTCGAGTTGTTGCGTGGAGAGAAGCCCGGCCTCGTCCACCAACAGCACGCGGCCCGCCGCCTCCGTGTGCATCGCCTCGCTCACAAGGAAACGCTGAACGGTGTCGGCCGCCTCGAACCCGCTCCCCGCCAGGGCATCGCGGGCGCGGGTGGTCGGCGCCAGCGGGATGAAACGCCGGCCGCCGGAAAGCAGGTGCGCCTGCTCCACCGCTGTCAGCAGCGTCGTCTTGCCGGTGCCGGCGTCGCCGACGAGCACCGTCACGAAGTCCCGGCTGTTGAGCAGAGCCTGCCCCGTGTTGCCCTGACCGGGCGTCAGGCTCGCCGGCAGGTGCGCGGGGTTTCCGAGCGGGAAGCGCGTGTTGCGGCCCGCTTGCACGCGTTGCACGGTCGCCGACTCCTCGTCCCGGATCGCCCGCAGGCTCATTTCACCTTCGCGGCGGATGACTTCGGGATGCTCTGCCAATGCCTGCGTCAGCTCCCGCCAGCGGTAGAAATCGGGATGCAGCTCCAGCGCGGCTTTCAGCACCTCGCCCTCGCGGGCGACGCTGCTGCGCTCGTAAACGTGCCGCAGCGCGGCGTCCAGCACGCGCCGCGCCTGCCCGATGGACGGTTGCTCGCGCGGAGCTTTCGCCCGCGCCGTCCGCACAAGATCGTCCAGCCGGCGCGCTTCGTCCGCGTTCAGTTCCTTCCGCTGCCTGGCGCGAACCTCCGGCGTGCTCACTTCCGTCAGCTTGTCCTCGCGCGACTCGCGCACGAGGACTTCGGTTTCCCGCTTGGTCGGCTTCCGGCCCTTTTGCTTCGCGAATTCCTCGGCGAGTTGCCGGACGTGCCGGGCTCGCTTGGAGAAGCGTTCGCGCAGGTGCTCGACGCCGCGCACGGAAAACCCCTTCGAGTTCATCTCATAGGGCTCGTAGCCGAGCGCTCGCAGCCGGCCCGCCAGTTCGCGATACAGGACCTGCCGGAGATACGCCGAGGCCCGCAGCATCTCCGCCGGCTGCAAGGCCAGCCATTCGTTGCGCGTCGCGTCCCACGTCGCGTTCGCCAGCACCGCGTGCGCGTGCAACTGCGGATCGAGGTCGCGGCTCGTATCGTGCAGGAACAGCGCGCCCACGAAATTGCCCGTCAGGCGAAATGCTTCGGTGCCGACCGCTTCGCCGCGCCGCTCGCGCACCGCCGCGAAGCGTTCCATCTCCGCAAGCGCGGTTTTCACCGACTCGACGAACGCCTCCCGGATGCGTTCGTCGCCGCCGACCATCGCCAGCACGCTCACGTCCTTCGGAGCCGAAAGCTGCACGTCGAAAAACGCCACGCGGTTTTCCCGGTCGCGGGCGGTCAACGGCTCGCCGGTCTCCGGATGCCGGTTCTGCCGCAGCGCGTCGAACGGCTTGTCCGTCACCGCGCCGGCCAGGCCGAGCGCCTTCGCACCTTCACCGATCCACTCGCCGCGCACTTCCTTTTCGCCTTCCGCCCAATAGTCGTTCTTCCGCAGGTGATGCGAAAGGTAGGTGGCTCCGTTGCGAATGACCCCGACGGTGATCATGCCTTAACAGAGCGCCAGAATCGTGTCGCGGCTCAACGGAGCGCGTGTTCCCAATCCACGGCAATCGTGCTGTCCCGAATGCGGTAGCGCACGGAAAGCTCGCGCGTTTTTTCGGTGCCGGTTTGGTCACGGCGAAACCTTGGGGTGGGCGTGGGTCGCTCCCCCTTTTTGGCAACAGACGCAATACCCTATGCCGGGGCTTAGGTTTCGGAGCCCCCGAGCCCGCACGATCCGACACGCCCGCATCTATCCTTTTTTCGGTATGCGCCCCCTCTCGCCCGTCGCCCGTATCCGGCTTTCCTTGATGCGTCGAAATGCGATGAAGGCGCTTCCTCCACCACCTGTCTTGCTGCGCCAATGGCTGTATGATCCGCACGCCATCACGGTCGGTTTGTTCGTCCTCGCGCTCGTTTTTCTCGTCCTCGCGGGCTGGAAAATCCACCGGAATCTGCACCACAACGAGCCCGGTTTGAGCGCTCCGACGGCGCTTTCCTTCGCGCTTTTTGTCGCGTTTTCCGGCCTCGCGGGAAGCGAACGCCTGCCGCCTCCGTGGTCGTATGTGGCCGGCGCGGCGGCCTGCATCCTCGCCGGTTCGCTACTGCTTTTCGCCGACCATCGCCGCTTCGTGCGCGATCCGGCCGGCCGCATCGTCGCCGACCGGTGGGAAATCGTGCTCACCTATGCCGGCTTCCGGTGGACCCGCGACAAGGCCAACCGGCACTTCTTTTTCACCGGCGACACCGGCTCCGGCAAGACCTCCGGCATGAACGGGCTGCTCGCCGCGCTCCTCAAACGGAACCCGAAGCTTGGCGGCGTCGTCATCGCCAACAAGGGCGACGAATGGTTCCAGCTTGAAGCCCTCGCGAAGAAATACGGTCGCGAAAAGGATCTGATTCACCTGCGCCCGCGGATGGTCGGAGAGACGGAAAAGCCTGCCCACCGGCTTAACGTGACCAGCGACGTCCGCCTGCCTTTCACGACCCGCGCCCGCATTTTGGTGGACACGGCGGCGGCCCTGAACCCGAAGGACGAGAAGAGTTTTTTCAAGATCAAGGGCGCGTCCCACATTGGCCGGGCGCTGGAACTTTTGGCCGACATCGGCCGGCCGGCCACGGCCACCAATGCCTACGCGCTGCTCACCTCGGAAAAGGAATTGCGGGCCGCGCTGGACAAATTGACCAACCTGGCGCCGACCGAACGGCGCATTCAGTTGGCCGAAACCCTGGAACAAACCTACCTCAAGCACGAGGCGAAGGAGCAGCGCGCCGGCGAAATCGGCACCTCCCAAAACTACCTCGAATACCTCGGCACCCCGGAGATCGCCGAGGTGTTCAGCTCCGACGAACCCGACACCTGTTCCATCGCCGACGTCGATCAGGGAAAGATTTTCTGCATCGACGTGCCGCAGGATTTTACCACGGAGCGGCAATATATCTTCACCGCGATGAAGCTGCTGCTCTACCGGCACGCCCTCCGACGCTATGCGCTTCCGCCGTGGGAAAAGTATGCGCTAAATCAGCTCATTTACGTGGGCGACGAATTTCAGAACGCCATCACCGCCAGTCACGATGGCACGAGCGACTTCAACGTGGTGGACCGGCTGCGCGATTGTATGCTCATGCTGATCGTCTCCGCGCAGGCGTTCGAGTCCCTGATTCCGCCGCAGACCAAGGAACAAGCCGAGGTTTTGGCCCTCAATTTGAAGAATCTTTTCATGTATCGCGCCGCCTCCGAGGCCGACGCCCTGCGTTGCGCCAACGCCCTCGGCAAACATTATGTGGAGCGTTCCTCCCGCACCTCCGGTGCCGATCACACGTCCTACACTCATCAACGAGTCGAGGAATACCGCATCAAACCCCATGAATTTCGACGACTGCCGGACCACACCGCGGTCGTTCGCCATTGCACCAACGGCTACAGGAAAGTAACCCTCAGACCGGCTTAACCGCCCACCTCTGTCATGACCAAAAACGACAGCTCCACCATCACCGCGGCGACTGTTGTCGCGCTCCGCAACGAGCCGGAAGCGCTTCGTCTCATCACCGAAAAACTCCGGGTCAAGGAAATGGGCCCGGCCGATCACATCCGCACCAAGCATGAGGTGAAGGCGTTCCTTGAGGCCGGCGGAGACCTCGCGACCGCCGAGCGCATCATTACCCGCGCCCAAGCCCGCCGCGACTTGCAGCAGGCCCACCGGGAGGAACTGACCCAGCGGCAGGGACAGCGAATGACGCAGTGATTTTGCCCACAGATGGGGCACAGTCGGCCCAGTCAGGCACGCCAGCGACTGGGCGCTGGACGGGCCGTGGCTACGCACCGCAAGGATAGGTGCGTGGAGCTCTGGCGACCCAAACCACGTCACGCCCATTTTCCTTCCGAGCCCTTCATTGCCAGAATCCTTGAGGAAACCGGCTCGCCTTTCTTGCACGGGAAACAACGCTGTTTCTGACGTTAATGACCCAGAGAATGAGCATAAGCACCACAGAACTGGAACACTGGCTAACCGCTCCCCGGGAGAGCGAACATCTGGAGTTCAAGGAAGCAAAGAACCAATACGATCTGACCAAGCTCTACCGCTACTGCGTGGCCTTGGCGAACGAAGGTGGTGGGAAGTTTGTGATGGGAGTATCGGACAGATCTCCTCGCCGGGTTGTCGGCAGCACCGCATTCCCCGATACATCGGACCTTGCGAGCAAGATTTTCACCAAGTTGCGGTTCCGGGTGGATGTTGAGGAAGTGGCCCACCCGGATGGCCGCGTGGTCATCCTGCATATTCCGCCGCGTCCGGTCGGCACGGCTTACCAATTTGAGGGTGCGTATCTGATGCGTTCCACCGAGGACACGGTGGCTATGACGGAAGATCGTTTACGGCAGATTTTCGCTGAGGGCCAGCCGGACTGGCTAGCCCAAGTCGCCAAACCCAATTGCACGCCGGACGACGTCGTGCGGCTTCTCGACACCCAAGCCTATTTCGATCTGCTGAAACTGCCCTATCCGGCGACCCGCGACGCTGTTCTTGATCGGCTGAGTCGGGAAAAAATTATCGCTAGCGACGGCGCTGGCTGGGCGGTTTCCAACCTTGGTGCCGTGCTCTTCGCGAAGCGGCTTGATGAGTTCGATGGGCTGCATCGCAAAGCGCCTCGCGTGGTCTCCTACGAGGGCACCGGTAAATTGAAAGCACGACCTGAGGTGCCTCGCACGAAAGGTTATGCGGTGGATTTCCAAGGATTGATCGAATTCATCAACGGGCAAATCCCGGCCAACGAGGTAATCGGGCAAGCCTTGCGCGAGGACGTGAAGATGTTTCCCGAACTGGCCATCCGCGAGTTGGTCGCCAACGCGCTCATTCATCAGGATTTCACGGAAAGCGGCACCTCTGTCATGGTTGAAATCTATTCGGACCGACTGGAGATTTCCAGCCCTGGCCGGCCCTTTATCCCTACGGACCGGTTCATTGACGAATACCAGTCTCGCAACGAAAGGCTCGCCGACCTCATGCGCCGCTTCGGCATCTGCGAAGAGAAGGGTAGTGGCATCGACAAAGTCGTGCAGGCTACCGAGGCATTCCAGCTACCGGCTCCGGATTTTCGCGTGGGAGAGCGACGCACGATTGTGGTGTTGTTTGGCCACAAAGATGTCGAAGACATGGATCGCAGTGACCGGGTGCGTGCCTGTTATCAGCATTGTTGCCTGCGTTACGTCATGAACGAACGGATGACCAACCAGAGCCTGCGAGAGCGCTTCAAACTGCCAGAGAAACGGGCAGAGACGGTTTCCCGAATTATTCGCGAGACGGTGGAAGCGGGTAAGATCAAGCTGGCCGATGCCACTGCGACCTCCCTTCGTTATCGGAGCTACCTTCCCTTTTGGGCCTGAAAAACCATTTAGACGCAAAACGTCGCCGACGGCCTGGGGTTTTGTAAGATAATTGATACGAATAACATGCTTATTTAGATGCAAGTCTCCCCGTGATCGGCTCCTTCTGAAAGGGCTTTAGCGCCTTACGCTTAAAGCAAGGCAACGGAACTGCGGCCTAAAATTCTTCGATCCTGCTTCCGAAAAAGTCAGCGGCTGGTTGGATGCGCCGCCAGCGGTCCGATCAGGTCTCGGACGGCCGCTCTTCAAGCGGCAGCCACCTTCCCTCCGTCCCAAAGTAGTGCATGTCCGCCAGGCGGAAAATCCGGACAATTCCGGCCTGGGCGCGCACAAGATCGGCGTCCGTTGGAGGCTCATGGATCATGAATGGCATTGGACTCGATTCTTTCAGGTGGATGAAAATGTAACGATCGTCGGTGGATTTTTCGGGCATGGCTTGTGATTGGTGTTCAAATGCTGGTTCGTTTTGTCACGGCGGCGACGACCTCGATCTCGACCAGCACGCCGGCCGGCAGAGCCCGGTTCGAGATGACCGAGCGGGTGGGTCGATGGCCGGCGAACACCCGTTCGTAGGTGGCTTCGATGCGTTCGAGGTGCTTGGGATCGGCCAGATGCACGGTGGCGTGCAGCACGTCCGACAGGCTGCTCCCGGCGGCATGAAGCACGGCGGCGACGTTGCGCAGCACCCGCTCGGTCTGCTCCTCCGGCGATAATTTGGGCACGTCCGGTGCATTCGGATCGAACGGAAGCTGGGCCGACACATACGCGAGGCCGCCGTGAATGATCGCGTGGGCCGCCTTCCCCGACGACGGCACTTGCGGCGTCTCCACCACTTTTAGAGCCGAGCCATGCTCCACCGGCGCCGGTCTTACCGTTCGCGGCTCTTTGACCAGCGCCAGGCGGGCGAGATGGCCGCCCGCCTTTTCCAGCTCCGAAATATCCACCTTGCGGGTCGCGATGCCGGCGGCCCGCAGGCGCTTTTCCGTCTCGGGGAAGGAGGCGCTGACCAGCGTGGTGTCTGCCAAAGTCAGGGTCGGGGCGCCGGCGGGTTCGTCCGGCGCGACGTGAATTACGGACAGGTCCTCGAAGGCGTCCGGGTCGATCCATTCCGCATTGATGAGGAGGAAACGGGGCGGGATGAAGGAGCAGGCTTCGCGCAAGGAAACCTCGCCGCGCACCTCGACGGTTTTCACGTCATAGCCGAACGGGCGGGTGATTTCCCGCAGGATGGCGATGCCCTCGGCGTTGGTGCGCGGAGAGAGCGTCGCATAGAGGGTATGGCCAATCGGCAGGACGTCGCTTCCGCTGAACGTTTCCCCCTCGGAAATCCGCTGCACCGGGCGATGCTGGGCGAGCACGCGGGAAATGGAGTCGAGGTCGGCGCGAGGCTGTTCGGATCGGGGAACCACCGCCACTTCGGACAGGAGCAGCGCCTCATCGCTCACGAAGACGCCGGTTGGAGACTCCGGCGCGGGAGGAATGAGTTCCACCTCATGCCCCAGGTCCCTCACCGCTTTTTGGAGGGCCGCATGTTGCTTCTGGCAGCGTTCGATCTTGAAGGGGCGGCGGGACGAAGGCCGGGAAGCCTCCGTCTCCAGCAGCGAACCGACCTCGCGAAAAAACACGATCATGAGTCCGATTCCTCCGGTTGATTCCGGCCGGATCGCCGGCCGGTGAGGGGATTTGTCAGGATCGTTTTCATGAAGAACAGCTCCCCCGAAGGGGATGGCGGGACGCGACTCTGCCTTCGGCGCGAGGATGCGCGCCGCCGGCCGAAGTCACTTTTCTGAGGAAATTGGCTTCGATGGAGCGGACAGAATCACCCGCTCGATCTGTTCGCCCTTCCGCACGAGGCGATAGTCGAATGCGCCGGCCATGCGGAGGACTTTCAAAATCTCTTCCAGGGGTTCAGTCTCGAAGCGGCCGGTGACTTTTTTTTGCCCGAGTTCCGGCTGGCTGATCTCCAAGGGAACGCCGAAGCGTTGCTCCAGCTTGCTCGCGACCGAGGCCAGGGGTTCCTGATCGAAGACAAGAGGGGCTTGCGCGGAGGCGCGAGGCTCCTTCGTCTTCGTCCACTGGATCGAGGCTTCGGCGGCCACGGGCTCGACCTTGCCTTCGCCGGTTCTGGCGGTGAACGAGTATTGCAGGCCCGGAGTCATTTCCACCGGCGCGAGTTCGCCCGACGGCCCGATTCCCGACACTTTTACCCGTCCGCTGATCAGGGCAACCTGGGCCTGCGAGCCGTCGTTGAAGGCGCGCACGTTGAAGCGCGTGCCCAGCACCGTGACACGCAGGGTCGTGGTTTCCACGACGAAGGGACGCGACTCGTCCCGGCTGACATCGAAGTATGCCTCGCCGCTCAGGCGGACGACGCGCGTGTGATCGTCGAAGGAGTCGGGGCTGGACAAGGTGCTGCCGGCATTCAGGACGATTTTGCTGCCGTCATGGAGACTCACATACAGGCGCTCTCTCGGACCCGTGGCGTAAGTCACCCATGAGATTTCGGACGCCTGCCGGTTGGTGTTCCGTCCGGTCTGGATGCCGACAATCGCGACGGCGACGGCCAGCGTGGCGCACGCGGCCAGCAGCCAGGGTTTCCAGGAAGGCAGGCGACGCTTGGGCATCCGCACGATTTTCCTTCCGCCGGCAGTGAGCTCGGCGAGTTTGCGGCTGACCTCGTCCAAACCGAAATCGTCGCTTCCAGAAGGAGCGTTCCCCTCAAACTCGGCCCGCATGGCATCGAAGAGCTGCCGGCGATCCGGCTGCTGGAGCATCTTGACCATGCGGTCACGTTCACGGCTGGAGGCTTCACCCACAAGATAACGGGTCGCCAGTTTGTAGAAGGCGGGGAGATCGTTATCCTCGGTGTTCATGGGAGACTTCATCATACAATGACCCGAAAAGCGGGGTTGAACCTGCTAGTGCGGCGCGAGAATTTTTGAAAAAAGATGTTTCCATACGACGGAGTCCCGCCGGAAAAGGGATGCGGCATCGGCCAGGGAAGAGGGAATAATCACCGGTCTTCGGTATCCCGGTTCAGCCAGTTTGCGCGGAACTCGGGGAGAGCTTCGGCGATCTGCCGGTTGGCCTGGACCATGTGATTCTGCACGGTCCATTCGGAAATATTCAGCGTATCCGCAATCTCCTTGTAGAGCATTCCGTCGATTTTGCTCATGCGGAAGATAAGCCGCCGCTGGTCGGGCATCCGGGAGAGCACGTCCTCGATCTGGGCTTCAAACTCCTTGAAGAGCAGTTCGGTGTCGGTCCTGCGCGTGTCCGCCAGTTCCTCGGGAGAGACTTCTTCCAGGGAGATAGGTTCGTGCTTTGGCTGCCGCGAGAGGAGCTTGAGCGCCTGGTTGCTGACCGCACTGTAAAGATAGCTGCGCAGGGAGGTCTTGATGAGGAGCGACCGCCGTCGGCACCAGATGTTGACGAAAACATTGGTCGAGGCTTCCTGCGCGAGATCGCGCCGTTTCAAAATGAGGAAGGCGAACTTGGAAAGGGTGACGTGATACCTTTTGAGCAGAAGCTGCAAGGCGTGCTCGTCGCTGTTCCGAAGCGCGGCGATCAGCTCTTCGTCGCTGGAGAATTCCGGTTTCATGAATCAAACCTCCGGTTGAGTTGAGGCGTTGCGGACAAAAACGGGCGACCCTTCAAGGCTATGATGGTTGTGACCGGCGAGGCGTCTCGGTCCCGCGCGGCAGCGTCGGCCTGCCGGGATGTCCAGCGCGGAAGAGCGACAATTATTTTTCCGTAGCGCTGGAAGACGACGTCGAGCATCACCGTGATGTCCTTGAGGAGCCGGTCGAGGGGAACGGTATTTCCGGATTCCAGCAGCAGAGTGGTCTTGAGCGGAAGATCACTGGCGACGTAAACGAACCGGAAGTCCGTCTGCTTCTCCACCTCCTGGAGAATCCTGACCAGTGTGACCGGGCGATTGCCCAGCGAGGAAGTGTCGATGGACACATTCGAGGGAATGGGATCGTCCTCGGAGGCCGCGTCCGCGGCCCGCAGGCCCGTTCCGACCGCTCCCAAGACTATCACGGTGGCGAGCATCCCGACCGTGCGCGCCGCCCCGCCGGGCGCACAGCCGATGCCCGCGCACCAGAGGTGCTGGAAGAAGGCGCGGCAAAAATGGATAGAGCTCACGCCTAATTAGACCCATTTTCATGCGACAACCTGCTAGTGTCCGCGTGACATTCTTGTGGCGTTTTCTCCGCCACCTCCCGGAACCGCCTCCACTTATTCAAGGCGTTTATCCATGCGGAGGAACGGGAAAACAATCGGTGCGGTTTAATACTGCCAAGTTAAAAAAGCGTGAGTGCCGAATGGCCGGCCGGCCAAAAAAAATTTCTACGCCGAGACCGGAACGCGGGCGAAACACTAAATTTGGCATTCACGCGAAACATGGATGGGGCGTTTCTCTTGATGGGCATGTGATTGTCAATTTGTATCCTTTATATGGATACTTATTGATTTTCGTCCGGCATGGCGGAAGGCCGGATCGAGGGACGTGGTTTGTAACCGATACGTAACAAACGGCTCTAGCAGGTCGGCTCCGAAAAACCGGTCTCTGTAGGTGAGACCCGAATTGTCTCTCCAAACCGACGCCATCCTTACCAAACCGATTTTTCTCCTCACGTCCTCTCTTCCGTTCGTCTTCCGCGCCGGTCAGGCGCGGACCCATTTCTTTTCTTTGTAGTGCATCACTCTTTCTTTCATGTCCTCACTCTCCTTTGCCTGGCGTGCCTGGCCTGTGGTCCGACGATGCAAGCCGCCGAGACCGCGGAGCCGAGGCGCCTCGACATTTGGGAATACCGCATCCGCGGCTCGGTGAAGCTGCCGCAAAAGGATGTGGAGCGGGCGGTCTATCCGTATCTCGGCAAACTGCGCACGGTCGAGGACGTCGAGGCGGCGCGGTTGGCGCTGGAGAAGGCGTATCAGGCCGCCGGCTACCAGTCGATCGGGGTGCAGATACCGCCGCAGGAAGTGGTGGGCGGCATCGTGCGGCTCCAGGTCGTCGAAGGCACCGTAGGCCGTCTGCGGGTGCATGGCTCGCGCTACTTCGACCTGAACGAAATCAAGGAGGCCGTGCCATCGCTGGCCGAAGGGCAGACCCCGAACTTCCAGAACGTGGAGCGGGAGATCGTGGCGCTCAACCAGCACTCCGACCGCAAGGTGATCCCGACGCTGCGCGCCGGCGTAGTGCCGGGCACGGTGGACGTGGACCTCAACGTCGAGGACAAGCTGCCCTTGCACGGCAGCCTGGAGCTGAACAACCGCTACAGTTCGGACACCAAGCCTCTGCGGTTGAGCGGTTCCTTGCGCTATGACAATCTCTGGCAGCTCGGCCATTCGGCCGGGTTCAGCTTTCAGGTCGCACCCGAGCGGACGGATGACGCGAAAGTCTTCTCCGCCTTCTACCTCGCCAAACTACCCGACAAGCCGGTGAGCCTGCTGGTGCAGGCGGTGAAGCAGGACAGCGATGTCTCGACGCTGGGCACCTTCGACGTGGCCGGGCGGGGCGAAATCGTCGGCGTCCGTGCCATCATCTCGCTCCCGCCGAAGACGAACTACTATCACAACCTCACCTTCGGCATCGACTACAAGAAGTTCGAGGAAGACCTCACCATCACCGGCGCGCCCGGCGCGCTGCAAACGCCGATCACCTATTATCCAATGTCGGCGGAGTATTCGTCCACTTGGGTGGGAGAAAACGCCGTGACGCAGTTCAACATCGGCGCGCACCTGCACATCCGCGGCCTCGGCAGCGATCCCTCGGAGTGGGACAACAAACGCTACAAGTCCGGCGGCAGCTACCTCTACGTCCGCGCCGACCTCTCGCAGACCCGCGATCTGCCCGACGACTGGAAACTCTTCGGCAAGATTCAGGGACAGTTCGCCGGCCAGCCCTTGCTCTCCGGCGAACAGTTCGGCGCGGGTGGCCTCGGCACGGTGCGCGGCTACCTCGAATCGGAAGTGACCGCGGACAACGCCTTCGGGGCCACGCTCGAACTGCGCACGCCCTCGCTGACGTTCGGCGGTTTTTTCGACGAACTGCGCCTGCACACCTTCGCCGAGTGGGCCGGGCTGACCCTCAACGAACCGCTGCCCGGCCAGAAGTCGCGCTTCCAGCTCGGCAGCGTGGGCGCGGGCTTCCGGTTCAAATTGAAGGAGCACTTCAACGGCTCCCTCGATCTCGGCCTGCCGCTGCTCGAAGGCGAGCACACCGAGAAAAACGACCCCCGGCTCACCTTCCGACTCTGGAGCGAATTTTAACCCAACACTTCAACGCGATACCTATGAAACGAGCGACTACCGCCCTCTGCAAATGGATGCCATGCCTTGCGGCACTGCTGGCCCTGACCAGCCCCGCGCACGCCTGGTGGGATGATAACTGGACCCTGCGCAAGCAGCTCACGGTGGAGGCGCCTGCGCCGGAGGCCCAGCCGGTCGAGAACGCGCCGGTGCTGGTGCGCCTGCACATCGGCAACTTCAGCTTTTCGTCCGCCCGCGAGGACGGAGCTGACCTCCGCTTCGTTGCGGCCGACGACAAGACGCCGCTCCCGTATCACATCGCCCAATACGATGCGCTCCTCGGAGAAGCCTTCGCCTGGGTGAAGGTCCCTGTGGTCAAGATCGGCGAGCCGGCAAAAATCTGGCTCTACTACGGCAACCCCGCCGCCGCGCCGGCCGGGGAGGCGAAGGCCACCTACGACGACGCCACCGCACTCGTGTATCACTTCGGCGAGCGCGGCCAGCCCGCGCGCGACTACTCCGGCAATGAAAACCATTCCACGACCGCGGGCGTGCCCGTCGAAGGCTCGCTGATCGGCACCGGCGTTCTCTTCGACGGAACCCGTTCGATCACTATCCCCGCCTCGGAAAGTCTCAACCTGCCCGCCGGGGCCGCGCTGACCTGGAGCGCCTGGATCAAGCCGGTGATTCTCCCCGCCAACGCCGTGATCTACAGCCGCCGCGACGGTGCCAGCGCCGCGTTCGTCATCGGTCTGGATCAAGGCGTGCCCTTCGTGGAAGTGACCGCCGCCGGACGCACCCAGCGCACCCCGGCGTCGGCTCCGCTGGTCGCCGGTGTCTGGCAGCATCTCTCCGTGGTGGCGGAGGGCTCGCAGATCACCGTCCATGTCGGCGGAGAAGCCCGCGGCACGCTCGCCGCCGCGCTGCCTGCCCTTGCCACGCCCGCGAGCCTCGGAGCGGACACCATTCCGGGCTACATCGGCTTCGGTGGCGAACTCGTCGAGTTGCAGATCGCCAAAACCGCCCGGTCCGAAGCCGCGCTCCGTTTCGCCACGCTCAGCCAGAGCGGGGAGACGCAGATTCTCGCGATTGGCCCTGACCAAGTGGCGGGGGCCGGCGCGCACGGCGGCGCGCTGACGGAAGCTGCGCAGCACCTTTTCCTCTTCGGCGACATCGCCAAAAACATGATGTTCGACGGCTGGATCGCGGTGTTCGTGTGCATCATCATGATCATCGTCGGCTGGGCGGTCGCCATCGGGAAGTTCAGTTACCTCAACCGCATTCACAAGGGCACCGAAGCCTTCCTCGCGCAGTGGAAGCAAGTGTCCACCGACCTCACCGTCCTCGATCACAGCAACGCCGAAAGCGTCAAGTCGTTCGGCGGCACGGTCAACGGCAAGACGCAGAAGCTGATCGAGGAAACCCCGCTCTACCACATCTACCACATCGGTTCGGAGGAGATCCGGCATCGCCTGCAAAACAAGGACGGTTTTCACGGCCTGAGTTCCCGCTCGATGCTGGCGATCAAGACGAAGCTCGACTCCGGCCTCACCCGTGAACTGCACCGCCTCAACCGCGGCCTGATTTATCTGACGATCAGCATTGCCGGCGGTCCCTACGTCGGCCTCCTCGGCACCGTCGTCGGCGTGATGATCACCTTCGCCGTGATCGCCAAGACCGGCGAAGTGGAGGTCAACTCCATCGCGCCCGGCATCGCCTCGGCCCTCCTCGCCACCGTGGCCGGCCTGCTCGTCGCGATCCCCGCGCTGTTCATCTACAGCTACCTCAACACCCGCATCAAGGAGATGACCTCCAACATGCGCATGTTCATCGACGAGTTCGTCACCTCGATGGCCGAGTTTTATCCGACGCCGGCCGACCGCGCCGCGCCGGCCGACATCAACCGCCAGGGAAAGGAAACCTGACATGGACGCCGGCGACGACAACAAGTCCTACGACGACATCAACGTCACCCCGATGGTGGACCTCTACCTGGTCCTCCTGCTGATCTTCATCATCATGACCACGGCGGGGGTGACTGGCGTCAAGGTCGAGCTGCCCAAGAGCAGCCCGGCGCCGACCCTCAGCGAGACGAAGAGCCGGGCCGTCACCGTCAACAACCAGGGTAAGATTTTCCTGGATACCGTTCCCGTCACGCTCGAACAACTCGAACAACGTCTCAAGGAGCACAAGGCGAAGCACGCCGACTTCCCCGTCGTGGTGCGCGGCGACCGGCTCACGCAATACCAGGGCGTCATGGATGTCCTCGACGTGTTCGGCCGCGTCGGCCTCACGCAAATCGGTCTGGCAACCCAGCCCCCGAAATAAATGGACACGCTCGAACAAGACGACGCCAAGGGCATCTACGGCTTTTTCCGGAAACGGGCCGTGCTGCTCAGTCTCGCCGCCCTCGCAGTCGGCGGAGTGGTGGCGCTTGCGTTCCGGTTTTCCTCGGGAGGCAAGCCCGCGCCCCGTCCGGCTCCGGAGGTTTCGGTCGTGCGCGTGGCGTTGCCGCCGCCTCCACCTCCGCCACCCCCGCCGCCTCGCCCGGAGCCGCAGCCCCGGCCCGAGGACACGCCGGTCAATCCGCAGGAGATGACCGTCGCCGAGCCCACGCCCGAGGCTCCCGTCGAGGCACCCGACAATGCGCCGGCTTCCGATGCCCCTGACGCCGGCGGCGAGGCGATGGGCACCAACATCCAGGGCGACGGCTCGCCCAATGCCTTCGGTTTGGCCGGCAGCGGCCACGGCGGCATCATCGGCGGCACCGGCTCCGGTTTCGGTCCTCGTGGCGGAGGCGGCGGCAGCCGCTGGGGCGCCTACAACAGCCGCCTGAGCGCGCAGATTCAGCGTGCCCTCCTGAATCACAAGAAAACCCGCAGCTCCGAACTCACCACCGTGGTGCGCCTGTGGGTGGAGGGCGGCCGGGTGGTCCGCGCCGAACTCGCCGAAAGCACCGGCGATCCCGACCTCGACCGTGCCCTCCAGTCCGAAGTGCTCGTGAGCCTGAATCCGGGGGAGGCCCCGGCCGACATGCCGCAACCCATCGTCCTGCGCCTCACCGGCCAGCGCTCCCACTAATTTTCCAAGAAACCAGATGAACATCGTTCCCTTCAAGCCAGTCACCGTCCGCACGGCGCTCCTCTTCACCGCGACCCTCGCCCTCCTCGCACCCGGCCTGTCCGCGCAGGATGCGACGGCCGTCGATCCGTCGGAGAAGTTCGCGGTCAACCTGGTCCGCCTGCTGGTGGAGCAGAAAGTGTTCACGCCCGATCAGGGCGAAGCGCTCATCCGGCAGGCCGCCGCCGAGACCGCCGCCGCGCAGGCCGCCGCCGCTCCCGCGCCCGACGAGATGCGCGTGGCTTACGTGCCGGAGATCGTGAAAGAGCAGATTCGCGACGACATCAAGCAGGAGGTCATGAAGCAGGCCCGCGAGGAAAACTGGGCCAGCCCCCGCGCCCTGCCCGAGTGGGTGTCCCGCTACCGCTTCGCCGGCGACTTCCGCTTCCGCTACGAAGGAATCGGGTTTCCCGGCGACAATGCCGTCAGCCCGACCGCGAACCCCTTCATCAACTTCAACGCCATCAACACCGGGTCGCCCTTCGACATTTCCGACCTCAACACCACGACCAGTCCCCCGTTTTACAACGCCGATCAGGACCGCTCGCGCGTCCGCATCCGCGCCCGCCTCGGCGCCGAAATCGACCTCGGCGAAAACTTCGCGACCGGCATCCGCCTCGCCACCGGCGACAGCAACTCGCCGATCTCCGCCAACCAGACCCTCGGCTCCGGCCCCGGCTTCTCCAAATACGCCGCGTGGATCGACCGCGCTTACTTGCGCTACGACATGCCCTCTGACTATGGCGACCGCGAACTCACCCTGACCGTCGGCCGCTTCAACAATCCCTTCTTCGCCACAAATCTCCTTTGGGCGAACGACCTCGGGTTCGACGGCGCGCTTCTTCAGGCCCGCTACGGCATCGGCGAAGCTGTCTCGCCGTTCTTCACCGCCGGCATCTTCCCGGTCTGGAACACCGACCTCAACTTCGCGACCACCAACCCCACCAAGTTCGAGAGCGACGACAAGTGGCTCTACGCCGCCCAGCTCGGCTTCGACTGGAAGGTCAGCAAGGACTTCGACCTGAAAGTCGCCGCCGCCTACTACGCCTTCGAGAAGGTCGATGGCCGTCTCTCCAGCCCCTACATCCCGCTCAATGCGAACGATCCGGGCGACACCGACGGCACACGCCCGGCCTTCGCCCAAAAGGGCAACACCTACATGGCCCTGCGCAACATCCCGGAATACTACCCGGATGGGACGACCCTCACGAATCAGTATCAATACTTCGGCCTGGCGTCTCCCTTCCGCGAAGTCGCGTTGACCGCTCGCGCCTCCTGGAAGGGCTTCGACCCGATTCACCTCTGGCTCGACGCCGAGGTCGTCAAAAACCTCGCCTATGACGAGGCGCACGTCGCCTCCGAGGCCGTGAACAATTTCGGTCCCGGCGGCGTTTACGACGGAGGCAGCCTCGGCTGGCTGGTGCAGTTCAACGCCGGCCACCCCGCGCTGACCAAACGGTGGGACTGGCAGGTCAGCCTCGGCTACCGCCACGTCGAGACCGACGCGGTGGTCGATGCCTTCACCGACTCCGACTTCGGCCTCGGCGGCACCAACGTCAAGGGCTACACGCTCGGCGCCAGCCTGGCGCTCTCGAAGCGCGTCTGGTCCCGCATCCTCTGGATGAGCTCCGACAGCATCGGTGGCCCCAAATTCAGCGTCGATACCCTCCAAATCGACCTCAACGCGAAGTTCTGACCCGTCCTCATGAAAACCGTATCCAAAATTCTTCTACACGCGCTTGTCGGCCTGTGCCTGTCCGGTGTCGCTCTCGCGCAGCAGCCCGCCGACGCGGCCGCGCAGACCGAGCTGCGCCTGCGCGAAGCCCTGCGCGCCACGACCCTGCAACTGCGCTCGGCACAGACCGACCTCGCCGCCCTCCAGCTCGTGAAGGACGAGATCGAGAAGGAGCGCGACGCCTTCAAAAAAGAGCTGGCCGCGGTGAAGAAGCAGGCCGAGGCCGACCGCGCCGCCGCCGAGAAAACGGCGGAGGCCCTGAACAAACAGATCGGCGAAAAAGACACGAAAATCGCCGAACTGACCGCGACCGGTGCGCAGTGGAAAAAGACCGCCGAGGACACGAACGCCCTCGCACTGAAACTGGATGCCGAGCGCAACCGCCTTGAGGCCGTGAGTGCGGAGTGGGAGCGCCGCGCGGCCGACCGCGAGACCAGGAACGTGGCCCTGGTGCGTCTCTCCCAGGAAATCCTCACGCGGCTGGAGCGCTTCGGCCTGGGCGATGCCCTCACCGCCCGCGAGCCCTTCGTCCGCACCAAGCGCGTCGAGTTGCAGACCCTCGTGCAGGACTACGCCGACCGCATCACCGACAACAAGGCCACCCGCTAACTTTCACTTCAACCCGAACCTTAACCTTCAACTGCACGGCCCCGCCGTGCTCCTCCCATGAACACCGTTCCCTCTTCCCAACCCATGAATATCAAACCGATTCTATCCACCGCCCTGAGTTTTGGCGCCGCTGTGGCCCTGCACGCGCAGGAGCCCAGCCCCGGCGTCCTCGCCCGCACCGGCGACACCGAGATCAAGATCGAGGACATCCGCGCCTCGCTCGAAACGCTCGCTCCGCAGGAGCAGGCCGCGCTCGCCCGCGATCCCAACCTGCTCAACCAGGCCGTGCGCTCGCTGCTCGCCCGCCAGATCGTGCTCAAGGAAGCACTCGAAAAGAAGTGGGACCAGTCGCCCGCCGCCGCGACCGCGCTCCAGCGCGCCCGCGAAAACGCCCTCGTCGAAAGCTATCTCCAGGCCGTCTCGCTCCCGCCCGAGGGATTTCCCTCGGAGACCGAGTTGAAGGCGCTCTACGAGGCCAACAAGGCCCAGCTCATCGTCCCCCGGCAGGTGCGGCTCTCGCAGATTTTCGTCGCCAAGCCCAAGGAGGCCGCCGCCCTCAACAAGGCCCGCGCCAAGCTCGCTTCCGTGGAGGACGATCTCGCCGCTGCCGGCGCCGACTTCGCCGCCATCGCCAGGACGAGCAGCGACGAGCGCAACAGCGCCGAGCGCGGTGGAGAGGCTGGCTGGGTATTGGAGACTCAACTACGCCCGGAAATCCGCGCTGCCGTGGCCGGTCTCGCCCTGGAGAAAATCGCCGGCCCCGTCGAACTGGATGACGGCTGGCATTTCGTGAAAATCCACGAGGAGAAGGAGCCGCAGACGCTCGCCTTCGACCAGGTCCGCGGCCAGCTCACCCAGCAGATTCGCACCGAGAAGGCCAAGGCCAACCGCCAGACCTACCTCGCCCGCCTGCTGGAGCAAAATCCGCTCGTGATCAACGAACTCGCGCTGCCCCAGCTCCTCGCCAAGCCCGGCAACTAAACGTCTCCGCCGACCCGGCTGGTCCCTCCGGCCAGCCGGGTTCTCTCCGGCCTTTGTTCCTTCATCCGCCCGCTTTGAGGGCACCCGATTCAGTCAGCCCCTTCGGGGCCATCGCCTTCGGCGATGCCATCTCCGCGCTTCCGCGTTCCGTCAGCTCTTCCGCCTTTTCGTCCTTCCGTCCTTCCCGCCATGTCTCCCGCCTCCCGCCGTCTCTTCCGCGCCATCCGGGCGCTCGCCGCCACACAGCTCAGTCTTTCGCTTTCCGGTGTGCTGCCGCTGGCCGCGGCGAGCGGGAACGACATGTTCCGTCCCCGTAACGGCGGGAGCACGCCGGGCCTTCCTCCCGCCGCCAACCCGGCGGCGCAGTTGCCGGCCAGCCACGGCGGGGCCAACCAGTCCTTTGCCCGCATCACGCAATCGGTCGCCGCCGTGCGCGCCGCTCAGGATGTGGCCCGCGCCGCCGCTCAGGCCGCAGTTTCGAATGTTCCCAACGGCCTCGCTCCCGGCGGCCTCGTCGTCGCTCCCGGCGCTACGCCCGGCTCCTCCCTCTGGCTCGGCGCCGCCGCTCCGGTCCAGACGCAAAACGGCCCACGCACTCAGGTGGACATCGTCCAGCAACAGGCCAAGGCGATCCTCACCTGGGAGTCCTTCAACATCGGCAAGGAAACCACGCTCACTTTCGACCAGCGCGGCAACGCCGACTGGATCGCCCTCAATCGCGTCACCGGCGCCGATACCAACCCCTCGCAAATCCTCGGCCAGTTGAAGGCCGACGGGCAGGTCTATATCGTCAACCAGAACGGCATCATCTTCGGCGGTTCCTCCCAAGTGAACGTCGGCGCCCTCACAGCCTCCTCGCTCAATATCACCGACGAAAACTTCCAGCGGGAGTTCGTCACCTCTGTCTGGCAGCAGACCCCGACCTTCCAGGCCGTCGCCGGCGTTGTCCCCGGCGACATCAAGGTCGAGGCCGGCGCTCGCATCGAGACTGATGCCTCCGGCCGTGTTTTCTTGCTCGGCGGCAACGTCGCCAACCACGGCACGATCCGCACCCCCGACGGCCAGACGATCCTCGCCGCCGGGCAGCGTGCCTTTCTCAAGGCCAGCACCGAGTCCAACCTGCGCGGCTGGGAGATCGAGGTCGTCGGCAACACCGCCGACACCGGCCTTGCCGCCAACTCCGGTGAGATCATCGCCGAGCGTGGCAACATCACCCTTGTCGGCAAGGATGTCTCCGTCGCCGGCCGCCTCGCCGCCACCACCTCGGCCACTGCCAACGGCTCCGTCTTCCTGCACGCCCGCGACGAGGCGCTCGCCCAATTCAACGACAACGGTATCTTCGAGGGTGTCGGGTTTCTCCGTTCGGGCATTCTGACCATCGAGGCTGGGACGGTCATCGACATCCTCCCCGAGTATTCCTCCACCGATACGGTTACGGCCACCGCGCTGATCGATCCTTCGCAGGTCGATCTCTACGGGAAGACGATTCACCTCGGGGATGATTCCGCCATTGTCGCCCCTTCTGGCGACGTCGCCCTGACCAGTGTATCCAGCTTGCTGGTGCCCTATGCCCAGCAGAGCGAGACGGAGCGCGGCGCATCCCGCATCTACATCGGCAAAAACGCCCTCATCGACGTGTCCGGCAGTCTCGGCGTGGTCGCGGACGGCACGCGCAACTTCGTGGAGGTCGAGCTGCGCGGCAATGAGCTGCGCGACAACCCGCTCCTTTACGATCTCCTCTACGGCAAGAAAGTGTGGGTCGATCTGCGCGACACCGGCACCTTCGACGACCCCTTCATGGCCGACGTCGAATGGATCGAGAGCCGGCCCGGCGTCTGGATTGGCTCGCCGCTTTTCGACGCCACCGGCTACATCAACCAGCTCCGCCGCGGAGTCGGGGAACTCACCGCTACCGGAGGCAACATCACCGCCAGCGCCTACGGCGACATCGTGGTGCGCGAGGGCGCGGTGCTCGACGTTTCCGGCGGCACCGTCAATTACACCGCCGCCGTCGGCCAAGTCACCCGCCTGCGCTCCGCCTCCGGCGCCACGGTCGATGTGGGCAACGCGACCTGGGGCGAATCCTACACCGGCATCGTGGGCATCCATTCCGTCGATCACGGCCGCTGGGGCGTCACCGAGGATTTTTATCTGCCCTTCGTCTCCTCCCCGCGCTTCTCCGAAGCCTACACCGAAGGCAAGGCCGCCGGCACCGTCTCGCTCGATGCCCAGCGCGTCGCCCTCGACGGGCAGATCAACGCCCATGTCACCCTTGGTGAACGGCAGGTAGGCAACTCCGCCGCGCCCATCGGCGGGGCGCTCGTCATCGGCCATGCCGGCGCCACCCGCTCGAATCCCACTTGGCAGCTCGACTACCGTCTGACCGGTGCCGACATCGTCTCGGACGGCGCTCGGTTGGATGACGACTTTTCTTTCGGGGATCGTCTCGCCGACGATTTCCGCACCGCTCTTTCCACCGGGATGCTGGCGGAGGGCGGCGTCGGCTCGCTCCATGTATATGCGATCGAAGGTATCAGCGTGGCCCAAGGCGTCACGCTCGACCTGGGCGCGCGCGGCTCCGCCGTGCTGGCCGCCCGCGAGATCGCGGTGGACGGCACGATCCGGGCCGCTGGCGGCTCGATCACGCTGCGGGCCGATTATGCCGACCTTCCGCCTTTTTCCACTTCGACCCAATCCTCGGCACCCCGTCCGCCACTGGCGATCACCCTTGGCGAATCCTCCGTGCTCGATGTGAGCGGCCAGTGGGTCAACGCCTTCACGGGAAACGTGGATGCCCCCTTCGCCGTCCACGGCGGCACCGTCAGCCTCCTCACCAACGAGCTTACGCCCGTCAACAGCCTGCCTTCGCTTGAAGGCGAGGGCGTCGCCAGCGGCGTCATCACCCTGGCGCAAGGCAGCGTCATCGACGTGTCCGGCGGCGGCTACGTCAATACCAGGGGCAGCCTCTCCCGCCTCGGCAATGCCGGCTCCATCGTCATCGGTGCCACCGACATCCTTTTCGGCGACGGCCTTGCCACCTATGACGGCCTGCGCGGCTATGCGCTCGCCACCACGACCTCCGCCGGCCGCGGCGGTAGCCTCTCGCTCACCCATCGCGCCATCCAAGTCGGCACACCTTCCGAAGACCCCGCCGGCGCCACCCTCTGGCTCGACGACGCCTTTTTCCGGCGTGGCGGCTTTGCCGATTATTCCCTGCACGGCATCGCTTCACTCTCGGTTGAGGGCGACGCGCACGTCGCCCCCGCGGCGCAAAACCGCCTCATCCTCGACCCTGCCTCGTTCGCCACCGGCGCGGCTCCCGGCACCCTCGGCGCGCTCACCCTTCTGCCCGAGGGACACCGCAAATCCGCCAGCCTCTCTCTTTCCGCCGGTTCCGTCCGGTGGAGTTATGTCATCACCACCACCAGCGCCACCTATCAGGCAACCGACTACCGGGGCACTCTCACTCTGGCCGAGGGCAGTGTCATCGACTCTGGGCTCGGCGGCTCGGTATCGCTGGGCGCGGTGGATCAGGTGGTTGTCGCCGGCACGGTCCGCGCCCCCGGCGGGACCATCGACGCCCGCGTCATCTTGCCGAATCAGGGCAATCTCGGTTCCTTGGTGCCGCAGCGTCAGGACCGTGCGGTCTGGCTGACCTCCACTGCGCAGTTGCTCGCGCCTGGAGCATGGCTGCCCTCCGTCAACTTGCATGGCCTTCGCACCGGCGAGGTGCTGTCCGGCGGCAGCGTGGTTCTCGATACGTCGCGGGCCGGCCGTGTGGTCACGGAAGCCGGTTCGCTGATCGACGTGTCCGGCGGCCTTGCCACGCTCGACTTGGCCGCGCTCTCCGCTCCGTCCGTTTCATCCTCCGTTACCGGCGTGCCGGCCACCGCGCCGGTCGAGGTGTGGAGCGATGCCGGCTTTGTCACCATTCGGATGCGCGACGGTGGCTACCTCGACGGCAGTTATCGCGCCGCCGGGCTCGTGCCCGAGGCCGAGAACGGTAGTCTCACGGTCGTCGCGGGTTCGCTTGCGGGGGCTTTTGGTGGCGCCACCACCGGCACGCTGGTTGTCCGACAGGACGCCGACGCCGCGCTCCCCGAATCCCTGCGGCCGGGCGATGCGTTCACATCCTCTTTGGGACAGGCGTTCCTTTCGGCCGATACGCTGGCGCAGTCCGGTTTCTCCACGCTCGACCTGACCGCCATGACCGGGGTGACCTTCCGCGGCGACGTTCGCCTGGAGGCGGGCCGGCGTATCGCGCTCGACACGCCGCTCCTTCGCGTCGAGGCCACGCCCGAAGTGAGCGCGCCCGCCGCCACGGTGGCGGCTCCTTGGGTTTCTCTGGGCGATACCGGCATCGTTCGTGATGGCATCGCCAGCGGCTCCACCTCGCCATCGGCCTCCTCCGGTCCAGGCGAATTGCGGGTGGAGGCGGATCTAATCGACTTCGCCGGCAACACCGTCCTGTCCAATGTGGGTGCCGCCGGGTTTTACAGCACCGGCGACATCCGGTTCGTGGGTGCCTCCCGCTTTGGGTCCGTTGGAAGCGCTCTCAGCGACGCCATCTTTGCGCTGGTGTCCGACCTGCGGGCGTCCGCACCCCTCACGTTCTCGGCGGCCCGCCTCTATCCGGCCTCGGGCGTGCCGGCCGCGATCACCGCCCCCGCCGCGGATGTCGTCTTCGAGTCGCCGACCGCGTCGGTTGACCGATCGGCCCCGCTGTCCGCTGGCGGCAGCCTCCTCGTGACGGCGGCCAATATCCAGCAGAACGGCACCGTTCGCGCCCCCCTCGGCCAGATCACGTTCGACGCCGGACCTGTCGGCACTGTCACGTTCGGGGAAAACAGCCTCACGTCCGTTTCTTTGGAGGGCCTGTCGATTCCCTACGGAGATGTCATCAACGGCAATTGGTTTGGCCGCGGAAGCGGATCGATTACGGGCACGGATGCTCTCTGGCTCCTCGAAGCCGCGCCGGACAAGCGGGTGACGGTCGCCGCGCGCGACATCGACGTGCAGGCCGGTGCCGTGATCGACCTCTCCGGCGGCGGCGACATCACCGCGGCCGAGTTCGTCCCCGGCACCGGCGGTTCCCGCGACCTCCTCGCCGGCACCGGCGTGTATGCGGTCGTCCCCTCGCTCCAGTCCGCGCTCGCGCCCGCCGGGATCGACGCCGGCTCCCAAGTCTGGCTCTCCGGTGTGCCCGGCCTCGCCGCCGGCTACTACACGCTGCTGCCGGCCCAATATGCCCTGCTTCCGGGCGCCTTCCGCGTGACCGTGCGGCAGGCTTCCAGCGACCTGCCCGTCGGCACCGCCAATGCCCGGCCCGACGGCTCGTATCTGGTTTCCGGTTACTTCGCCTCTTCGCTCACCGGCACGCGCGACAGCCGAGCCTCCACGTTCAACGTCATGCCGGCCGGCGTGGTTCGGAACTTCGCCGAATACACCGAGCACACCGGCAACGCCTTCTTCGCCGCCTACGCGGCCAATCGCGATCAACTGATCCAACGCCTCCCGGTGGACGCGGGCCAGCTCGTGCTGAACGCCCGGCGCTCGCTCGGTCTGGAGGGCTCTGCCCGCACGGGAGCGGGCGAGGGCGGTCGCGGCGCGCTGATCGACATCGCCGCCGACTCCATCGCCGTCCTCGCCTCCGGCGCGAACCCGCTCGACGACTACAGTGTCAATCTCGACGGCGCGGCCCTCTCGCGCTTCGGGGCCGGCAGCCTCCTGCTCGGCGGCACCCGCACCGTCACGGAAGACGGTATCGTCATCGCCACGGTCGCCGAGCGCGTGCTCGTCGCCAACGACGAGGCATCCGCCCTGGTCGCGCCCGAGGTCCTGCTCGTTGCCAAGACCGTCATCGCAGGCGAGGCGTTGGAGGGCACCGGCGTCATCGAGCTGGCCGAGGGTAGCGTCATCCGCGCCGAGGGTGCGGTCACGGGCGAAGTCCTGCCGCTCCGCATCGGCACGATGCCGGACGAAGGGCAGGCGGCGCGGGGCACCGGCATGGGCGCTTTTGTCGGCGTGTCCAACGCCGCGCTCGACCTCACCCGCGTCGATGTCGCCGCCGCCGAGGGACCGACCTTGGGCGTGCTCACCGTGGGCGGCGGCGCCTCCCTGCAAGCCTCCGGCGCCATCCTCCTTGACGCCACCTTCGACACCGTGATTTCGGGCGACGCCGCGCTGCGCGCCCCCTCGCTGGAGGTCGCCTCCAGTGTCATCAGCCTGGGCGGCGCGCCCGAGGGCGCCGGCGGTTTCATCGTCGGCGCCGACACGCTCGCCGGCTTCGCCGACACCACCCGCCTCGTCCTGCGCAGCTACGGCGCCATCGACTTCTACGACGTGCCCGCGCTCGGACTGACCGATGAAGCGGGCGACCCGCTCTTCGCCGAGTTGATCCTCGACGGCGCGGCGCTCGTGCAGCGTGGCGCGGAGGATGTCACCCTGCGCGGCCAGTCCGTCACCCTGCGCAACACCGGCGGCAACGCCTTCACCGAGAATGTCCCACTTGCGGGCTCCCTCACCGTCCTCGCTGACACTCTCACGCTCGCTGCTGGCGAAAGCCGTCTGCTCGGCTTTGGCTCGGTCGCTCTCACCGCTGCCGACCTGCGCTTCGAGAATGTTGGCAGCCTAGCCGTCGGCACGGAGGCGGCGCCGGTCGATGTCACCGTCACCGCCCCGCGCATTTCCGCGAGTGGCAACGCCACCCACGGTCTTGTCACCCGCGGCGCGCTCACGCTGGCCGGCCGCTCCGCCGCCGCGCCTGCGACCGAGGCCGATTTCGGTGGCAGCGTCTCCTTCTTTGGCCGGACCGTCGCGGTGGACGCCGGCCGCATTGACCTGCGCTCCGGTTCGCTCTCGCTCGACGCGGTCGAAGACCTGCTCATTGGCGCCGGTAGCACGCTCGATGCCTCCGGTCGCGTCGAAACTTTCTTCGATGTCACCCGCACCGTGCCCGCTGGCACTCTCTCCCTCGTCTCGCACACCGGCAACGTTATCGTGGAGACCGGCGCGCTCCTCGACGTCTCCGCTGGCTCTGCCGATGGCAACGCCGGCACGCTTGCCGTGACCACCCCCGAAGGCTCCTTCGTCCTCCTCGGCACGGCCCGCGGCGGCTCCTTCTCGCTCGACGCCGGCACCGTGGCCGACTTCGCCGGCCTCAACGCCTCGCTCAACGCCGGCGGCTTCGCGCAAAAACGCGCTTTCAACCTCCGCTCCGGCGACTTCACCGTCGATGGCACCACCCGCACCCACGAGTTGGAAATCGTCGCCGCTTCCGGCAGCCTCACCGTGGCGTCCGATGCCGCGCTCATCGCCGATGGTGCCAAGCCCGGCTCCATCCGCCTGATCGCCGCCGACGATCTCACGGTCGCCTCCGGCGCACGGCTCTCCGCCATCGCCACCGACGGCCAGGGCGGGCGCGTGGAACTCGTCAGCGCGGGCGGCGACCTCGCCTTCCGAGCTGGCGCGTCCATCGACGTGATCGGCTCCCGCGAAGGCGGCCTCGTCACCCTCCGCGCCGGGCTCGACGAGACAACCAGCGACTACCGCCTCACCGACGCCTCCGGCACCATCACCGGTGCCCGCCGCATCGACGCCGAAGCCGTGCGCATTTACGATCTCCCGGCGGTCTCCACCGCAGTCGTCACCGATTACGTCACCGGCGCGACCGTCACGCGCGATGTCGCCACTATCGACTCCTCCCTCATCAATACGATCCGGGCCGACACCACCGCCTGGCTCGCCGCGCACAAGGACGCCACGCTCGCCCGCCTTGGCCGGACCGATGACGCGGCCTTCCACCTCGTCACCGGCGTCGAAGTTCGCTCGGAGGGCGACCTCGCTCTCGGAGCACCCATCCCTTACGACTCCGTCGCTCCCGCGCAGTCCCCCTGGACGTTGTCCGCCTCCGCTGCGGGCGACTATGGCACGCTTACCCTGCGCGCCGCCGGCAATCTGGTGCTGAACGAATCGCTGACCGCGCTCGACTCGCGGCCGCATTCGTGGTCGCTGCGTCTTGTGGGCGGCTCGGACCTCGCGTCCGCTGATCCGCTCGCCGTCCAGCCGCTCTTCAACCTCGCCGACACCGGCGATGTGCGCATCCTCCGCTCCGTCGCCACCGGCACCGGTGACATCGACGTGCGCGCTGCCCGCGATGTTCAACTGAAACGCACCTTTGTCCGCTACCGGCAACCTACCGGCCAGCGGGAGATCGCCACGCTCGACGCCCTCATGCTGCGCGGCACCAACTTCTCCACCTGGACCCGGCTCAACGACTTTTCCGACGGCTACCTCTACACGGCCGGCCGCCGCGCCCAAGCCACCGATGGTGGCAACAGCGGCGGTGGCTCCATCCGCATCGCCGCCGGCCGGGATGTGCGCGGCCCTGGTCGCGACCTGACCCTGTTCAGCAACACCGGCGGCCAGAGCAACGGCCGGCAGGTGGTGCGCAACCAGCTCGTCACCGACTGGCAGTGGCGCCGAGGCGCGCTCAATGCCGCCGGCACCGCCTACACCACGCAGCCGGCTTGGGGCATCGACCTGCCAACCGGTGGCTGGAGTGACACGACATTCAGCCAAGGCGTGGGCACGCTCGGCGGCGGCGACATCGCGATCGGCGCCGGCCGCAATCTCGATTCAATGACAGTCGTTGCTCCCACCAGCGGCCGCGTAACCGGCACGCCCGCCAACGCCGTGCTCGAAACTTGGGGTGGCGGCGACATCCGCATTACCACCGGCGGCGATGTGCTCGGTGGCATCTTCTATAACGGCAAGGGCGACGCCGGGCTTCGCATCGGCGGCAGCCTCGTCGGCGCTCCGTTGAATACCGACCGCGTGGACCGGCTTGCCGGCGGCTCCACCCGGACCAACAACCGCTACTTCCTCGAAAACATCTTCGCCGTCGGCGAAGGCTCCTACGACATCGTCGTCCGCGGCGATGCCGACATCGGCTGGGTATTCAACCCAACTCTCTTCGGCGTCGGTGGCTCCCGCCTGTCGGCGTTGTTCTCGACCTACGCCGACGACAGTGCGTTCTCCGTCTCCTCGATCGCCGGTGATGTTCGCCTGAAGGGATACTCCGGTCTGGCCCCAGGTCGAGTCGTGTCCACGCCCCCCAACTTTTCTTTTAGCACCGGCGGGCAGCAAAGCCGAGTTCTCTTTGGGTTCATGTCCATGCTCTATCCGGGCACCGTGGAGGCCGTGGCCTTTAACGGAGACATCCGGATCGGCAACGGCTCTGACGCGGTGGTCCTCCTCTACCCGCAGGCCGGAGGCGATCTCAATCTGCTCGCCGCCGGCTCCATCGACCTCGACACGCTGGCTTTCACCAATACCACCAACTTCTACGATCAAGGCTACGGCCTCGTCATGTCGGACGCCGACCCGACCGCCATGCCCACGGCGCTTCGGCCGGTGGCGACTTGGGACGAGCTCGCGCTGCGCCTGCGCGAGCCCTTGCCTGCTTACACCGGCGTGGTGGATCGCGCCCTCAGCCACTCCGCCAGCCTCTACCGCGCCGACGATGCCAACCCCGTCCGCATCTACGCCCGCGAGGGTGACATCGACGGGCAATGGAACCCAGGCTACGCGCAGGCCGCCTTCAGCGTCGTCATGCCGAAGCCGACCTATATCCGTGCCGGGCGCGACATCATCGACCTTCTGTTCTTCGGCCAGAATTTCACCGACGACCAGACCACGATCGTCCAGGCCGGGCGCGACATCCGCCAGCAGGGCGTCCTGCGCCTCGGCGGCTGGCCCGACGGCAACGTCATCAGCGTCGGCGGCCCCGGCCGCCTCGAAGTCACCGCCGGCCGCCACCTCGACCTCAACAAAAGCGCCGGCATCCAGGCCGTGGGCAACCAGATGAACCCGTATCTCTCCAAGACGCAGAGCGCGGACATCGCCCTCACCGTCGGCGCGGGTGCGGGTGGTCCCGACTACGCCGCCTTCGCCTCGCTCTACCTCGACCCCGCCAACCGCATCGCCGGCATCCGCAACTACGCCACGGACCTTCTCGGCTACATGCGGGAAAAAACCGGCGACGACACCCTCGATGCCTCCGCTGCCTGGCTGGCCTTTCAGGACCTGCCGGACGGCGTGCGTGCCGCTTTCGTGCGGAAAGTCTTCTACAAGGAGCTGGCCGCTGTCGGCACCTTTGCCGCCGAGAGCGACGAGCCCACCAAATACAACCCCGGCTTCGACGCCCTCTCCGCGCTTTTCTATGCCGACGACCTGCTCGCCTACATGCGTGAGCAGACGGGTAACGCCTCGCTCGACCTCGCCGGTGCCTGGGCGCGTTTCCAGGACCCGACAATCACCGAGCAGCAGCGTAACGCCTGGCACAACGGCTTCTACGCCCTGCTCAACGAAGGCGACGTCACCCCCTACGCCGGCGATCTCTCGCTACGCTACAGCCAGATCAAGTCCATCTACGATGGCAGCATCGACCTCATGGTCCCCGGCGGTTCCATCGACGGCGGCCTTGCCGTCGTCGGCCCCGACCTCAGCTCCACGGCGAGCATCACCAGCAACGGCAAGACGATCTCCGCGCTCAAGACCGCCGACCAGCTCGGCATCCTCGCCCTGCGCGGCGGCGACGTCTCGATCTTCCTCGATGGCGACATGGTCGTGAACCAGTCCCGCGTTTTCGCCATCGGCGGGGGCGACATCGTCATCTGGTCGTCCAACGGGGACATCAACGCCGGCAAGGGCGCCAAGACCGCCGCCGTGGCCCCGCCGCCCCGCATCGTTTATGATGCGGCCAGCGGCAGCTTCACCATCGAGTTCACCGGCGAGACCGCCGGCAGCGGCATCGGCACGCTCATCAGCAGCGCGGGCGGCGAGCCCGGCGACGTTTACCTGATGGCCCCGCGCGGCACCGTCGATGCGGGCGACGCCGGCATCCGTGTGAGCGGCAACATCGTGGTGGCTGCGCAGTCCGTGCGCGGGGCCGACAACATCCAGGTCGGCGGCGCTTCGCTCGGCGTGCCCTCCACTGCGATCAACACCGGCGCCATTGCCGCCGCCTCCGCCGCCACGTCCGCGATCTCCCAGCAGACCTTCACGCCCCCGCCGCAGACCGCGCCGCAGGATGTCCCGTCCACCTTCACCATCCAGGTGATCGGCTACGGCGGTGACATCGAGGCCGGCGACGGCATCCCCCGCAGCCCCCGCGTCAGCCAGCTCTGATCCGCATTTTTTCCCGCCTGAATTCCAATCCATAACCAAACCCACCACTCGGACCCGATCCTCAACTTCATCTGCGCAACTTCGCCGCACTCCCAATCATGAACCACCGCAAATACCGCAAACAACTCGCCTGCCTCCTGTCCGGGCTCACCTTCACGACTCTGATTGCCGGCACGCTCCCCGCCGACATCTTGGCCTCGACCGCGCTGCCCACCGGCGGCCAGGTCGTCTCCGGCTCTGCCACCATTTCGCAGACCGGTCCCAACCACCTCCAGATCGACCAAAGCTCCCGCGCCGCGATCATCAACTGGGGCGGCTTCTCCATCGGTCGTGAGGCCGGCGTGCACTTCGCCAACGGCTCCGGCGCGACCCTCAACCGCGTGACCGGCGCGCTGCCTTCGCACATCGACGGCTCGCTCACCGCCACCGGCAGCGTGTTCCTCGTCAACCAGGCCGGCATTGTCGTCGGCAGCGAAGGCCGCGTGAACACCGGCGGCTCCTTCATCGCCTCCACCCACGACGTCTCCAACTCCGCCTTCCTCGCGGGCGGCGACCTCCTCTTTTCCGGTGCCAGCGACGCCGTCGTGATCAACGCCGGCAAGATCGGCTCCCTCGGCGGTGATGTGGCCCTCATCGCCCGCCGCGTAGAGAACACCGGATCGCTCACCGCCCCGAGGGGCACCGCCGCGCTCGCCGCCGGCTACGAAGTGCTCGTGCGCGACTACGCGCATAACGACGGCAGGTTCACCGTGCGCATCGGTGGGTCCGACACCGCCGCGATCAACTCCGGCGTGATTGAGGCCGCTGCCGCCGAGCTGCGCGCCCAGGGCGGCAACATCTACGCCCTCGCCGGCAACACCGCCGGTATCATTAAGGCCACCAACCTCGACCTCTCCGGCGGCCGCATCGTCTTCGATGCCGGCTCCACCGGCACCGTCGAGCTCGCCGGCAACATCGACGCCTCCTCCGCCGCCAAGGCTGGCGGCTCGATCATCGCCACGGGCGACACGATCACCGTCAAATCCGCCGCCACTCTCGACGCCTCGGGGGCGACTGGCGGAAAAATTCTCCTCGGCGGCGATTACCAGGGTGGCATCAACCCCGCCAACAACTTCGCCGACCACGCCCTCGCCACCGCCTCCACTACAACGGTCGAGGCAGGCTCGCTCCTCCGCGCCGACGGCCTGACCGGCAGCGGCGGCGACATCGTCGTGTGGGCCGACGACCTCACCACCTACGCCGGCCACCTCTCCGCCCAAGCCTTCGGCCTCACCGGAGACGGCGGCTTTGCCGAAGTATCAGGCAAGAACCTGCTCGCCTACACCGGCACCGCCGACCTCCGCTCCACTCACGGCGCCACCGGCTCGCTTCTCCTCGACCCCTATAACATCACGATCAGCAGCAGCGCCACGTCCAACGGTAGCCTCACCGGCGGCACCTTCACCCCCACCGGCAACAGCTCCATCCTCCGTGCCTCCGATCTCATCGCCGCCCTCGGCTCCGCCAATGTCCTCGTCACCACCGGCGGCGAAGGCAGCCCCGGCGAACAGGCCGGCAACATCACCGTCGCTGCTGCCCTCGAATGGAGCAGCGGTAACAGCCTTGAGTTGAGCGCCTACAACAACGTCATCGTCAATGCCGACATCAACGCCGGCTCCGGCTCCGTCATCCTCCGTGCCGACAACAGCGGCAAGAGCACCGGCACCGTCACCATCACCGAGGGCAGGTTCGTCACCGCCACCGGCGGCCTCACGATCTTCTTCAACCCCTCCGTCAACACCGCGCTCGACGAGAGCGTGCGCTATAACGTCAACAGCGAGAGCTATGTCGCGCCCACCGAGAACTTCGCGCCCAACATCGGCGCCGGCACCCCGTGGACCGCGCTTATGCTCGTCAACAACATCTACGACCTCCAGAATATCCAGAATAACACCTCGGGCGCGCGTGCGGGACAGACTGCATTCGCATCCGGCCGCTTCGGCTATGCACTCGGCCGCGACATCGACGCGAGCGAGACTTGGGAGTGGAATGTCGGCGGAACTTTCGAAGGCTTCCAGTCGATCGGTGACGATAGTAGCTACATCGGCTTTACCGCGCCGGTGTTCGATGGGCAGGGGCATGTAATTTCAAATATCTACCTCGGTAGAGCAGTTACCGGCTCACACTATGATGGGCTTTTTGCTGTGGTTCGTGAGGCCACGATCAAAAACTTTGGTTTGGTCGGTGGAACCATTCGTGGTGGCACAGGAGGTGGCACGACCGGTGCCATCGCCGGTTATGTGGACGCCCAAGCCGTCCTCGATAATGTTTATGTATTTGGCACTACAATCACAGTCCATACGGCCGATAGCTTTCCCGGCGTCGGGGGATTAGTGGGGTATTTGGCCGATGCAACCATCCGAAATTCTTTTGTCGCTACCGACATAGAGGTAGGCTTCCTCACTACGCCCGATCCTTCCTCCGCGGGCGTCGGTGGCCTCGTTGGTTGGTCACTGGGGACAATCGAATCGTCCTTCTTCACCGGAAAAATACACGAAGCAGGAACTCCAAGCACACGATCCTTCGTCGGAGCCTTGGTCGGGACGCAATGGGATGGCGTCGTCCGGAATAGTTATTGGGAAACCACGCAGACATCGAACAACGCGTTCGGCAGCGAAGCGTATGGCACGCAGTCCAACCTTGTTGGGCTCACCAAATCGCAACTGGCTAATTTCGCTAGCTTTACCGGGTTTGACTCAAGCCAATGGGTGGCTCCCGGCTCTCTATCGCCCTTCCCGGTGCTGAAAGTCTTCGGCAGCCGCAGCTACAACGTGGACGAAGTCTGGCGACCCGTAACCTATGCCTTCTCCCAGCCCACCTTGAACCTCGTGTATGGCGCTGGTGCCGGTGGCCTCACTGCGATCCTGAACGGCCTGCAAGGCGACGCCACCGATACTGTGCGCGGTGTGGTCAATCTCCAGAACGCCAACGGCTCCCGCGTAAGCCTCAGCGCCCTGACCAACGCGGGCTCCTACACCCTCGTCATCGCCGGCCTGACCGGCGAAGGTGCGGCCAACTATCGGATTTCCGATACAGGCAATACGACCGCGCAACTGACGATTTCTCCCGCGCCCTTGGTGATCACGTTTGTGAATCAGGAGAAGACCAAGGGAACCAACATCGCTGGTGTCTCCGGTTCGAGCGCTCTCGCCTGGATAGCGAATGCGGTCGGTCTGAAAAACGAGGAAACGATTTTGGGCCTCACCCTGGCCAGCCTCGGATTCACCAGTTCCGCTGCTAACGGCTATTATCCTATTACCCAGGCGACGAATCCGCTCCTTTCTATTCGCCGTGGAACCTCCACCAACGTTACTGCGAACTATGCCGTCACCTACGTGCCCGGCACCTTGACCGTGACGGGCGGGCCGGAACCGATCGCCACACCGCTCAACTACTTCTTCGATAGTCCGTTCTCTTGGGTTTACGGCAACGCGGCCGGTCAGCCCACTTACACCCTATCCGCAGCTCTTTCCCTCACACTCGACCCGACGCACGCCGTCTCCGGCGTCTTGCAGGTGAAAAACAGCTCCAATCAGGTTGTGACTTGGAACAGCCTGCTCAACGCCGGAACCTATTCGCTCTCGTTGAGCGGCCTCACCGGCGCCGACTCGGACAAGTATTACCTCTTGCCCACCGGCAACACCGACGGAGCGCTCACGATCAACAAGGCCCCCCTGACGCTTACGCTTGTCAACCTGCCGAAGGACTTCGGCGCCCTCCTCGGCGCTCCCAGCTTGGAAGAAGGCGCGACTGCGGCATGGCTCGCCAGCGCCGAGGGCTTGAAAAACGGAGAGGTCGTTGACCAGTTGGCCGTTTCCAGCGCGGGCTTCGCTGCCGATGCCGCCATCGGCACCTACGACATCGTCGGAGCCAATGCGCTCATCCTTCGCGGTCGGGGAACGGAAAATCCGGTTAATGTCACCTCCAACTACGCCATCACCTATGTGCCCGGAACGCTCACGGTGGCGGGTGCCGCCGCGCAGGAAGTCACCTACGACTTCTCCGGCAACGCGGTCACGAGTTGGGTTTACGGCGCCGACAACCGCGGCAACATCACCTGGACGCTGAACGGCGTGGAAGGAGGCGACGCTGTTACCGGCGTGCTCGCCATCCGGCAAGGAGGGACCGACGTGACGGCGCAGGCCCTGCTCAATGCCGGCAGCTATACTCTACACATCGGCAGCCTCGTGGGCGACGACGCTTCCGGCTACCGGATCGCAGCCGAGGGCAACACGCCCGGCTCGCTGACAGTCAACCGGGCTCCGCTCGAACTGACCGTGGGCAACCTGACCAAGGTTTACGGCGAGGCATACACGCTGGCGGGCCTCTTGGGCACGCATTTCAGCATCACCGCCGGCCAGCTCTACGGCACCGACGCCGTCACCGGCGTGGTCCTCGCCAGCGACGGCGCAGCGGCCACTGCCGGCGTCAACGGCGGCACGGCCTACGCCGTCACCGCCTCGGATGCCGCTGGCAGCGGTTTGTCCAACTACGACATCACCTACACGCCCGGCGCGCTCACCGTCACGCCCGCCGCGCTGACCGTCACCGCCAGCAACCAGACCAAGGACCACGGCCAGGCGTTCACCTTCGCCGGCACCGAGTTCACCGTCACCGGCCTCAAGAACGACGACGCCGTCACCTCCGCCACCCTCGCCAGCGACGGCGCGGCTGCCGGCGCGGCCATCGGCCCCTACGCCATCACCGTCAGCGATGCGGTCGGCAGCGGCCTCGGCAACTACACGATCAGCTACGTGCCCGGCACCCTCACCGTGCAGGCTGTGCTCACCGACGTGACCTACGCCTTCGGCTCCCCCTATACCTGGAGCTACGGCGACACGCCCGGCACGATCACCTGGACGCTCAACGGCCTGATTGGCGGCGACGCCGACACCGTCACCGGCGTGCTCGCCGTGAAGAACGGCGCTGGCGCGACCGTCACGCTCGACGCTCTGCTCAACGCCGGCAGCTACACGCTGACCATCGGCAGCCTCATCGGCGACAACGCGGAAAACTACCGCCTCGCCGCCACCGGCCACACCGACGGCTCGCTGACCATCACGCCCCGCGTGCTGACCCTCGGCACGCAAGGCACGGTCGCTGGGACGAAGGTTTACGACGGCACCACCGACATCCAAATCCTCACCCACGGCCTTCTCGCCAACGTGGTCAACGATGACAGCGTGGCCCTCGCGCTCACTGCCGCCTACGCCGACAAGAACGCGGGCGACGGCAAGAGTGTCACCGGCAGCTACGCTCTCACCAGCAACGACGCGGGCAACTACGTCCTCGCTCCGGGCGCGGTGGCCTTCACCGGCACCGCCTCGATCAGCCAGAAGGATCTGACCATCGGCACGCAGGGCACCGTCAACGGCAAGGTTTACGACGGCACCACCGACGCGACTGCTGCCACCCACGGCGCGCTCGCCGGCCTGATCGACGGCGACACCGTCGCCCTCACGCTCGGCAACCTCGTCTTCGCCAGCAAAAATGCGGGCAGTCAGGGAGTCACCGGCTTCTACGCCATCGCTGGTGCCGACGTGGGCAACTACACCCTGAGCGGCAACGCCTTCACCGGCACGGCCACGATCACCCCCGCTACGCTGACCATCGGCACGCAAGGGACCGTCGCTGCGAGCAAAGTCTATGACGGCACCACCGTCATCGAAGTGCTCACGCACGGCAGCCTCGCCGGCCTGATCGGCAGCGACACCGTGACCCTCACGCTTGCCGCCGCCTACGGCGACAAGAACGCCGGCACCGGCAAGACTGTCACCGGCACCTACGCCACCAGCGGTGCGGACGCGGGCAACTACACCCTCGCGGGTGCGGCCTTCACCGGCACGGCTTCGATCACGCCGAAGGAAATCACCCTCGGCACGTCCGGCACGGTCGCCGCGAGCAAAATCTATGACGGCACCACCGCCATCGAAGTGCTCACGCACGGCAGCCTCGCCGGCCTGATCGGTTCCGACGCCGTGACCGTGGCGCTCGCCGCGGCCTACGCCGACCAGAACGCGGGCGAGTCGAAGGACGTGGCCGGCCTCTACACCCTCGGAGGAACGGACGGGAACAACTACGTCCTCGCCGACGCGACCTTCGCGGCCACTGCGGCGATCGAGAAGGCCGTCCTCACCTACCTCGCCAACGCGGCCAGCCGCGTGCAAGGTGCGGCCAATCCGGCCTTCACCGGCAGCGTGACCGGCTTCGTGGCCGACGAAACCCTCGCCACCGCGACCACCGGCTCGCTCACCTGGACCAGCCCGGCGGATGTGAGCAGCGCGCCCGGCGTCTACGCCATCAATGGCGGCGGGCTCGAAGCGCAAAACTACACGTTCGCGCAGGCAGCCGGCAACGCGACGGCGCTGACGGTGACGACCGCGCCCGTTGGCCCGACCGACCCGGAAATCCCGGTCGGACCGGGGATTCCCACGGTGGAAGACATTGCGGACATCATCGCCAACCACCCGGCCTTCGAGGGCCAGGATGCCGACCAGATCGCCCGCAGCGTGATCCAGAGCATCGTCGTGTTTCAGCAGACGCCGCGCGTCATCGAAGGCGGCTCGGCGAACACCTCCTCGGAGAACGCCGCCGAGCGCACACAGGGCCTCGTCAACGAGGTGGCCCCGCCGCCCGCGCCCGGCTCGCTCACCAATGAGCCCTCGAACGGCGTGGACCCCGACAACCTCCGCCAGTTCGGCCCCTACATCCGCGTCAGCTCGCTCTGAGCTGTCTTCCGTGCGGGCGGCGGGGGCGATCTACGCCCCGCCGCCCGCATGGCCCCCTCCCTTCAACTTCACCTTCTTCCGTAAACTTTAATGAACCTCACACCTGCCACCCAACGCGGCGTCCGGCCCTTGGCCCTCGCCACCTTCCTCCTCACGCTCGGCGTCGCTTCGACCCACGCTCAAGTCATCGAACGCAACGAGCCGCCCGCTCCGCCTCGGCCTGCCGCCGGCTCGGCCCTGCAACTCGACCAGCAAAGCCTCCAGCCCGGTTCGACTGACGCCACGCCGCTCGGCGCGACCGTCTCCGGTATTCGCCTGCTCGGCCCCGCCGAAGGCGCCAGCCGCTCGCCCGCGAGCGGCGTGCAGATCGGCGACATCGGCGCCGCCGATCCCGCCGCGCTCAAGCAGGCGCTCGCGCCCTTCGTTGGCCGTCCGCTCAGCCGCAAGCTCATTAGCGACGCGCAGGCCGCCGTCGCCAAGATTTACCGTGACTCGGGTCATCCCTTCGTCTCGGTGACGCTGCCGCCCCACGACGCCACCGATGGCACGCTGCAACTGCGCGTGGTCGAGTTCCGTCTCGGCAAGGTCGAGGTCAACGGCGCCGTCGCCAGTCCTCTCGAATCCGACCTGCGGCTGACGGGCGGTGAGCGCATCGACGCCAAAAAACTCTCGGAGGATCTCGACTGGCTCAACCGCAACCCCTACCGGCAGGTGCAGGGCACCTTCGCCGCCGGCGACGAACTCGGCACCAGCAACCTCGAACTGACCGTCACCGAGCTAAAACCTTGGCAGGTCTTTGCCGGCTACTCCAACACTGGCACGCGTTCGACCGGAAAAGACCGCTACTTCCTCGGCGCGGCCGCGGTGTTGAAGCCGCTCAACAACACGTTGATCTCGTATCAGCTCACCGGTGACACCGACTTCTGGCGCAAGCCTGGCAGCATCACCCTCGATGAGGATGACCGTCCCCGTTACTTGAGCCATTCGGGCCGCGTGACCATTCCTCTGGCTCCCCGTCAGGCGCTGGAAATCCTCGGCAACTACGTGGCGACCCGGCAGGAGCAGGACCTCCTGCCCGGCCTGACGCTGCGCACCGACAGCACGACCTTCGAGGTGCCGATCCTCTACCGCACGGCGGTCTCAAACCTCTTCGACGGCCACTACCTCGGCGACCTGACCTTCGGCGTCGAGTTCAAGCGCAACAAGCAGGAGACCTACCTGCTCGGAATCCCCCTCGGCAGCAACGAGGCCGATGTGCTCCAGTTCGTCGCCGGCTGGGCGCATCAAATCCCCGACAAGTTCGGCTCCACCAGCTTCGACCTCAAGATCAAGGCCAACCCCGGCACCGACGAGGACGCATGGGAACTGCGCGGGCGCGACGCCAAGTATGTCTATGGCTCGCTCGACGTCACCCGCGTGACCAAGCTCGGCGGCCGCCTCACCTGGGTGGCGCAGTTCAGCGGCACGCTCTCTTCCGCGGACCTGCCCGACACCGAGCAGGTCGCCCCCGGCGGTTTTTATGCCACCCGCGGCTACACCACCGACGACGGCGCCGCCGACCGCGGCTTCGTGTTCCGCAACGAGCTGCGCCTGCCCTCCGTCGCGCTCTTCCCCGGCCGCGACCAGCTCTCGCCGTATTTCTTTTTGGACTACGGCTATGGTGAATCCGACGGCTCGCCCGACGTGAAGCTCGCCTCCTTCGGGGCCGGCCTGGACTACCGCTACGGCCAGACCCTTTCGGTCGGCGCCGCCTTCGGTGTCGCGTTGAGGGACGCCAACTCGGCCAACCCGAACCTCACGGAGAAGAACGACACGACGTTCCATCTCCGCGCCTCGCTCAGTTTCTGAGCAAACCCTTCGCCCCGCCCTCGCCATGATCGCCAATACGCTTCCGCTTCTCCGGTCGGTGTGTCCGGACTCCGTGGCTGCCTTTGCGCCCAAGTCGAAGGCGGGGCCGCCTCTTTACCCGATCCTGTGCAGCCGCGAAGTGCTCGGCGCGGCCAGCTACTTCGTGCTGGCCGCCATGCTCGCCGACTGCAAACCCCGCCCGCGGGAATCTTCCGCCCGCGAAGGCACTTTCATCGACACGCTCCAGCACGAGCTGGAGAGCCGGCGTTACCGGCTCGGCACCGTGTCGCGTTTCATCAAAAGCCAGTTGCACCGGCCCCGGCTGATGCTCTTCCTCAAGGACCGCGTCGTCCACACGGCGCTGTTTTTGGTGCTGGACGCGGTGCTGTCCGAAGTCTGCTCGGAAAATGATCCGGTGCATGTGCGCACGCTGGCTGCGGTGCGAGCGACCGTGCGCAGCGGCAGCTACGGTTTCGACGCCTTCGACATCGAGGGGAGAGGAGGCATGATGAACCGCGGGTCCTACCAGACGCTGCTGCGCCTGGTCGCCATCCATGTGCACGACGACGATCTGCTCCGCCTGCTCAAGCTCTTCCTCAAAGCCCCGGTGGTGGACGTATGGGGTCGCGACCGGAGGGCCGCAGGGTGAGGGGAAATGAGCCGCCCGCTGTGAGTCTCTGGAAGGCCCTCGATTACCTGTTGCGCCGCCGGAACTATTTGCTCGCCTTTCGCCGCTTCCGGGCGCGGCCGCGCCGTCCCGCCGACCTGTCCCGCCTGGTTCCCGGTTTGGGGACGGGGACCGCCACCCAGCTTGTCCAACTGCTGGTCCGCGCCCGTCTGCTCAAACGGCTGGAGTCGGACGGCTCCAGGGAACGAAGCCCCTGCACGCTGACCGCGGAGGGCGGCCGGTTGCTGGACATCTTGCAGACCGAACTCCGGCGGCTCGACGCCTTGTGTCGCAAATCACTTCCCCCTGCGCGTCAGGACAACGGCTGCGGTGGACGGCGCGGCGGTGCCTGGGTCGTTCGCCGGCTGCTGCGCCTGCGCGGGGCGATGGCGCTGCTCGCGCAGTTGCCCGCGGGAGAGTTCGCCGGCGAACAGTTCGTGCATTGGGTCAAAGCATTGCCCGGCGCCAGCGTCGGTGCCTGCCTGCACCTGCTGATGTATTGCGGGCTGGTCGAACGCACCCGCACCCAGCACCCGCGTCACCGCGACTACCAGCTCTCCGAGCTGGGACGGCAGACGCAACTCCTGCTGGCGATCTTGCAGTCGCTGGCCGACGAGGGCGTCCACGACCACGCCGACAATGCGGCGATCTTTTTCCCCGAAGCCGAACCGAAGACCGCCTGATGAATGAACCGCCCCGCCAGCCTGACGCCGCCGTCGGCGCCGCTCATTCCCGAGTCTCCCCCTTGCGCCTGCTCTACGTGGAGTCCCACTGGCTGTCGCGCAAGGTGGCCTGGTATCTGATGCAGGACGTGGACTGTGTGTGGACCTACGCCGACAACGCGGCGCAGGCGGTCGCACTGGCGGAAAAGGCAAAGGCGGAGTCCGCCCCTTTCGACGTGGTCATCGTCGATCATCACCAGTCGGCGGAGGGTTCTGGCCTGCGCGTGGTGCGCGCCTTGCGCGAAGCCGGGTGGGCGGACACTATCCTCGCCATCGGCGTCGAGGAGATCACCGGCATCGAACGGCAGCGCTACGAAACCTTCGACGTGCCTTTCCTGTTTCTCACGCCGGAGAACCACGCCGATCTGAAAGCCTTCGTCCGCGGCGCGGCGCGGAAGTGAGGAGGGGGCCAATGAAAACACCAGCCCGGCCCGCTGCCTTGGAAGCGTCCCAGCAACCTGCCATTGCCAGGGTGGAACAAATGGAACCTCCTCATAGTTTGGAGGTTTTGATGCGCAGTTTGGGGGCGGCTCTGGACCGGTTGGATGCACCGACGACGAAGCATGATGCTGCCTCCGACTTGACAAATGGTAAGTCTCTTCTCATATAGAAGACATGTCCCAATCCACGGTTTACCGAGATACTGACCTCGAACCCGAAGTCGGGGCCGAGGTCAAAAAATACCAGATCGTGATCAATGGCATCGCCATGCTGATCCCGGAAAAAACCCGCATGGCTACTTTGGTCCAGTTGCTCAGCAGCGCGGTCCGCCAAGAGTTGCACCAAACCACATCGCGGCCCGAGTGGACCAAGCAGGTGCTCCGCATCCAGGGCGATGCGGCCATCGCCGAACTCGTCCGCGAGAACTGGGAGCACATGGGCCAGGCGGCGACCGTGCAGGCCCGGTTCGGCATTCCCGGCTCGACTCTGCACCGGCTCAAGGACCGCGGAGAAGTGATCGCCTTCCGGCCCGCCGAAACAGACCCCTTTGTGTTTCCGCTCGACCAGTTCGAGGGGCGGAAACCGGCGCCTTGGGCCGCCGACATCGTCAAGGGCCTCGGCAACGGCGCCCCGGCGCTTCATTTCATCTTCACGCCTCGCGGTTCCCTGGGGAACCGGAGCCTCATGGATTTGGTCCGGGCGAAGGACCCCGAGGCCGGGACCGCCATTCATCGCGCGCTGCGCCGGCTGACTGCGGAATGAACATGCCGAAGCGAGGCGACCCCAGGCTTCCGCCGGCGGACTTTTCGGAGCGCGATCTCGGCCCGGTCGTCGAGGATTGGCACGGCGACTTCTGGCGCATTTCGCACGAGGATGCCCCGGAGGCGGACTGGTCGTGGAGCGAGGAAGCGCGATTCAGCCGCCCGGACCAGCCGTTCGGCGTCCTCTACATCGCGGAACGGAAGGAAACCGCCTTTTGGGAACGCTTCGGCCAGGAACTTCAGGACCAGCCGGTCAAGGCCCGGTCGATGCCCGAGAAGCTGCTGGCTGAACGTGTCTGGAAACGTATTTCTATCATGGATACAAATCCGCTCCGCGTGCTCGATGTCCGCAAGGCTTCGACCCTCCGCGCAATGGCCGCCGATGATGCCACCTTCCGGGCTCCCTACGCCTGCACCCAAGCGTGGGCGAAAGCGATCATGCTGCACAAGGACGACCTCGACGGCCTTGTTTACACCTCGCGACTGAACACCCCCGAAAGCTGCGTCGCTCTTTTCGACAAGCCCGGCGTCGGCTCCGGGAAGCTGCACATCACGACGGGAACCGGGAAACTGGCCGACGACCCCGAAGTCCTTGCGATCCTGCTCCAGGAGAACATCCGGCTGCTTCGGCCCGATAAACCGTGAACGGGCGGCCGGCTGGGGGTGAGGCTGAGAGCTTGAATCCTGCAAAAATGCAGGTTTTATTACAGGCATAATTATGGCAACCGCACTCAAGACCAGGAAGCGTTCTGCCAGGCCGGCGCTGGCCGGCACGTTCCGTTTCGCCCACCGCGGGGCGCATGATTACTCCGGTCTGCTCCAGCACTATCGAAACACCTTCCGCCTGCCCCAGCCGTTGCTCGTGCGGTTGACCGGGTTTTCGCCTCGCTCGGTGGCGAAATGGAGTCAGGGCGAACCGCCGTCGGCCAAACAGGAAAAGGCGTTGGTGGAGATGGATCGCCTCCTCGATGGACTGGCTCGTGTGATGGAGCCGGCGCAAGTAGGCCGCTGGCTGAAACAGCCCAACTCTGCTTTCGACGGATCGACGCCTTTGCAGGTGGTCGAGCGTGGCGAGCTCGACCGTATCTGGCGGATGCTCTACGATCTGGAATCAGGCCAGCCCGGATAAAGGGGCTTTGGATAAACAGGCGAACCCAGCTCAGGGAGCGAATGAGGATAGAATCGGTCCGAAGCTGACTGGGTCGGATCGTTTTCCCGTCCATTCAAGTCACTGCGCATGGACGAACCGTGCCGATCCGGTGAAAGGATCAGCTTGAGGTTGCCCCGAATTGACGGACAGGGGTTGAGGGTCAAAAGCGAAAGGAAACACAGATGAAGACCCAATTGGAAAAGCCGGCGAGGAGCCGTGCGACTTACAGCAAGGAATATCAAGAGGAGGCATTGGCGTTGTGGCGGCAGAGCGGCCGGAGCGCAGCGAAGGTCGCCGCGGAACTGGGGATCAGGGCGCCGTTGTTATACCGGTGGGCCAAGGTCCGTCGGAACGGTGCCGAGCACGGCACCGTTCCGACGGAAAAGCCCGTGCCGCAGGTGGCGGAGCTGCAGGCGCAGATCCGGCGATTGAGCGAGGAAAACGCGAAGCTGTTGGAGCAGCGTGAAGTCTTAAAAAAATCGCTGGGCATCCTCTGCGAACAGCCGCCGAGAGGTATGCCCGGATCGAACGCATGAGCGGCGAATACAAAGTGAGCTGGCTGTGCGAAGCTCTGATGGTCTCGCGCAGCGGGTATTACGACTGGTTGGATCGGCGTCATGCGCCCGGACCGCGCGAGCGGCAAAACCGGGCGTTGCGGCAGCAAATCCGTGAGGAATTTACGCGCAGTCGAAAGACTTACGGCAGTCCGCGCATGACACGGGCGCTGGGTGGTCGGATCAGTCGCAAGCGCGTGGCCCGGCTGATGCGGCAGGAGTGTTTGCACGCACGGCAGCGCTCCAAATACCGAGTTGCCACCACGGACAGCCGTCATGGCGACCCCATCGCCGCGAACCGGTTGCGTGGCTTTGTGGCCGACCGTCCCGACCAAGCCTGGGCCACCGATGCGACCTGCGTGCTGACCGGCCAAGGCTGGCTGTATGTGGTCGCGTTGCTCGACGTCTATACGCGTCGGATCGTTGGCTGGGCGATGCACGACATCCTGGACGCCAGGCTGGCCGTGGCGGCCCTGCAAATGGCCTTTGCCCAGCGCAAACCCGCGCCCGGGTTGATCGTGCACTCGGACCGGGGCAGCCAGTTTGCCAGCGGTGATTACCGCTCCGCCTTGGCCGCGCGTCGCTGCGTGGCCTCCATGAGCCGGAAGGGAAACTGTTACGACAACGCCTTCATCGAATCGTTTTGGAGCAGCCTGAAATACGAGGTGGTTTACCACCGCCGCTTCGCCACCAAAGCCGAGGCTCGCTCCGCGATCTTCGATTATATTGAGACGTTTTATAACCGCACCCGGCTCCACTCCAGCCTTGGATACCAAAGCCCTGTTGCGTTTGAATCCGCATTGAAACATACAAACTAATTATCCCTTAACCGACTGTCCGAAGAATCGAGGCAAGCCCAGCTCTTGGTCTTTTTCGGTTTCTTCGCCGGCTTCGCGGATTTCGCGGCCTTGCGAGCCGCCTTCGCGGCTTTCAGTCCCTTTCGGGCTTGTTTCAAGGCGGTCTTGGCGGCTTTGACCTGTGCCTGCGCTGTCTCGACGGCCTGTTCGGCCTTGGAGGGTTGAGCTGGGTTTTTGGCTTTCTTTGTCATGGAAACGGAATGCTCTGGCTGCACCCCAAACGGCTGAGCCGTCAAAACAAGGGGCGATGGTGACGGTTTAGTTACAATCAAGTAACGGGCCTCGCAAACGTTCTATTGTTACATTTCAGGCCGATTCTCCATCCGGGGAAACGCCTTTCCCCGCGGTCGAGCCTGGGTCTCGCCCTCCCCATTCTAGCGGGGACACCCCGCAACGCCCCGATGCCGGCGGAGGCCGGAATGTTTCCAGCGGTTCCCGCTTCGGTGCGGTCGCTATGTTGCGGCTAACGGCCTTCTCGCTGCGGTCGGAGACGGCTTGCCTCCCGTTTGCCGGCCGCCTCTGGCGATACGTCGTCCAAGCACGACCTTTCGTCAGGATCGTTTCCGTCCGCAAGCATCCGTCCACGACACCGGCGGCCTTGCCACACTCACGGCGGCGCCGACTCCTCCCTTCGCTCACGGCCTCCCGCCTCCACGCCGCGACCGCACCTGCGCGTGATCGACCGACAGGGATAGTCAGCCGGCTGCGCCCGCCATTTTTAGACGCTCAAACGCCGCTGGGCTTGCGGTGCTCGCTCTCTGCGCGCCGCTCACGCATCCGCAGTCAGCAAAGCCACACCCAGAGGGAAGCCTTAGTTTAGCCCCTGCACCGGCTGGCGGGCGTCGCGCTGCGCACTCCCGCCCGTCCGCGCCTCAAGGTCCGCTTCGCTCTCCACCTTGTGCGGACGGGGCTTCACGTCGGCGTCCCTCCGGGGTGGCCGATTTTTCGGTTCGGCTCCGGTAGGGGCCCGCGTAGCGCGGCCCGCTACTCCCCGCGCCCTCGTTGGGGCGCATCAGTCCCACAACATCATGAATACGTCCGCTATCGTTTCACCCTCCCGCGCCTTTCAGGCGCTGTCTTCCGATGATCTCCGCCGCGCCGCTCCTTCGGTGTTCGCCGAGCACGCCCGCCCCGGTGTTTCCGCCCGCTACACCTTTGTGTCCACCGCGCAGGTCGTTGCCCTGCTTGGCGCCGAGGGGTGGCTTCCCGTCAAGGCCTCCGAACAGCGCGTGCGCCTGGAGGACCGCATCGGTTTCCAGATGCACGAGCTTCGTTTCGCCCGCCGCGACGACTTGGACGCCGGTGCGCTTCAGGTCGGCTCCACCCGCCCGGAAATGATCCTGCAAAACGCGCACGACGGCAGCCGCGCCTACCGCATCGACGCCGGCCTCTACCGTTTGGTTTGCCGCAACGGGCTGACCGTGGCGGATACGGATTTCGCGCACGTCTCCATCCGGCATGTGGACGTGTCCGCCGACGCTTTCGCCAAGGCCGCGCAGTCCGTGGCCGAGAGCACCCCGCGCATGTTGGAGGCCGTCGCCCGGTGGCAGGGCGTGCAGCTTTCGCAGGCGTCCCGGATCGAATTCGCCCGCCGGGCGCTGACTCTGCGCTGGGATGCCACCCAGCCGGTGACGCAGTTCCTCAAACCCGAGAAGCTGATTGCCCCGGTGCGCTACGGCGACGCCGCCACTGATCTCTGGACCACCTTCAACGTGGTTCAGGAGCACTTGATGCGCGGGGGCGACCGCTACCTCGGGCATACCGAGGGCGCCGGATTCCGGCGCAACCGCACCCGCCCCGTCTCTGGCCTGAATGAAGGCCAGCGGCTCAACAAGGCCCTCTGGTCCCTCGCCGACGAGTTCGCCCGCAACTGAAACCCTCAACGGGCACGGCGGCGACGCCGCGCCCCCTTTTTACTATGTCCAACTACTATTGCGCTTCGCGCACCAATTACTTCCGGGTCAAGGACCACGTCGCGTTCCAATCGTGGGCGCAGCATCGGGGCGTGCAGGTGATTTCCAACTCCAAAGACCATCCCGGACATTTCGCACTGCTGCCCGATCCGTCGGACGACGGTGCCTTCCCGGACTACGACTTCGATCAGGACGAGGAAATCGACTTCATGGCCGAACTCTCCGGCCACCTCGCGGAAGACTCCGTCGCGGTGATACTGGAAACCGGTGCGGAAAAGCTGCGCTACCTCGTCGGCTATGCGGTTGCCGTCAACGCCATGGGCGACCGCGTCGAGATTACCCTGAACAACATCTATTCGCTCGCGGCGCGCACGTTCGGCGGCCCCCAACCGACACGGGCGGAATACTGATCTCCACCGGGGCGGCGGCGCACCGTCGCCGCCCCTTTTTTCCCGCCTGTCCCTTTTTCGGTAGGCCCTCATCCGTGCCACCACACTCCCACACTCCACATTCTCAATACAATGAACTCACATTCCGTCCCCCCTTCCGACGAGGCCGACCGCAAGGCCGCCCTGAATGAATTCTTTGCGGCCGTCCGCACGGCAGCGCGTGAAGCCGACGACGCCGTGACCGCCGCCAAACCCGCATTGGAGCGACTCGCCTCCGCCATCGCCGGCCACGACCACGGCCAGGCGGTTCGCGCACGCTCCATCCTGATTTCTCTCTACACAGGAGGCACCATGCTGGCCGACGTGTCCGACTTGCTCGCCCTAGATTGGACCCTCCGCCGCGACCTCTGCGCCGTGCTGCTTGCTTTCAACCACGGCGAATTCAGCTACGACTATCTGCGCGCCGCCTTCGAGCGCGCCGGCGACAAGAATGCCCGGTGGTTTCTCGGCGCCGCCAACAATCCGCGCGAACGGCTCCGCGAAGCGCTCGACTTCGCCAAACCCGGCCCGCTCGACACGACTCCGCGTTCATCGAGCGAGAAAGGCGTGGCCGGCTTTGTGGCGAGCCTCTTCGCCGGCCGGCCCGTCGATCTCGATTCCGCCGTGCAAAGGCTCGACGAAATCCGCCGTTCCCTCGTCGCCGGTTTGTTCGCCTACTACCTCGCGCAGCGCTTCGACTCCGACGACCGGGAGACGGTCGCCGAACATTTCGCGCTGGATTGATCGCGCCCGGAGGAGCGGCCACCTGGCCGCTCCTTTTTCCGACAGGCGGGTTGCCGCATTTTGGGCAGACGCCCGCCGCTGTAATCGAGGGGAGGGCGGCTTGGAGTCATCCCGAACCGGTCATGTCAGGCCGGTTGAAATCACGTCACCCAAAAATCAACCGCCGGCTTCGCCGGCCCATCACGCCATGAATACAGGAAACACGGAAGCCCTCCAAACCGACCGTCCCGCCTCCGGCCGGACCTCACGTTCGCCGGTCAGCACCGACGAACTCTCCCGCTTGAAGCAGGAGTTGATGCAGGCCGAGGTCCGACTCGCCAAGGCCCGTGCCACCGTCGTCGGCGCCGAGATCGACATCAAGGTCATCAACACCCGCCTTCGTGAGTTTATAAAATGAGTCCGACCCTAAGAAACGGTCTGATGTATGAAACGGTGTGGCCAGCCATGCTCAGCCGTGAAACGGACGGATGAAGCTGAAAATATCGGGACGCGGTGGAACGGTCAGATTCAGCGACCATTTCTCGGCATCTGTCACCGTGCGAGGAATAACTCGCCTGTTGATCAGACGGCGAAATGCGTCGATTGCCTGTTCGCTTGGTTGGCTGGCTGCATAAATGCAGCTATGGCAGTGTGACGCCAAGGCTTCAACTAGATGAACGCCGTCCGTTTCGACCAGTGTGTTACCCTGCGGACGCGCGGTGCGCTTGTCGAAGACTACCGCGCATACGTTAGGTGTGACCGGTAACAGGAGAAAATCGATCGTCTCTCCTGCACCCCACGTAAAGCAGAGGACCGGGTGATCCGACGTGATAATTTCACGGCCGGTTGGCGTTCGAAATAAACGCACCCCCCAAGTTTGTTTAAGTCGCTCAAACAATTCGGATAGCGGCAGAGCCTCTGCACCGAAATTCCCGACAATAAGTCGATTTATAAAACTGACTATGCGAAATTGATAGGCTTGAACTCCCTCAAGCCCCGTGCGGTTCTCATGCACAATATTGCGGGTATAAAGATCGAATGCCGCTAAAATCAGCGCGAAGTATTCGAAGACCGTGGGGTCGCCATCACACCAAATTTTTGTCAAAGCAGCAGCGTATCCTTTTTCGAACTCTTGGAACTCTTCCTCTGACTTCTGCGGGGCCGTTTTGGAAAAAAGATAGTCGCCGGCACATTGAGACTGGACTGGCACAAGTGTGCACCGTGTTTGATCGACCCGCCACACTTTGGAATCGCGAGTGCTCCGAGATCCGTCAGGCGAAAAGTTCTTCAGATATACAGAGGGAAGAAAGTGCTGACGCTTGTATGCAGGCATAACGACTGGTTGCGTTGTCTCCACCCAATTAACGAGGCAGAAAGGGCTTCGCGACTGACCCTATCCAGCGGTCGGCTGCCATAATTCCTCCAATCTGGAACTCCAAATCGGCACTGCCCTGGCCCAATCCAGCTGCCTGAGTCAACATGCGACCAAGTCCATGGTGTGCCGCTTCGCGAATCTCAACCGGAATCTCGTCGCCGGAAATTGCCCGACGGGTGAAATCAACACACGCCGCAAGCAAGTAGTCGCAAGCCCGAAGGAATGGTTCGGCTTCGGAATCACCGAACGAAAGTGTCCTCACGTCTTGCAGCCCCAAACTTGGCCCGAGCCATCGGCGTAGGGCGCCATCGCACGACTGGCGTCCCGGTTCCGGCTCGCCACGCTGTCGGAGAACGAGGCGCTTATCCCAGTTGCACACGATTAAAGCAATGCATCGTAAATCGTTTTCGCCACCACCGGATCGTCGAGATAACCAGCAATACCGTGACGGTTCTCGGTATGGTTTTTCACGTCCGAATTGTTGATGATAACTTTTCCCACCATGAAGTGGGGATCTTGCAGCGGATAAAGGGCTACGACGTCACGCTTGTCGAACGCATTAAACCAAGCATTCACGCATTCTGGATAGGTGGTCGGCGCAATCGACCGGCGGATCTTTTCCACACCAAGCGGCGAACCGACGGTGACTAAAAGGGGAATGTTCCACTGGAGATTTTTTCCCTCTCGCCGCAGAATGTTATAGGCGACAATGGTTCCCAGCGAGTGGGCAACGATCACGGTGGGCTCGTTCGGCTGGATGGCTTGGATCACCCCAGTTTCGATGATGTCCCGGATACCGCCTTTGGTGAGGTAATCGAAAACGTCCTTGGTAAAGAGCGCGACCGAAGCGCTGCTTCCGAAGGGGACCTTGCGATCGATGACCTTCAAGATGGCTTGCACCCAAGGCCAATTCAGCGGACCCCGTTCGACAACCTCCGCAGCAATCTCTGCATCAATTTCCGCATCGGTGATACCCGCTTTTTTGCGTATTTCCTCAAGCAGAGCGCGGATGTAATCGCGTTCGGTCGGACTCAAGTCACCGCGGATGACCACCCTGGCGGCGTCCGCCGGGTCGGCCCCAGCTACGAGTTGGTCGAGGGTGTCGCCGTAATAAGGGAAACGGATGGCCGCTTCATCGATGGGTAGCTGCAAACCTTGCTTCGCGAGTCCTTCGCGGAACGAGGCGATCCATTCTTTCTTGAGCGCCAGAGAATCTTTCCCCTGCTGGGATCGACCGTGGATGAATACGAGTTTCTTCGTCATAACTTCTCCATTAATGTTTCACGTAACCGAGGGAGCGCGGCCTTATCAAAAAGCGTCCAGAGGGATTGGTTGATGACGTGCGGACGCAGCGCTTCGAGCCGAGGTGTCCAAGCGTCAAAGGCGCCTAGGAGCGACCAGCCTTGGGCCAGCAAGGGCACAAATGGGTAGCGCTTCACCCCAAGACGATCGTCCGGCCGATGCTCGGCAAGCAGGTTGAGGTCGAAGAGCGTCACGTTAAGATCGTCGCGCAGATACCCTTCCATGCGACGGATCATCTTGGGGTTTCCCAGCCGATGATACGAATACGCTGCATACAATGCGAGGGTCGGATCCAGACCTTTCAGGTATCGGATGCGTTCGGTCAGTTTATCCGCATCGTCGCGCTCCAGTCGGAATACGCCCCGGCGAACAGAGGACGCAATGATTGCCCGGAGTGCGGTCAACTCTTCGCGACGTTCGACATACTCTCTCCATCGTTCGCTGGTGTCGGAAGGTTCGTAAACGACGTTGCGCAGTTCGCCCTTCTCAAAGGTCAACGAGACAATAAAGCCATGAATTGCGGGTATGAGGACGGCACGCCCCTCGGCGAGTTCGATCAGAACGTTGGCTGCGGGCTCTTTCTCGAGCCCCACGCGGACCAATTTCGGCGAGAGTTGCTGGACCCAGGCCGGTAACGCCGTCCAAGCGCTGACGATCTCGGCCCCGCGTAGTTTGAAACCACATCCAGTTTCGAAGTGGGTCGGACCGAAGTTCTCTGTTTCACGTTCAAAGGCCTTCGATAGGTGTCTGGCGACCAGTGCCCTTTGATCGCCCAAGGCGTTCACGATGGCCTTTCTGCCCTCCCCCCACGAGGACTTGAGCGCGCTTTGCAATGCGATCGCGCTGAGATCAGCGAACATTGCCATTGGTGGTTTGGTCGGTGCATCAGGCGGCATAGCCGGTGGGCCTCCGGGCGTTGCGTCGCCTTGGGGCAACAGGCCGTTGAACTCTTGGAGAAAGGCAAATTCGTCAGATAAAATCTCCGCATCAGGTGTTTGAGAGTGGGGCGTATTCAAACCGAGCTTTGCCTGAACGAGCTTCGGCACCTCTTTTGTGAGATGTCGCTTCAAAGGCTGTGGGCGCAAATAGAGCTTCGACACACTATCGGATGTAAGCACCGTCCTACGTTGGCCTCCCAACGTCTCAACCAGTTCATTCGTATAGAGCGAATCGTAATGGGCCGCCGCCACGGTTTTGTCTTGGATTTCCAGCGCGGGCTCACCGAGGAGAGAGGCATAAAAAACATCCACCGCCTTTTGCGGACCCCCGCGAACCTGATTGGGAAAGATTTCACTCCCACGGATCGCCTGCGCTTGAATGCCTTCGGGCGCCGTGCGACACGCGTCAGAGAAGAAGATTACGTGCGGAATCCCGCAGCGCTTTGCGAGTTGCACGGATCCCGCCACATTAACGGCCTCCTGCGTGTCTTCGGGGGCGTCGCTCAACAGCCAATATTCGCTATAATGAAGATTCACGCCGTGCCCGGCGAAATAGATGAAAAGCTGCTCCACGTTGTCGCGATCCACCAATTTTTTGACGGCTTTCTTGATGTCCCCCGCCGTCACTGGATTTTTCTCGTCCGTCAGGGTGATGACGTCGTCTTCACCGAAACCGTGACAACTGGCCCAAGCTTCGACTTTCTGCACCCCGGCCAGCGCCGCTTTAAGCTCGGGCAGCTGGCCCGCCTTCTTGACCCCAATGATTACCGCCGCACGATTCATGATTGAATCCCATGCCTTGGGCTGAGCCATGATAACCGTGCGTTCACGATGAAAAGGGTGCCGAAAGGCTATACACAAGCAAGCGAACTCTCTCTGAGGACTGACGTTTACGCAGGATCGCTCGCGGCTTCTTCGCCATGGCCTTGGTCAAATACAGAGAATGCGATGCGATCATCCTCGCAGCGCGGGCCGGCCCGCCACCCAGCCTGACCGAGGGCCAGAGGTTCAACAAGTCCCTCGGAACCTCGCGGATGAATTTTCCCGCAATCATGGCGAACTCAGCTATGACTAACTGAAACCATCTAGGATCGGTGTTATGGGTCGCCGTCTATTTTTACCGCTGCTGCGGCGTCCCAACCAACCCTGAGAAATTTGAATTCCTGAAGTTCCGAATCGAACGATTTGATCGGGGACGTCGGGGACAGCGCAAGTCGTGGATAGGGCTGCGGAGGCGGTAGGCTGGCGACAAAAATCAGGACTACGAATCCGGCCATGACAAATCGGTAACAGCGGCGCCCCTCTACCCTCATATAAGTCGGCTCAACCATAAAATCCCTGAAGTGATCCCCATCGAATTTCAGCGCAAAAAGAACAACTGAATACGTCTCCGTATCTCTTGGATCTCTGCTAAGGATCATTCTCCGGATAATGTCCTCGTGCCTGCCCAAACGCACGTGTCGAAACATATCTAAGCTGCTGACAGATGCCCTCCATAGGATCGAAAGAAAAAACAGCTTCGACAAAGTGTAGTCCAAGCGAGGGTGGGCCCTAAAACGCTGCGATCCTTCCATACAGGGGGGGAGTGGATCGACAAATAGCCTCCGCGCATGTTTTTCGAACTGATTGATGCGAGATTCGCATCTCTCGCATAGGAGTTTTTCTCTGTGGCCCTTTTGTGGCTTGGTCAGTTTTCCGCCTTCGGCAATTTCCGAAAGCTCAATGAAACGGTGGTCCTTATCGTAGAGCGAGGAATAGAGAAACTCAGGGATTATGTGCGAACGGCACAAATGCGCTTCATTGAGACAGAGATGGCATATCGTCATCGGTCACACTTCCCCAAAGAAGTTAGCACTTACATTCATCCTTTTGATTTAAAGAGATATGTTCGGCTTCTGTAAATCGAGTTAGTGCGACTAGAAGTGTTTCCCGCTCATCGGAAATCGATGCGGCGAACGCGTATTCTTGGTGTGCGACAAGACAGCGAGCCTCCTCCTTGATCGTCGCACACAACCATTCCTCCGGCGACCCGACTCCCAGCACAGCCGATATCCGTGTGACCCGTGTCTTGCGGGAGGCGGCAAGATCATCGAAATCGAGCTTCTGGACCACGTCATCATCGGCGACCCGGAAGCCGATCCGAACGGCGTCGGATATCACTCGTTCCACGAGGCCGGCTTGATGTAGCCGGCGGACTCGCCGCTGTTCCCATTCCTTGGAACGGCGGCAACTCAGGCTGCCGGTGCCACCGGAAGTTTGATCGCCCCTTGTTCAAGCGCCTTTTGCAGCAACTCGACAAGCTTGGTCGCATCCTGCGCGGCCGCGGCCGTGGCTGTCTCGGTAGCGAAGAAAGACGTGGGATCAATCTTGCTCGAAACGTAGAACTTTCTGGTGACGCCAATCGTGGAATGGCGCAGGCCGGAACTGGCCGCAAAAATCCCGCGGCGTTGCGCGATGTGAGAGCCAAACTCTTTCCGCAGCGTGTGAATCCGATTCACGGAGCGTGTGATTCCCTTCGTCTTCAACCACGCGCAGAGCGCAGTGAAGTCCTTCATGCAACGGTAATGGCGCAGTGGCGAATCCTGCCTCGCAGGCACAACGGACGGCAGGACGAACTCGCCGCGATTCTCCGCGGCATGTTCGCGCAGTTTTTCAGCGAAGCGCGGCTCCAATTGAATTTTGCCAACCGAGGAGTCGCTTTTCAGCCGGCTGTATTTGGTCGGCGCCACCGTCACCGTTCCCGAAGGCAGGTCCACATGCGACCACGGCAGCTTGTCGATTTCGTTGCGCCGCATCCCGGCTCCAATCGCGAGAATGAAGATGATGATCTGATTTCCCGAGAGCTCCTTGAAGGCGTCCTCGATCAGTTGCTTGGCATCCACCTCCGAGATGTAGAAAAAATCCGACTCCCGCTCCGACAGAAGCTCGACACCTGCAAACGGCAGCGGGTCAGGCAAGGCGAGATTTGGGCATTTCGTGAGCACCCGCTTGAGCACTCGTTTGGCGAAGAGCGAACGTGCGTTGCGAATGAAGCTGTTCGCGGTGTGCTCGACGCGCACGCGAGCCTCGGTCCCCGCCGGCCGACGGGCCACGTAGGCGTCGCGCCATTCCACCACCCGCTCGGGCGTGATCGTGTTGAGCAAAATCTTGTCAACCATCTGGCGCCACTTGGACGGCTTTCGGCCACCGGTGTATTTGTCGGTTCCGGTCAGGGTGATGCCGCGGATGCTCGCCGCGATCCGGCGGAACAGCGCGGCATAACCGTTGAGCGTCATGGGATGAAGCTGACCGTGTTGGGCTACGATTGCGATGTAACCGCCGACCGTCAGGTCACAGAGCTCCGACTCAAACGCCGGCTTGAACTTTTTCCGTGTCGCATCCCAGCCATGCAACCGGAGGTGTTGATCGATTTCACGCGCCAGTTTCGCGGCGGCGTCGAGATCGGCCCCCAGCTCAAACCATTCGCGGTGCCGACGGCATTGAATCCGGATGAGGTATTGCGGCGCCGCATCGGCCCCATAGTATTTCCGGGTGTTGCGCTGAATGCGCTGTTTCAAGCGGGCGAGGCTGCCATGCGTGGTGGTTGGGGCGGCGGAATTCTTGCCCACTTCTTGCCCACTTTTTTGACTTTGCCGGGTGGTTTCGTTTTCGAGCGACTTTTTCATGATGGGACGACTTTTCCCCGTAAGTCGTTGTCTCGCCGAGTCGACAAAGCGGACATGCTTGCCGAAAAAGCGGACATCTCACGAGGCTGTCCCTATCCATAACGCCGACTTAAAATCTCTTGCCCGAAAGGGCGTGCGGGTTCGAGTCCCGCCCCGGGCACCCCCTTTTATAATCAGCAAATTATGAAACGGGCACCACTCGGCGGAATGTTTGAAACACCTGCCCCCCTGAGCGAGCAAAACGATCGATACACTGGTTCCGTTCGCCTTCTTCGCTCCCTTCCTGTGATGCTGCTCGGTTGTGCACACCGTTTTAATCAATCCGCCTGGTTATGCTGAAGACGATTTGTCTCCTCGGTTTGAGTTGCCCGGAGGGGAGGCGCTTAAAACAATCTGCCCCCATATCTCCGATTGAGGGGGCATCCGTCAGAGCTCACGCAACGGGAGCACATCTCGCTCGGCCAGCGCAAGGGGACTGTCGGCACAGGGCAAGTTGGACCAGGAACCGGCGGTGTCGCGGCCCGCGCCAGCCGGAGGCGTGAAAACGATGCCACTCACGAAGTCCACCAGCACCGGATTGCTCAACACAGCGGGAGCGGTGATGCAAATCGGATCGATTTTCAAATCGCCCGGAACGCATTCAGGCGGGGCGTCGGCACGCCACCAGGAGACAAGCGCCGGTGACGTGTCGTTTTTCCGCGTCCAGGCAAAAGCGGTGGAGCGGGTGGGATATTGACGTTCCAACGGCTCCAGCCGTCGAAGCGGCCAGGTGTTGTCCAACAGGGAATACACGTGTTGGGCGGCGAAGTAGGAGGGTTTGCGGTAGGCCACGGTCTTGTCGGGACGCAGGCAGAGCAGGCCTTTGGGGTTCCAGCCTTCGTGAAGCGCGCCGGCGCGCTTTTCATAATACATGTCGGAGAGCTGGTAGAGGCTCATGGGGTAACCGTGCGCGTGGTGGACGAGAAGGCTGCGCAGGTTCCATGCGGCTTGTTTGCGTTCGTTCCAAAAGTGTCCGCTGAGGGCCATGATCGGGACGCAGGCGGAGGGCGCGCCGCATTCGCCCTGACGGATTTTGATGTGCGGGGCCATGTGTGCGACGGCGCAGGCGAATTCGTCCGCGAGGTCAATCAGGTCGTCAGGATTATGTGGATACGAATGGATGCTGATTTCGTTGAGCAAGTCCGCCGCCCTGGCGTCCACGATGATTCGGAGTCCATCGAGCGCGTAGGTTTTTTTCTCCAGGATGTAGGTGGCAAAGCCCACGATGTGCGCGCCGGGTTGCGCGTCGCGGATGACCTTTGCCGTGCGGATGAAGAAAGTGGCGTAATCAGCCGGGGTGGTGCGCTGACAGCTCTCGGGTTCGTTCCAGACTTCCCATGTGTTCACGCGGTCGCCGTAACGCATTACCAGTGCGCGAACCCAGCGATCCCAGGCGGCGAGGGCTTCCGGCGATGTGGGCAAACCTTCGCTGAGTCCGATGCCGCCGCCGCCGGGATAGGCAGGATTGCCGTAGGAGGTTTGCAGCCAGGGCTGGACGCTGGCGGCGAGACATGCGTCCACGACGTCATCAAGCCAGCCCCAGTGATAGTCGCCGGTTGGCGCCGGTTCGCATTTGGCCCAGCCGCATTGGAGGCGGACGTATTTGGCTCCGAGTTCGCCGAGGTGCGGGCCAGATTGCGAAAAGTCGGCGTAATCGCGGTCCAGCACTTCGCATCCGATGCTCCAGGGAGAGTCGGAAATTTCGCGGGCGGAGCGAGTCCGAAGGCGCGCAAGCGGCGTGCAGTTGTTCTTTATGAGGAGAGGAACGAGGTCGTTGTTTGGCTGCATGAAACTCAAAAAAAGTTGGACTACGGAGGAAGCCGGGGGGGAGGGACGCGGGAGGAGTTCAGGCACGATTTTTGCGACGGTGGCGCACGACAAGACCAAGGGCGGCAGCGCCAAGTGCGGCGAACAGGGAAATCGCGGCGGGTTCGGGAACAGCGGTGATGGTGCCGTTGAATACCACGTTGTCGAAAACCACGGATATATTGGTTCCGTTGGTCTGGAAATAGAGACGGAATTCGACCTCCTCGCCAGATGTGAAATTCTGGAACGCATTGTTAAAGTCGGGATCGGTAAGCGTGACGCTGTAAGCTCCCAATGGACCGGCTGAGCCCTTGGCTTTTAGTGTGCCGGTAACACCATCGTTGTCCCCTGCCCAATCCTGTTTCAGAATGTTACTGGTATCGTCTTCAAATCCGGTGACCGAAGAAAGCAGGTAAAAAGCCCGGACGCCGCCTGTCCCGCTAGTCGCGCCTGACGCGGCTTCGAATGCGAAGGAATCCAGTGAAAGGGTATAACCTTCCTTCACTTTTATTTTGAAGGAGACATACGATGCGTTGGTGAGCGCGCTGGAAAAACTGAATGCAGTTAGTCTGGCGCCTGGGCAGGCAACCAGGGCTTGCGACGTGAGGGGACTGGTTAGCGTGAGAATGCTGCTGTTTGAACTGTTGTTATTGAGCACGACGTCCGAGGCGTCGATACCGGTGGCAGCGGTGTGAGATGTCAGGGCGGCGGCAAGGTTCGCTCCTTCGAAGTCGTAGCTGGCCACCACAGCGGCGGGCGTCGTGGCGGCGGCGGTGATGAATGCGAACACAAATGCGAGCGGGCGCAGGTAGGAGCCGCAGATGAGCCGGTTTTTGATATGGGTTTTCATGATGTTTATACGATGGGTTGCAGTTGCGGATGGGTGGATTATTGGTGGGTGGATTGTTCGTGAGTCTTCGATGGTGAGATTGAAATAGATGAGAAAGCCCCCGCTCCCCGCCGGGGGGGGGGACCATCAAGGCAGGCGGCCGGGATCGAGGCCGTAGATGAGGAGTGGGGTACCGGTGAGTTTTTGTTCGATGACGGCGTTCGTGCCTGTATTGGAAAATGGATACGTTCGTCTCTGGCCGATGCTGTTGATCGTCGTCACTGTTTTTTGTCCGGAGGCAACGGGTAGGGTGACGGGAATTTGAGAACGCCATTCGTCGATCCAGGGTTCGGGCGAGATGTAGTCTTTGCCCACGGCGTCAGTGAGGACGTAGCCGTCGGTGCGATCCCAGAGAATGACAAGAGGGCCGCGCGGCGTGGTGAACAGGAGCCCGCGGGATTTGCTTTCATCGCCAGCGGCGTTTTTCGGAAAATGTATCCAGCGGACGAATTTTGCCTGGTCGAGTTCCTCGGCGGCGGCGGCATAGGCGAGCAGCGAGGGTTTGAAGCTGAGGTCGCGCTGGATGAGGCCGAAGTAGTATTCGCGATCCTTGGGGTTGATGCCGAGTTTGTCGGCATGAGTTGTATCAAAAAGTTGATACCACATGACGGCCTTGACATTTTCGGCCATGGCCAGGGCGAGGGAGAGCAGGGTATTTTCCGCACTGCGTCGCATGGTGTCGGACCAGTAGTGATTGGGGAAGGTAAGGGCGTAAACTTCGGTGAGCCAGAGTTCCTTGGGTTTGCCGGGTTCGCCATATTTTTTCATGAGCTGCGCAGCGGTGCGGACGGAACCGTAGTAGTTCCAGTAGTTGCCGTAGGCACCGGTCTGCCAGGTGTCCCAATCGGAGATGGGATAGTCGGCGGCGTAGTTGCCGCGTCCGGGGTGGAGGGCGAGGCCGTCGAGGTATTGCCAGCCTCCGGCGGCGTGGATGGCGTTGGTGAAATTCACATCCATGCCGGCGAGGCCGAAGCTGAGGATTTTTATGTTTGTGGCGGGCGGTCCCATTTCTTTTTGGACGCGGCGGATGGCTTCGAGCCACTTCATGTAGCCGTCGACGCGTCGTTCGCGTGCCTGTTGTTTCAAGACATCACCCATGCCGATGGTGGTGGTGCCGTAGTTCATTTCGTTGCCGGGTTCCCAAACGGGATAGCCGTTGTCCACGCAGTTCTGGAGCACGGAGCGGATCCATTCATCGTTTTTGGCGGGGTCGGTTACGTAGCCGCCTTTGGGCAGGTGGGTGTGGCGGATAGGGGTGATGTGTTTGTAGCCGGGGTTTTTGCCTTCGCGTCCGCTCAGGCGATACCAGCGCACGCCCATGCGTTCCATGACGCGCTGCGCGGAGGCTTCGTCGGGTATCGGCCAGTAGGCGGAGAGGCCAAAGAGGCTGTCCGCCGAGGTGCCCTTGAATTCGTACGGGGGAAGGAGGGCGAGGTGGGTGCGGGCAAAGGCAAGTTCCGCGCCAGTGGTTTTGTCGGAGAGGGAAACTTCCGCGAAGAAGATGTCGCGGGTGGGATCAGGAGATTCGGCGGCGGGACGGAATTGGATGCGTTCGCTGCTCAGTTCGCCTGCGGAGAGGGTGATTTCGCGGGTGCTGCGGGAAACGTAAGCTCCGGAGAAATCGCGTATCCAATATTTCATGATGAATGTGCGCGTGGCGTCGCTGGTGTTGGCAATGTCGGCGTTGAGGGTGAGCTCGGGTTGTTTGTCGGCAGGCGCGCCGGGAACGGATTCCCACCAGTTATAGAGGTTTGGGGTGCCGGTTTTGATGGCGGCAGGGCGGCCGTGCCAGCGGGCGGTAACGAGTTCGGCGGCATGATCGGCGGGGCTAAGGATGATCGCGCAGCGAGCGATGTGGGTGGTGGAATCTTTCGTTTCAGGGAGCGGGCGGATGTGCTGCGTCCGCTCGGAGGGATCGGTGTCCTTGCCAAGCGTGGTGCTGGCCGCCGGATCAAAGGCGATGGAGAGAATGCGTTCGCCCAAGCGATAACGAGCGACCCTGCCGTCGAGATATTCCTGAGGTTGACCACCTTTGGGGTGTCGTTTCCAGACGCCCGCTTGAACGGGGGAGAGGCGGACGAGTTCCGGAGCCAGGGTGCGTTCAAACACACTCATGCCGATGCTGGCGTCGGCGGGCACGTTGGTCAGGGTCCAGGTGATGTCCACGTATCCAGATTTTTGCTTAAACAATCCGGTAAGGGTGGGGAGCGGGGTGTCGTCCTTTTTGGCGGCTCCGGTCGCTGTCAGGGTGTAGGTGATTTCAACGGCGGGTTGGCCGTCGTCGGTGGTTATCTCGCGGATTTTGCCTCCGGTGGTTTTGGCGGAAGGTTTGGATTTCAGCACAAAGCCTCCGATGATGAGGAGGGTTTTCCCGGTGTCGTCCCGAATCTGGATATCGTTCCATGCGCTGGCTTTGAGCGAGAACGCAGGCGGGTGGGTGGGTGGGGACGCTTGCGGGTTTGGGGCTGGTTGCGCGTTGGCAAGGCTCCCGGATATCAGGATCAGGAGGAGGAGGAGGACCGGCATGGCAAGATGGCGGATGAGGTGACGGGTTGGTTTCATGAGCAATGCAAAGGGAATGTTTGTATTGGTTTTTATATGACAGATTGCGGAAAACAGGGAACAAAGGAGGAGGGTCAGGGGGAAAGCGCCGGGTTGAGATGTGCTTCGTAAAGGGCTCTGCCGAGTTGAAGGGAGATTTCATCAATGTCGCCGCCGAAACAGCCGCCGGGTTGCTCCTTATGGCGTCCGGGGCGGGTTGCACCGACCGTGAACAGTTGGGCGTCCTTGTCGTTGGGTTTCATGAGCGCGCGCGACGTCGTGCCGCCGAAGAGGAATTTGACTTCATCGGCGCCGGCTGGAGTCAGCCAGACGCGGAAGCCTGCTCCCCGTTCTCCGAATTCCTTTTTCTGTCCGGGTTCCTTGCAGCGGATGAACACGTTGAAGCGTGAAAGGGCGAGGTGATGCCAGGTGTTTTTCTCCCATTTGAAGGGCGCACTGGTGAAGGTCTGGCACTGGCCGGTGTGCAGTTGCCAGACGAGGGTCATGGTGCGCTGGCCGTTCGCGTCCGGCCCGCTGACCTGGAGCTGCCAGAGGCGGGAGGCGTTTTGCGTGGAGCCGCCAACGGCGATCACGTTGACAGCGGCGTTGCCGGGATTGCGCAGCCAGAGTTGGAGCGCAAAGCGGTCGGGCCATTGCTGGCCGATGTCCTGCGAAACGGTGCTGGTTTCGTTCGTGAAACCACTGAAGGCGGTGCCGGAAATGCCGGGAATGCCGCCGGTGATCCTGCCACTGACGATCCCGTCTTTGCCGGACGGGGCGGCATCCCTGGCCTGTTTGCCCGGGTTCGGATCGTCACACTTCCAGTTAATCATCACGATTTCGTCGTCCTTGGACGCGCTCGCTCTTTTTTTCCCCGCACCAAGCGCGTCGGGATGCAATGGGGAGAGCACAAATATGAAGATCGTAATCGGGAAAAGGATACGCGGTAGGAAAACAATGCGCATGGGGGGGAGGGTCAGGGTTTCCAGATGAACTCCGGGTAGTCCAAGCCGTTATAGTTTGGTCCGATTTTTTTTACTCTTTGGACATGAGCGTCCACGAATAGGAGATGGAGCTGGTCGTTGTGTCTGAATTTGAATCTTGCCACTTTAAAACCAGTGGGGCCTGTACCATCCCAAGCTTGTGTGTTTTCATCTTCCCAAACGATGACCGATCGTGACGGGTCCACTGAGTTTATTTTTACACCACTGAATGTTGAATTCCACAGGTAACCAAGTGCGGCCACATTCTTGACTCCTTCGAACGCATCAAACGTAGGGCAGAAAAGATTGATACGACGCCCCATGACACCTGAGAGATTATTAACGAGGTAGGGGCGCAACTCATGTGACCAGTAGATATTGTTACCGTAGTTGTGCTTGGTGATCTGGTTTTTGTTCTCGGAGGCATTAAGCAACATGGCGGTGCCAATCTGCCGGAGGTTGGACTGACATTTCACGGCTCGCGCCGATTCGCGAACACGCCCGGTGACGGGAATGGTGATGGCGGTGAGGATGCCGATGATGACGATGACGACAAGTAACTCGACGAGAGTGAAGGCGCCGGTCTGGCGCTTCTGCCTGTCAGGTGACTGCAGGGGCGGGGAAGCAGATTTCATGCTGATGATTATATCAAAATGGGGAGAGTGAATAAAAGTCACTTTGCGCATATTTTCTGGCTTTTCGCGCATGTAATTATTGCTCACCAGCAACGCCCGTGGCTCACCGATGGAGCAGGGGCTCCGGGGCTCATGCGTCCGTAAAAATCCTCGATGGGGAAACGTCCGTTTTGCGGCACACAGGCACGCTTCGCGCCGTTGATCAGCGGACAAACCTCAATGGCGCCGATCCGGTAGCGTTTTTCCCCGTCGCCGTGTTGTAGTGGAAGTGCAATGACGGGGCAGCCGGTGCGGTCGCCAACGGAAAGGTATACGTCGTGCCTGCCAGCACGCATGAAGGGCGGCAGAACGCAGCCGGGCATCACGTTGCCCCGCGCTGCGCCGCCGGACGATGGCAGTGAACTCAGGTCAAACGCATCGTCCACGAACACGGCGGCGATGCCACCAGCGGCATCCTTCAACGTCAGGCAGGGGAAGCCGCCCGGAAGACACGGAGCCACGCCGGCATTGCGCCATTGGCCGGCCCAGGTAAAACATTGATCGAGACGAATCGTGTCCGGAATCGTGATACTTTTGGGGAGGATGCGGTATCCGAGACGCTGGTTGATCGCGTCGATCAGCGGCCGGTTGTCCTCAAGAAACTCCCGCGGCCACCAGTGAATGGATGCGTAGCTGGCATGATACGTCGCAACCGCATCCAGATATTCCTGCCCGCCCCGCCAATGCCCGCCATGACGGCCCACCCCGTAGTGCTCGGATTCGAGAATGACCGGACGATCCGCAAAAATCTCGTCAGCCCACGCCACCGCCTCCTTGCGGAAAGGGAACACGCCAATGCTGTCGTCGCGCAGCGAAATGCCGTTGCGCACGCAGTAATCCTTCACCCGCGCGGCCCCTCCTCTCCCCCTCCCCCTCCCGTCGGCAGCGGCATCGCGTCCGTCCTGCTCCGATTTTGGCTCAAAAACCTCGTCGGGCACCACGAGTCGGGTTTTGCGAAAATGGCGGCGGTAAATTTCAAAATGTTTCAGTAGTGTTTTTCCACAAACAGGCTGGCCGGTGCTCCAGTAACGGTGTCCCTCGCCCCACGCGCCGTAGGAGCCGATGTCCACAAAATCCAGATACGACGCGCCATCGTAGCGGGCGGCGAGACGGGCGACGAATGCCTCCAGTTTTTCGAGAAACAGCGGATGGCCGTAATCCGGTTCCCAACACGCGCCGTCATCCATAACCCTGCCCGCCGTAAAACGCAGGCCGGGCGCGCCCTGCTCCTGCACCCAGCGCGGCGTGGCGTATTCCTCGCCCGGTTCACAGGCCGACACGCGCAGCGCGATGCGTTTGCCTTCGCGTATCCAGCGCTGCGCCGGCGTGTCGAGCACGCTCCATTGGAAGCGGTTTTCCTCCGGTTGCAGCCACGACCAGGGCAGGCGCAGGTAACACACGCCGAGACCGGGGAAATCACTCACTGTGTCGGACGGCGCGAGGTCGCTGCCGTAGAGGTCGATCCAGTTGTCGTAATAGTGCAGCACCCAGCCCATGCCGGGATTTATCAAAGCCTCGTGAGAATCGGTCAGGTTGATGGTCATGGTGTGGCGGCGGCGAACGTGAGCGAAGGGGACAAAAGATGTCCCTCCATATTATCAAAACAGGCGCTTTAGATAAAAGTAGTTTTGCGCATATTTTCTGGCTTTTTGCGTTGCACCTCCTGCCGCATTCCAACTCCCTTCCAGCATCATGCCCGCCACTGATTTTCCCCGCGTTGCCCTGCTTGTTGAAACCTCCACCATGTGGGCGCGCTCCATCCTCGAAGGCGTCAATCGTTACCTGCGCAAGAGCAATTACTGGCAGGTTTTTTTGGAGCCGCACAGTGCCAACGAGATCATCCGCCCGCCCGCGGGCTGGGAGGGCGAGGGTGTGATTGCCGACATCAAGCATCCCGTAATGGCGGAGGAAATACGCTCGCTCGGCATTCCCGTGGTCAACGTCTCGCCGGTCACGTTTCCCGATTTTGCTTTTCCCACCGTGACAACGGATCACGACGCCTGCGCGCGTATGGTGGCGGAGTATTATTTCGAGCGCGGATATGCGAACTTCGGATATCTCCACCTTGACGGCAACGACTTTGACGCGGGTGTCATGGGGGAGTTTTGCAAATGCGTGCGGCAGGGCGGCGGTGAATTTTTCAGCATCAATGTGAAGGATCGCATGTGGGGCGTGGCCGACTGGAATCTCAATATTCAGGCGCTGGCCGGCTGGCTGGAGCAACTGCCGAAACCCGTGGGGCTGTTTTCGTGGGCGATAGGGCGCGAGGTGGTTCATGCCTGCCATCTCGCCAGGCTGCGAATGCCCGAGGAGGTGGCGCTGGTGATGACTTCCGATGACGAGGTGTTTTTGGAGATTTCGCACATCCCGATGTCGGGCATCATTCATCCCGGAGCCGAGATCGGGCATCAGGCCGCACGGATGCTCGACGGGCTGATGGCGCGTGGAAAAAAGAGGCCGCTTCGCAAGCCACCCCGTGAACTGATTCCGCCGCCCGGCATCAAGACTCGACAATCGAGCGATGTGATGGCGATTGCCGATCCGGTGTTGCGCGCCGCCATTGCCTATGCGCGACAACATGCGGGCGAACCCGTGCAAGTGTCCGACATGGCGGCGCACGCCGGCATCTCGCGCCGGGCGCTGGAACAGCGGTTTGCAAAGACGCTGGAGCGCAGCCCCGCCGACTACATCCGCGACATGCACCTGACGCGGGCCAAGGATTTGCTGCGCGAGACGACGCTTCCGATCCCGCAGGTGGCGGACGCATCGGGTTTCGCGTCGCCCGAATACATGGCGCGGTTCTTCCGCGCCCGCCTGGGCGTCTCCCCGTTGCGGTATCGGAAAAAAATTACAGCGCGTTGATATGAAGGTTGCAGACATTACCCTGATGCAGAGGCATCTTGATCACGGATGGCACATCCATCGCGAAGGCGCGCAGAAGAAGCGTCAGGTCGTCTCACGGCTGCTGAATGTTCAGTGGCCGCGCTGCCAGCGCGAGGTCGCGGCGCGGGCGGCTGCCGGGCCCGGTGTGCGTAGCGTCCGCCAGTCGAGCGCCGCCATCAGCGCGCAGACGCCGACGAACCAGTCTCCCCAGCGAACATACACGCTCGGTTGCCCGGTCCAGCGCGAGTCGACCGGGACGTCGATTGTCGTGTGTCCGCGGAAATAGATGGTGCCGGGCTCGCCGCCGCCTTCGCGACTCCGGCCCCGGTCGGTATCCCTGCTCCGCACCTGCGCGTGCACCACGCCGTCAGCGGTGCGGATGAGCTCGGCGCGGATGGCGCCGTATTCGTCGATCCAGCCGCTCCAGCCGCTGTTGCCGGCCGCAGGACGGGGTGCCGCATCTTGATGGTGCGGAGCACGGAGTTGGACGCGTGCTGCTGCGCCGCGCCACCCTCGCCGAACCAGCCATTGTTAGTGTTGACCACGAGCACATCGGCGCCGGCGAGCACGCTCTGGCGTGCGAGGTCACCGCTCGGCGGAATGTTTGAAACACCTGCCCTCCCTGAGCGAGCAAAACGATCGATACACTGGTTCCGTTCCCCTTCTTCTCTCCCTTCCTGTGATGCCGCTCGGTTGTGCACACCGTTTTAATCAATCCGCCTGGTTATGCGGCCAGGTGCATTTCCGGCGAGGCAAACGCAGGTGAGCTCAATGCACCCCCCCGGCGCTTTCGCGGGAGCCGGCGGGCGGCGGATGAGCGGCACGAGCAACAGCGCAAACGCAAACAGGCACGCCATCAGCCACAACACGTCGGCAAAGGCCAGGGTGACCGCTTCGCGACGGACCAGGCGGGCGAGCGTCCCGAGCGCGCGCTCCCCGGCCAGCGCCGGGTCCGCCGCCGCCATTTGCAGGTGGCCGCCGACCTGCGCCAGCCAGTCGCCGACCCCGGCGCTCCCGGTTTGCAGGTTCTCGTTCAGCCGCAGCCAGTGCAGGTTCGTCCGGCTGTTCAGCCACGTATTCACACACGCGATACCGACGGCGCCGCCGAGATTGCGCAGGGTGTTGAACAGCGCGCTGGCCATCTTCAGCCGCTCCGGCGACACCGAACCCAACGCCATGCTCGTCGCCGGCACGATGCACAGCAGCATGGCGCTGCCCCGTAAAAATTGCGGCCAGAACAGCTCCCGCCCGGTCCACGCCGAGGTGAGCGGCGTCATCTTCCACAGGGAAAAGGCGAACAGGCCGAGCCCGGCGGCGATCAGCAATCGCGGGTCCGCCCGGCGGGACAACCGCGATACGAAGGGCGCGGCCAGCACCATCGCCAGCCCGGCGCTGAACACCGCCTGGCCAATCTGCAATGCGTTGAATCCGGCGATCCGCGCCAGGAACAACGGCAGCACATACACCGCGCCGAAAAGACCGAAGCCGGTGATAAAGATAAAGAGCGTGGCGATCGCGAACGTGCGATCCCTCAGCGCGCGGAAATCCACCACCGGATGCGCGTGCCGCAGGCTGCGCCAGACAAACAGCCCGCCGGAAACCAGACACAGCACCGCGAGCGCCCGGATGTCCGGATCGTCGAACCACCCCCAGCGGTAGCCTTCTTCCAGCACGTATTCGAGCGACGCCAGCGAGACGGCCATCAGGCCGAGCCCGGCGAGGTCGAATTTCCGGATCAGCGACGGGTTCGCTTCGTCGACCCGGGCGAGGAAGGGAATGGTGCCGGTGATGATGATGCCCGGCACGATGTTCACAAAAAAAAGCCAGTGCCACGACCAGGTCTCCGTAATCCATCCCCCCAGCGTCGGACCGATGGTCGGCGCCAGGGCGCCGGACATGCCGAGAACGGCCGAGATGATCGCCTGCCTCGGCCCGCGAAACAGGGCAAAGCCGGTCGCAAACACGGTGGGAATCATGGCGCCGCCGAGAAATCCCTGGATCGCCCGCATCACGATCATCGTCCCGATATTCGTCGCCAGGCCGCAGCCGAGGCTGGTCAGCGTGAATCCCGCCGCCGAAAGCGTGAACAGCCAGCGCGTGGAAAACGCCCGCGACAACACGCCCGAAAGCGGGATCATCACGATCTCCGCCATGAGATAGGCCGTCTGGATCCACGACGCCTCGTCGGGCGCGGCTCCCAGCCCCGCCGAGATCTCGGCCACGGAACTGGCGACAATCTGGATATCGAGCAACGCCATGAACTGCCCGAGCGCCATGAGCACAAAAATCAGCAGCTTCCGGCTCTCGGGCATCGCGGAAAGGTCGACCGTTTTCATGGAGCGGCTACCGTTGATCCACGCTGACCGTGACCGAAAGCCCCGGCCGCAGCAGGCCCAGCTCCGCGGCGCTCCCCTCCAGCCGGATGCGCACGGGCACGCGCTGGACGATTTTGGTGAAATTGCCGGTGGCGTTTTCCGCCGGCAGCAGGGAAAATTCCGCGCCGGTCGCCGGGCTGAGGCTCTCCACCCGTCCTTCGAATTTCGCGGCGCGCCAGACATCCGCCCCGATCACCGCACGCTGGCCCGGCCGCATGCGCGCGATCTGGCTCTCCTTGTAGTTGGCCTCCACATACAGTCCCTCAGCCGGCACGATGGCCAGCAGCCGCGTGCCGGCCGCCACCCAAGCGCCGACCCGCGCCTGGCGGTTCCCGACCACCCCGTCAACGGGCGCGCGGATTGTGGTGTACTCCAGATTGAGCCGCGCCTGCCCGGCATCGGCCTCCGCACCGGCCAGCGTCGCCTGCGCCTCGTGCTTCTGCGTCGCAATGACCGCGAGTTGCCGCTCCGCCGCCACCAGGGCCGCCCGTGCCATGTCCTCATCGGCCCGCGCCTTGGCCGCAGTCGCGCTCCGCTCCTCGAAATCCTGCTCCGACAAGGCGTTGCCCGCGACCAGCCGGCCGGCCCGGATCGCATCCGACCCGGCGCGCTGCTTTTCCGCCGCGGTGAAAGCGATCCGGGTGCGCGCCTGCGCGATTACCGCCGCCTGCAGGTCGGCCGCCGCCGCCAGGTTTTCCAGCCTCGCTTCCGCCTGCTGCACGACGGCCTCCGCCCGGGCGAGTGCGGCGCGATAATCGCGGTCGTCGATCACCGCGAGCACGTCGCCGGTGCGGACCCGCTGGTTGTCGCGCGCCGCCACACTCGCCAGCGTGCCCGGCACCCGCGAGGAAACCGGCGTGATGTCGGCGGCGACAAAGGCGTCGTCCGTTGTCTCGTGAAACCGCCCCTCCCGCCACCAGCGAATGCCGGCGATCCCCGCTGCGACGAGAAGCAACAACGCGACCGCCACCAGCACGGGGCGGCGGCGTTTTCCGCTCATTGCATTATGGTCATCATATTTCATCGCATCAGAAGAATCGTCTCGAAATGCTCCCGTCAACCGGATTACATTATCCTCATCATACAACAACGGCACCCTGAAAAATCATGCGCTACGAAAAGGATCATAAGGAAAAGTCTCACCGGCGGGTGGTGGAAGCCGCGGCCGCCCGGTTTCGCAAGGAGGGTCTGGACAGCGTCGGCGTGGTGACGCTGATGAACGACGCCGGTCTCACTCATGGCGCGTTCTACAGTCATTTCCCCTCGAAGGAAGCACTGGTCGGCGAAGCCATCGGGGCGAGCATGGACGAATTGTTCCGCCGCTCGGTCGAGAAAACGAAAGAGGGTGGGATCGAGGGCCTGATTTCCCGTTACCTGCGTGCCGAGCATCGGGCGCATCCCGAGAAGGGTTGTCCGGTCGCGGCCCTGGGCGCGGAGATCGGCCGTCGTGCCCGCCCCACGCGCGCGATCTACACCCGCAAGCTGAAACGGATGCTCGCCCACATCGAATCCCTGTTGCCGGATCCCAAGCCGGAGACCGCGCAAGCGATCTTCGCGCTCCTGGTCGGCAGCCTGCAACTGGCCCGGACGGTGACCGACCCGGCGCTTTCCGACCGGATTCTCGAATCGGGCAAAACCGCCGCGCTTGCACTGGCGCAGCGTTGAGGTGCCAACGCCATCGCACAGAAGCGCGGGGATCCGGCGGGGCGGGGAATGAGGGAAGAAACGTGTGATTCAGAATTTTGAACAGAAGTTAAGAAGGGAACGAAGGCGCTCCAGTACCCGTAACCCGTCCCGCCTCCGGAACCTTTTCCCTCGGGAAAAAAGTCTCTTTCACCCAATCATCTTCCGTCTGCCAGCGGGCCTTCGTTTCCTTTTCATCTTCTGTTCAATAAAAACTTCTGTGATAAAACCGAGGTTTCTTGTGAGGTGAGGTAACCCTCGGTGCGTCTAGACGGTCGGTATGGTTCCCCCGTCGATGACGTATTCGCTGCCATGGATGGACGCCGCCCGCCCGGAGGCGAGAAATGCCACCAGTTCGGCGATTTCTTCCGGCCAGGCGGGACGCCCGATCGGGATCCCTCCCAAGGCATTCATGATGCCCTGCCGCGCGGTGGCCTCGTCCGTGCCGGCATGAGCCGCCAGCCTGCCGACCATGGCCTCGGATGCAGGCGTCATGATCCAGCCCGGGGCGATGGCGGTCACCCGGATCCCCTTCGGGCCGACTTCCTTCGACAGCACCTTGCTGTAAGTGGAGAGCGCGGCTTTCGCCGCCGCGTACGCCGTCGTCGATTCATGCAGCGGCAGGCGGCGCTGGATGGATGAAATATGAAGGACCACGCCCGCACCGCGCTCGATCATCTGCGGGAGGAGCGCCCGGTCCAGACGGACCGCCGCCATGAGATTGAGCTCCAGCTCCTGCTGCCAAAGCTCGTCCGTCACGGCCGCGAAGCCGCCTCCCGGAGTGGCGGAGCCGCCGACATTATGGACGAGGATATCCACGCCGCCGAATTCCCGCATGACGGTCCCGGCCACCTTCGTCGTTCCTGCCGCGGTGGCGAGATCCGCCTGCACGAAGAGCGCGGGCTCCTGGCCATCCGGCAGGCCGGAGCGGGCAGTCGTGGCAACCCTGGCGCCGGCGGCGGCAAGCCGGCGAACGATGGCTTCGCCCGCGCCCTTGGTTCCACCCGTCACCAGGATGCGCATCCCGGAAAATTCATGCGGATCGATCGAGTATCGGGAAACCTGTTTTGTCATAAGATTTGGAATACGGATTCGCGTGTGGTCGCCGGAGAGGATTTGCCGTTCAGGGCGAGATATGGAGGCGGGTGATCGTGTCGCCCCCCAGGGTAAACCGGAAACGCAGCCGGGCGGGGCTGCCCTCGAAGTCGCCGGAAACGTCACCGGCAAGGACGGTGTCGCCGTCGAGCGTCGAGACCTCGCTCACCGCCAGCACGGGGCGGTATTTCCGGCCGACGTCCTCGAACCATGCCTCGATCGCCGGCCGGCCCCGGTAGTCATGCCCCTCGTCGCGGACGTGCGCATCGTCGGCAAAGCAGGCGGCGAGGGCCGCGCTGTCGTGGCGGTTGTGGGCTGCAACGAACGCAGCGAGGAGCGGTGGCAGTGAGAGCGGTATCGACATGCCCCCATCCTATCACCGGCGACTGACAACCCTGTGTCAGGATGCTTTGCCGGGATTCATTTTGTGATGGTTCGCCGCCGCGGCGCCTGCGGCCACGAGCCGTTTTCGCAGGGCGGCCGGTTCCAGGACGGTGGCCGCGGTGCCGAAGGAGAGCAGCCAGCCCGCGAGCCGTTCCCATTCCACCGCGGCCAGCGTAAACACCGTGCCGCCCTCGACGGGTTTCTCGTCGACGATGCCTTGCCACCATTCGCGCTTCACCCGGTCCGCCGCGAGCGGGGCGAACGTGACGCGGGCTTTCAGGGTCGGCGCGGGCATCGTTTCCCGCATGAACGTGGCCAGATCGAAATCCGGCCGCGGAATGAAATTTTCGCGGGTGGCCAGCACCTCGCTCATCCGGTCAGTCCGGAAATCCCGATACGCGCGGCGCAGCCGGCACCAGGCGATCAGGTGCCAGCGTTCGAGGTAATGGATCAGGCCATGCGGCTCGGCCGTGCGAGGCTCCGGCTCATGCCGGCCCGCTCCCTGATAGCGAAACTGCAGGACCTGCCGGCCCGCCAGCGCCCGCTGGATCAGGTCGAGCGACGCCTGCGCCGGGTGCGGCGGGCTGGCCGTGGTGGCGAGGGCGCGCTCCAGCCGCGACAACCGGTCCTGGTCGCCGCGGGAAAGCACCGCCCGCACCTTGGCCACGGCGGAACGCATCTGCGTGGCGACGGAATCATCGGTAAAGCGCTCGACCAGCAGCCCGCCGACCGCGAGGGCGTCGGCCTCTCCCGGAGTGAAGTTGACCGGCGGGAGCAGATAACCGCGCCTCAGCGCATAACCGACACCCGCCTCCGCCACGATCGGGACGCCCGCCTCTCCCAGCGCCGCCAGGTCCCGGTAGATCGTGCGAACGCTCAGGCCGAAGTGGCCGGCCATCTCGCCGGCCGTGACCACACGCCTGGATTGCAAAAAAAGGATCTGGGCCAACAAACGGTCCACCCGGTTCATCGCCGCGTTGTGCGGGAGAAAACGGAAGAAGGCAATGCCCCGCCGATCGGCGCCACGCCCGCCGCGCCCCGATGATCCGCGGCAGAAAGTGTGCCCGTGCGCGCCGGGCGATCCCGTCGCCATTCTTTGACCCCGCTCCGGACCTCCCTCAAGCCCGGTCGCCGTCCTCATGGACGGAAAGGGGCATTTTCAATATTCGCATTGACGAATATTCGTATATCCGAATGTTTGCAGCATGGAGCTGATCAGAATCTACGAGTGCCTCTGCGACCGGACCCGGTTGCGCATCCTGAATCTGCTGTGTTCGGGTCCGTTGTGCGTCTGCCACATCCAGGAAATCCTCGGCGAACCGCAGGTGAAGGTTTCCCGGCATCTCAATTATCTGAAAACGCGCGGCCTGGTGGAAGTGCGACGCGAGGCCAACTGGATGATCTACAGCCTGCCGGTGAAGCGCCCGCGCGAACTCGAAGCGAATCTCGCCTGCCTGCAAGACTGCGCCGCCGGGGACAGGCTCGTCATCCGCGACAACGCGCGGCAGGCCAGGGTTCGCGCCCGGCTGACAGGGGACGAAACCATTGCCTGCTGCGGGCTGTCCCGCAAACAGGCCGCGCAATCCGCCGGTGTTGCCCGCGCATGAATCCTTCCGTCTCGCGTGGCATGTCCTTCCTCGACCGCTACCTGACGGTCTGGATTTTCGCGGCGATGGGGCTGGGCGTGTTGCTCGGGCATTTTGTCGTCACTGACCCGGAGGCGTTTTTCGCGCCGATGACGGCGGGGACGACCAACCTGCCCATCGCCATCGGGCTCGTCCTGATGATGTATCCGCCGCTGGCCAAGGTGCGCTACTCGCAATTGCCCGGGGTCCTTGCCGACCGCCGCATCCTCGCCCTCTCGCTGGTGCAAAACTGGCTGGTCGGCCCCGTGCTGATGTTTCTGCTGGCGGTGGTGTTTTTGCGCGGCCATCCGGACTACATGGTCGGGCTCATCCTCGTGGGCATCGCACGCTGCATCGCGATGGTGCTGGTATGGAACGAACTCGCCAGGGGCAACAACGACTACGCCGCCGCGCTGGTCGCGCTCAACAGCATCGCACAAATCCTGTTTTACAGTTTTTACGCATGGCTGTTCATCACGGTGCTGCCGCCCTGGTTCGGCATGGAAGGCGTGGTGGTGCCGGTGGCGATGGCGGATATTTTCCGGAGCGTGATGATTTATCTCGGCATCCCGTTCGCGGCGGGCGTCCTGAGCCGTGCGGCGCTCATCCCGCTCAAGGGGGCGGAGTGGTTCGAGAAAAAATTCCTGCCGCGCATCTCGCCGCTCACGCTGGTCGCGTTGCTGTTCACGATCGTCGTGATGTTCACGTTCAAGGGCGACACCCTCGTCTCGCTGCCGGCGGACGTGTTGCTCATCGCGCTTCCGCTGACGCTGTATTTTGCCGTCATGTTCGGCGTGAGTTTCACCATGTCGAAGTGGCTGGGAGCGGATTATTCGCGGGCGACGACCCTGGCCTTCACTTCGGCGGGGAACAATTTCGAACTGGCGATTGCGGTCGCCATTGCGGTGTTCGGCATCGGTTCGGGCGTGGCGTTCGCCGCCGTGGTCGGCCCGCTCATCGAGGTCCCGGTGCTTGTCGGCCTCGTCCATGTGGCGCTGCGGCTGAGGAAGCATTTCCCCGACAATTCGCCCCGATAACATCATCTCTTCGTGAATATGAAACCAGACATTCTTGTTCTCTGCACGGGCAACTCCTGCCGCAGCCAGATGGCGGAGGGCTTCCTGCGCGCGGCGGCCGGCGACCTCGTCGAGGTCCATAGCGCGGGCTCCAGGCCCGCCGGCCAGGTCCATCCGCTGGCCCTCCAGGTCATGCGCGAGGCGGGCATCGACCTGTCGTCGCATCGTCCGAAGCACATGAGCGAATTTGTCGAACGGACCATCACCACGGTCATCACGGTGTGCGGCCTCGCCGACGAAGCCTGCCCGGTATTTCCCGGCCAGGTGAACCGCCATCACTGGCGCTTTCCCGACCCCGCGCAAGCCACCGGCACCGGAGAGGAAATCCTCGCAGAGTTCCGCCACGTGCGCGACCGGATCCGGCTCGTCTTCGAAGCCTATGCCGCCGGGTTGAAGGAAGGCCGAAGGCTCCGCACATAGCCGGAAATGCCAAAGAGCCGCAGGGTTCCTGCCGTCCAGAGCGCCGGAATCACCCGGCCGGCCCGGAGCTTTCCCGGAAATCCGGTGAACATCTCTTCGGTGTCGGCCGCTTCGGGGAAACCGGCGCGGCGGATTTTCATGGTACTGAATACGTTGTCGCCATTGGTGAGGTAAAGACATCATTCCGCGCCGTCGGGGGCCGTACCGGCCCGCACTGTGACCCGGGCGACAGCATCGCCTGCGTGGTCTCTCATCCGCGTCTTCTGAAATTTGGGTTTGCCACTCTCTCCGCCCGCACGACACGCTCCGCCCTTTAACGTTTCTCAGCAGTCCGCACCCAATCCGCATCCACTTAACACACCAAACAGCATGGCCGAAGAACTCACAGGAAATGTCCTGGTAGGGCAATCAGGGGGCCCCACCGCCGTCATCAATGCCAGCGTCGCCGGAGTCGTCTCCGAAGCGCTCAACCACGAATGCATCGAGGAAATCTATGGCACGCTCAACGGCGTCCTCGGCATCCTCAACGAAGACCTGATCGACCTTGCGTCCGAATCGCAGCAGGCCATCCGCGGCCTCCGCTACACGCCCGGCGCCGCCCTCGGCACCTGCCGCTACAAACTCAAGAAACAACAGGATTTCGATCGCGTGCTCGAAGTTTTCAAGGCGCACAACATCCGCTACTTCTTCTACGCGGGCGGCAACGACTCCCAGGACACCGCCGACAAGATCTCCAAGCTCGCCGCCCAGCAGGGCTATGACCTCCGGGTCATCGGCATCCCGAAGACCATCGACAACGACCTGCCGGTGACCGACCACTGCCCCGGCTACGGCTCCGTCATCAAGTATATCTCCACGACCGTCCGTGAGATCGCCTGCGACAACGAGGCCATGGGCCAGCACGACCTCGTGCAGATCGTCGAGGTCATGGGCCGCAATGCCGGCTGGATCGCCGCCGGCGCCGCCCTCGCCAAGCGCCGCGATCATCCGCACGACGCCCCGCACCTCATCTACCTCCCCGAAGTGCCTTTCACCACGGAGAAGTTCGTCGCCGACGTGCAGCGCGTCCTCAAGCGCGAGAAATACTGTCTCATCGTCGTCGGCGAAGGCCTTGTCGACGCCGACGGCAATTATATCTCCGCCGAGGACAAGACCGACGCCTTCGGCCACTCCCAGCTCGGGGGCGCCGCCGACTACCTGCAAAGCCTCGTCGAGCAAAACCTGCCCGGCGTCAAGGCCCGCACCGTCAAGCTCGGCATGGCCCAGCGCGCCGCCGCCCATGCCGGCTCGAAGGCCGACGCCGACGAGGCCTACCTCGCCGGCACCAAGGCCGTCGAGGCCGCCGTCAATGGCGAGACCGACGTCATGGTCACCCTCGTCCGTGGCGACACCGACCACTATACCTGCGAAACCGCGCTCGCCCCCCTGAGCGACATCGCCAACGGCGTCAAAAAACTCCCCCGCGAGTGGATCAACGAAGACGGCGTGAGCATGAACCACCAGTTTGTCCGCTACGCCACTCCGCTCATCCAGGGCGAGACGCCGGTTCCCTACGAAAACGGCCTCCCCTCCTTCGCGAAGCTGGAAAAAGTCCGCGTCGACAAAAAGCTCGCCGCCTACGAACTCTGACCCGCCGGTGACACGGGCCGATGACCGGCCCGTGTCCGTTTAGCGACGGAGCGGCGGCATTCCTGCCGCTGCGACGAGGCGCGTCAGCGCCTCGCCCGGTGCCTCCACCGTCACTGTCTCGAACCGGCGACGCGTTGCGTCGTCAGCAGCGGCAAGAATGCCGCCGCTCCATCACACGCTGTCGTCACTCAACAGTTACAACCGGCCCGTTTCATTTTTTCCGGATTTCTCCGGACGCCCCTCCCCCCTCAAGCCGGCTTCTCCGGCGTCCCCTGCCCTCCCTGGTTTCGCGGATGAAATTTCGCGTGCTGGTCCACCAGCCGCCGCTCTTCCACCGCCGTGTAGATCTGCGTCGTCGCGATATTGGCATGGCCGAGCATTTCCTGGATGGCCCGCAGATCCGCTCCGCCGCTCAACAGGTGTGTCGCGAATGAATGCCGCAGCAGGTGCGGCTTCACCGGCCTGGTGATGCCCGCCGCCTTCGTGTATTTCTTGACCAGCACCCAGAGCATCTTGCGCGAGATCGCCGTGCCGCGTTCGCTGAGAAAAAGCGGGCTGCCCGTCTTCGCCTTCACGAAATGCGGACGCCCCGATTCCAGGTAAACCGCCACCGCATCGCGCGCCTTGCCTCCCACCGGCACCACACGCTCCTTCGCTCCCTTGCCGAAAACGCGCAGAAAACCGTTTTCCAGGTCGATCTGCTGCAAGGTCAGCCCCGAAAGCTCCGAGACGCGCAGCCCGCTCGAATAAAACAGCTCCAGGATCGCCCGATCGCGCAGCGCGTGGGGCGACCCGCCCGCCGGCGCGGCGAGCAGGCGCGACACCTCCTCCGCATTGAGCGTGCCCGGCACGCGCCGCACCAGCTTCGGCCCCTGCAACAACTCCGTAAAATCGTCCGGCCGCACCCGCTCGCGCACGAGATGCCGGGCAAACATCCGCAGCGCCGACAGCTTCCGCGCCAGGCTCGCCACGCTGTAGTCGTACCCGTCGAGCGAATACAGCCAGTCCATCGCATCCGCGCCCGTCGCCGCGCGCCAGTCGCGCACGTTTTTTTTGCGCAGCAGAAACGCCGCGCACTGTAGCAAGTCGCTTTCGTAAGCCTCCAGCGTCCGGTCCGAACGCCCGCGCTCGAGCGTGAGCGCGTTGCCGAAATCCGTGATCGGCTCCGCCAGGGTTTCGGGCAATCCGTCCGGGACCGGGGGGAGGGGGGGATCGACCGGGTCGCCCGTCATGCGCCGTCGCTCCTTTCCCGGCCAGGCCTCAGCGCCGGCGGCGCGGCCCCTGCTGCTGGCGATAGCCGGGAGGCGGCGTGTCGCGCATGCGGTAGGTGATGCGCGCCTTCTCCAGGTCGTAGGGGCTCATTTCCATCTTCACACTGTCGCCCGCGGCGATCTTGATGAAGTTCTTGCGCAGCTTGCCCGAAATATGGGCCAGGACCACGTGGCCGTTGGCCAGTTCCACCTTGAACATCGTGCCGGGGAGGACAGCCACGATCTTGCCTTCAACTTCAATCGATTTGCCGTCAGACATACAGGTTGGCCATATGGCCGCGAATAAGAGTTTCGATCATGCGCAGTTAAGCTGGAAAAGGTACATGTAAGCCATACCTTCACGCCTCCGGTCAAGAACTTACTCGGATATCGACCCGAACATCGCTCTCCGCCACCTCCTCCCGCCCGCCGCCGCACATGGTCAAACCCGCCCGCCAGGACTGTCCTTTCGACAAACGCTTCCCCTCGCAACTCGCGCGGGACGATGTTTTTTTCATGTCGCTCGCCTGGAATCAGGCCATCGACGCCTGGCGCAAGGATGAAGTGCCGATCGGTTGCATCATCGAGCGCAACGGCGAGGTCATCGCCGCCGCCCACAACCGCGTCGAGTCCGCCGCCGATCCCACCGCCCACGCCGAAATGCTCGCCCTGACCCAGGCCGCCGCCTCCCTCGGCGACTGGCGCCTCGAAGACTGCACCCTCTACGTCACCAAGGAGCCCTGCCCCATGTGCTCCGGGGCCACCCTCATGTCGCGCCTCCGGCGCGTCTGCTACGCCGTCCCCGACCCCAAAATGGGCTGTCTCGGCGGCGCCACCGATCTCAACGCCCTGCCCCGCGTCAACCACCACCTCGCCATCACCGCCGGCGGCGTCCTCGAAACCGAGTGCCGCGAGCTTCTCCAGGCCTTTTTCCGACAAAAACGCGGCGCTCTTCCGCTCACCGGTCCCGCGCCCGGAGATGGCGAAGAACATGAGCAGGACAGTTGACGCCCGCCGGAACCGGAACACGTTGAATCCTCTCTTCCTTCATAAAGAAAATAAAACCCGTTAACTACACATGGCCTACGAACTTCCCAAACTTGCCTACGCTTATGATGCGCTCGTTCCCCACATCGATGCCAAAACGATGGAGATCCACCACACGAAGCATCACCAGACGTACATCACCAACCTCAACAACGCTCTCGCCTCGGCCAGCATCACCGGTCCCGACTGCGTTTGCGAACTGATCTCCGACCTTTCGAAGGTTCCCGAGTCCATCCGCACTGCCGTCCGCAACAACGGCGGCGGCCACGCCAACCACAGCTTCTTCTGGAAAAGCATCGGCCCCGGCAAGGGCGGCGCCCCCAAGGGCAAGCTCGCCGCGGCCATCGAGTCCACCTTCGGCAGCTTCGACAAGTTCAAGGAAGAATTTGCCAAGGCCGCCGCCACCCGCTTCGGCTCCGGCTGGGCCTGGCTTGTCGTCACGCCCGACAAGAAACTCGCCGTCGGCTCCACCGCCAACCAGGACAGCCCCGTGATGGGCAAGGCCGTGGCCGGCCTCGAAGGCAAACCCGTCATCGGCCTCGATGTCTGGGAGCACGCCTACTACCTGAACTACCAGAACCGCCGTCCCGACTACATCGCCGCCTACTGGAACGTCGTCGACTGGGATGCGGCCGAGGAAAAGTACACCAAGGCCACGGCCTGAGTTTCCCCGGTTCCCGCAACCTTCCTTCCCGCCAACGCGCCGGATTTTTTCCGGCGCGTTTTTTTGTGACGCAACCGTCTCCGCCCCCGCCTCCTCCCGGTTTTGTTTACACGGCCTGACATGCCGGCCAGGCTCTCCCGCATGTCCTTTTCCGGCATTCTCATTGAAAAAACCGACACCGGCACGACCGCCCGCCTGACCCGCCTCGACGAGGCCGACCTCCCTCCGGGCGAAGTCACCGTGCGTGTCGCGTACTCGACCCTCAACTACAAGGACGCGCTCGCCATCCATAACCGCGCGCCCGTTGTCCGCACCTTCCCGATGGTGCCCGGCGTCGATCTCGCCGGCACGGTCGAGACCAGCACCGCGCCCGCCTTCGCGCCCGGCGACGCCGTGTTTCTCAACGGCCAGGGCGTCGGCGAGACGCGCTGGGGCGGGCTTGCGCAAAAGGCGCGCGTCCCCGCCAGCCTTCTCCTCCGGATCCCCGCTCCGCTGACGCCGGCCTCCTGCATGGCCATCGGCACGGCGGGTTACACCGCGATGCTCTGCGTCAACGCGCTCGAACGCGCCGGCGTGACACCCGCCGCCGGCGACGTGCTCGTCACCGGCGCCTCCGGCGGGGTCGGGGGATTTGCCGTCCTGCTGCTCGCGGCGCGCGGTTTCCGTGTGATCGCCTCGACCGGACGCCTCGCCGAAACCGCCTACCTGCAATCCCTCGGCGCCGCCGAGGTCATCGACCGCGCCGTCCTCGCCGCTCCCGGCAAACCCCTGCAAAAGGAACGCTGGGCCGCCGCGGTGGACACCGTCGGCAGCCACACGCTGGCCAACGTCTGCGCCGGCGCCCGTTATCGCGGCGTGGTCACCGCCTGCGGCATGGCGCAAGGGCTCGATTTTCCGTCAACGGTCGCGCCCTTCATCCTGCGGCATGTTTCGCTGCTCGGCATCGACGCCGTGCGCACGCCCCGCTCCGAACAGGAAACCGCCTGGGCACAACTCGCCCGTGAAATCGCTCCGGAAAAACTCGCGCTGCTCGCCAGCGAAGTCCCGCTTGCCGAAGCCATCCCCGCCGCCGCCCGTCTCCTCGACGGCCAGATCCGCGGCCGCGTCGTGGTGAAGATCCCGCAGGAGTAATCGTTGTTTCTGGAACCGCTAACAGACTTCGCCAACAGGCGAAGTCTTCAAAGTCCCCTCCGGCTGATCGCCTTCGGGACACACTGCCGGGGCCTGCTGATCGCAGGCCATTTTACTTTTTCAGAAAATCGGTCCGCGATCAGAGCGGTTCAGATAAAGCTGTAGTCGTTTTTTAACCACGGATTTCACCGATTATCACGGATTCAAACCATGCCTTGCCGCTTCCTTCTTATCCGTGAAAATCCGTGCAATCCGTGGTTCTGTTTTCAGTATCCTGTACGGCTGCAATTTTAAAAAAAATGCTCTGGCGGACGCCTGCAGTTCCCGGCTGCGACGATCAGTCGCAGCTTCACTCTCGAGATTTCGGCCGTTGGCGAAATCCATCAGTGGTTCCCTTCTTCCGCCCCGTCCCGCTTCACCTTGAAAACCCGCAGCAGGAAAAACAGGCTCGGGAAAATGAACAGGCTGCCGACGAGCAACGCGATCACCAGTTGCACCAGCGTCGCGTGCGGCGCCGCCTCTGCGTAAAAACCCAGCGGACGCTCCGCCGTGATCAGTGCGTTGGGCGCGTAGAGCAGCCACCAGCCGAGCAGGATCAGCGTCACCTGACCGCCCGCCACGAGGCGCGTCAGCACCACGTGATGCCTGCGTATCGAAACCCACAGGACAACGAACAGCAAGGTCGCCAGCGCCATGACCGCCATCAGCACCGGTCGCGCCAGGAACGCCGCCGTCAGGCTCTCGCGCTCGAACGCCGACGACGCCGCAAACACCAGCCCGCCCGCCACGATCACCAGACAGTTGAACACCGCCGCATGCCGGACAAACCGCCGCTTCAACTTCGCGTTTTCCGTTTCGTCGATCAGGTAAACGTTGGCCAGAAATGCAAAGATGCACGCCACGAAAAACCCGACCGCTAGCGGATACGCTCCCCACCAAGGCGCGATGTAAGCCTCAAAAATTTCGTCCGCATCCGGATTGATGATACCGCGGTTGAGGCTCGCCGCGATGATGCCGAGCCAGAACGCCGTCCACAGGCTCGATATGCCAAACAGCAGCGTATACACCCGCTGCGACTTCGGCTCCTGCACCGCATCGTAATGGCGAAACGTAAACGCCGTGCCCCGCACCACGATCCCCACCAGCAGCGCCAGCATCGGGATATGTAACGCGACCATCAGCGTCGTGAAAATCGTCGGGAAGCCGTTGAACAAAATCACCACGACGAGAATCAGCCAGATATGATTGGCTTCCCATACGGGCCCCATCGCCTCGTTGATCACGTGCTTCTGCTCCTCGCGCAGCCGTCCGGCGGGCAGGAGTTCCAGAATCCCCGCCCCGTAATCCGATCCGCCGAGGAGCACGTACAACAGCAGCGAAGCGCCGATGAAAAAGATGAGAATGTCGATCATGGTCAGCGCCTCCCTCCCGCGCTTGCCGCCGGCGCCTCGAATTTCCTCTGCACGGCCTGGATCTGGCGTTTGAACAGCCACACCGTCGCCGCCGCGAGCGCGAGGTAGAGTCCGAGGAAAAGATAAAAATGATAAACCATGCCCGGCACCGGCGTGACGGCATCCTTGGTCCGCAGGATTCCGTAAACGATCCACGGCTGCCGGCCCACCTCGGTGACAATCCATCCCGCCTCGATCGCCACCATTCCGAGCGGCGCGAACAGCACGAGCACTTTCAGGTACCAGCCGGGAAACCGCCGCCTTTTCAGAAATATAAAAAACAACACCCCGAGTGCCGCCATCGCCGTGCCGATGCCGACCATCACCTGGAAGGCGACATGCGTGATCACCACCGGCGGCCAGTCCTCGCGCGGGAACTGGTCCAGCCCGGTGACCTCCGCGTCAAAGTCGTCGTGAGCTACAAAACTCAGCAAGCCCGGCAACGGAATCCCCCATTTCATCGTCTGCGTATCCACATCAGGAATACCTCCGATATAGAGCGGCGCACGGCGGCCGGTCTCGAAATGCCCCTCCATGGCGGCGAGCTTGGCCGGCTGGAGCTGCGCCACACGCTGCCCCGCAAAATGCCCTGCGAACGGCTGCGCGATGGAAGCGACGGCGCCAAAGGTCATGGCGATTTTCAGCGCCTTCATGTGGACGCCGCACACCCCTTCGCCTGCGCTCCCGCGCGCCTTGCTTCGCAGCCAGAGAAATGCATGGATGCCGCCCACGCCGAAACCCACCGCCTGGAGCGCGGCGAGTTGCATGTGCAGGCTCTGGTGCAGCCACGCCCGGTTGAACATGGCTTTCACCGGGTCGATGTTGTGTGCCGCGCCGTCGATCCAGTCGAAGCCCGCCGGGGAATTCATCCAGCCATTGGCGGCCACGACAAAAATCCCCGAAGCAAACCCGGTGATCCCGACTGCCAGCCCGGTTGCCCAGTGGACCCACGGTTTCATCCGTTTCCAGCCGTAGAGAAACAACCCGATCGCAACCGCCTCCAGGAAAAACGCCGTCCCTTCCCATGAAAACGGCATGCCGATGATCGGCCCGGCATGTTGCATGAAACCGGGCCAGAGCAACCCGAGTTCGAAGGAAAGCACCGTGCCCGACACCGCGCCGACGGCGAAGAGGATGGCCACGCCCTTCATCCACATCCGGGTGAGTTCGAGCCACGCGGCATCTTTCGTTTTGAGAAACCGGTAGTGCGCCGCCGACATGAACAGCGGCATCGTCATGCCGATCGCGGCGAAGATGATGTGAAAGCCCAGTGAAAACGCCATCGTGGCGCGGGCGGCGGTGAGATCGTCCATAACGTTGGCGCCAACGAAACCCCGCCGCTCCGGCAAGCAAGCGCCTGCGCGAGTCGTCCGCCAGGTATCAGTAAACCAGGCAGGCCGCCGGAGCCGTGCTAATACACGCGCCATGCCCGGCGCGCTCGCGACCGGGCTCAACCGGTGGCTTCCGCACCTGCCGGAGGCGCCAGCGTCTTCCCCGGCGCCAGGTCGGGGATGATCTCCACCGACTCCACGACCGCATGACCGCTGGCAACCTTCTGCGCCAGACGCGCCACCTGCCGGGCAAGCGAGCGGATGTCGAACACGTAGCGCGTGGGCTCCGGGACTCCGCTGGCCAGCCAGGGGTCGGCGTCACGACAAACCAGCGACACCTCCTCCGGCACCCGCACGCCCCGGTGCAGCAGATGCATGATCACCGTCAGAAAACACGCCGGCGACGCGATCAGCCACGCTGTCGGACGCGGTTTCCGGGCCAGCAAACGATCCGCCAGCCGACACAGATCGGCCACCGTTCCGTCGTGGTACGCCACGCTGGCGACCGCCGCGTCATCACCACCCGTTACTCTCGCCTTTCCCGTATTTCCCGCCTTTTCCACGCCTTCGAAGAAACCGAGCCGGCTCTCGACATCGCCGCCCCGCTCCTGCCGGTCGAGCACAATGACGACCTGACGATGTCCGATTCTCAGCAACTGGGTCGCCGCATGCTGACAGGCCGCGCGGTAGTTGAGATCCACATTGGGCAGACTCCCTTTTTCGTGTAGTGTGCCGACGATGACCGCCGGCACCCGGTTGACGACGCACCACTGCTGCATGGCGGGGCTCGAATACGGCAATACCCAGCAATCGTGCCGCACCGTCGTTGTAAGTTTCCGGAAAAACGCCATCGTCGCCACGCTCGTTGCGAATCCTTTCTGGTAAACATGCATCCCGACCTGCCGTCCGTAGAGGATGCGCCGCACGTCGTCGATCCAGAGGATGGTGCGGTGGCGCAGCTCGTCCATTTCCACCGGCAGCAACAGTCCCACCGACCGCGGGCTTTCGCCAGCGCCGGCACCGCGCCTGCGTTTTTTGCGCAGTTGCGTGCCCTGCCGGCTGCGTTCCGCCAGCCAGCCGTCCTGCGACAGTTCCTCCAGGGCGGCCCGCACCGTCCGCCGGCTCACCCCGAGCTGCTCCGCCAGCACGCGCTCGCCGGGCAGTTGCCCCTTCCACTCCCCATCCCGCAGCCGTTCGCGCAAATGCTCAGCGATCTGCGATGACAGCGATTGCCAGGGACGACGGGGTGAAGGGGGGATGACACGGGAGGTTGCCGCGGTTTTCATGGTATCTTCCAGATACCACGCAATTGCTCTTTTGGAAAGTATCGAACGGCTCCAATCTTTGCCAACTTCATGACCCGATGAAAATATCCCCATCACTCCTCCCGCCTTCTCCACGTGCCACATCGTCAGCCGGTGCCGACGCTTTTCGAGGTTTTACCCTGATCGAGTTACTCACCGTGATAGTCATCATCGGCATTCTGGCGGCCATAATCATTCCGGTGGCAGGCATGGCGCGCAAATCGGCGGCTCAGGCCAAGTGCATTACCAATCTCCGCAGCCTGGGGACGGCTTTTGCTCTCTATGCAAATGACAACAAGAATAGAATCCCGGATTTCACTGGAACGCCAAGTTTCTATGATAACATTCGCAAGCTGGTGCCGCTGCTTAATCCGTATATTGTCGGAAACGATGCGACACGCTACCGGTGGGGCAATACGAATCCCAATCCCATAGAACTCTGGAAGTGCCCGCGGGACAATATATCTCTCACCAGAGGTTTCGCGGCACCGTATCATGGGAGCAGTTATGATTTTCAGTTTCAATATCGCGGGCAGCAGATCACCGACCCCATGCTGAGCGGCACCCCCGCTTGGGAAGGGGCTCTTAATCCGGTCCCGCTTTCACAAGCCCCTCTCATGTGGGATCAAGAGCCAAGCAATCATGATCTGAGACGGAACTACCTGTTTGTCGACGGCCATGTCAAATTGATGCCGGCAGACTATAGGCAACCCTATGCGTTCAGGTGATCATGGTTCTCCGTGCGACTGTTCCGCAATCGGAGGTGCCGCACCTTCAGGACTGCCCCACCATGATCGACCCCTATTTCATGATATATAAACGAATGAACCATTCCATCCGTCATCTTTTTTTCTTTTGCTGTTGGTTGCTGATTTTTCCTGCTCCGTTTTCAATCGCTCAGAAATCCCCGGACGATCCCACGTGGGAGGCAAAGAACTTCGACAACCGGGACCAGGGCGGACTGGCCGTGCGCCCTCGCGACCGATCCGAGGTGGTGGACGGGCGCCTGCGTATATCGGGCAATGAAAAGAAGACCAACGTGGGTGTGGAGCGGCTCTTCAACGTGCCCCCTTATCCGACCGATCTGGAAGTGGTCATCCAACCATCCCCGGATTGGGACGGCCGGATTATGCTGCGGGTTGAGGATCTGGCCAGCCATGCCTATGTGGCCATCCTGATTCGCCCGTCGAAGGAATATGCGTGGACCTCCGGGGATGACGGCCGCTGGAACGACTGGAAGCGCTACATCAAGGCGCCGATTTCTTCGGATGCGACGGTGCGTGTCCAGTTCGTCAAGACGACCCCCGAAAGCTTTCGGCTGTTGGTCAATGGCCAGACGCTCGCGGGAAATGTCCCCGTCAAAAATCTCAACAGCGTCAACAAGCTGTCCCTGACTGCGGGCATCTCGGGCCATTTCGATATTGTCTCGGCCCGGGCATCTTCCGATGCGCCGCTAACACCCAAGGTGTCCAACCTGAAGAGGGTGGGAGTTGATCTGGTACCGGGTGCGGTCAGGGCGGCCAATCCCAACGCCAACGGCTACCAGATCGCCTACTTCGAGCGCGGCTACTCCGACGGCATGACTGACCCCGCCCGCCGCGCCGAGCTCGTCTCGACCCTGCGCTCGCTCAACCCCTCCTCGCTGCGCTTCCCCGGCGGCAGTTGGGTTTACTGGTATAGCGACATCTCGCCCAAATCCATCGCCGCCTTCGCCAAGATGGACAAAGCCCCCTACTTCGCCAGGGGCCCGAGGGCGGCGGAATACCGCTGGTCCAACGACGACTACTTTCTCGGCATCTGCAAGGAACTCGGCGTCACCGCCATCTACCAGTTGAACATCGGCACCTGGTATGATGCCGCGACCGACCGCGCCTACAAGCTCGCGCCCTTCGACCGGCGGGTGAAGGACTCCTCCCTCTCCGCCGAGCAGATCGCGCAGTCACTGGATGGCGGCGCCGACGCCATCGACATCGCGCCGGAGATGAAGGACGTGGACGCCTCCTTTATGAGCGCGGCCACCGCCCACGCCGCCCGGCTGGCGCTCAAGGCCAGGGCGCTCGGCATCGACGTCCTCTGGGAATTCGGCAACGAGGACCGCAGTAAATTCAGGCCCGCCACCTACGTCCGCCAATGCCGCTCCTTTTACGATGCCATTCGCGCGGTCACGCCCGACGCACGCTTCGCCTTCTGCGCCGACGGTGACACCTGGCGCGACCACTCCTGGGCCGACGCCGTTTTTGCCGAACTCGTCAAAAACGGCATGGGTGACATGGCCGAGGCCTCCACCCACATGTATCTCACCGGCGGCGGCGGCGGTCCGCGCGACACCGGCGAAAACCTCTACAAGGCCACCATCGCCGCGTGGGGCAATCTCCGCCAAATGCACAACAGTTGGCGGCGGCGCCTCGCCGAGGCCGGCCTCGTGAACACCCGCCTCTCCCTCACCGAATACAACATCACCCAAGGCGGCAAACGAGGCATCACCGGCATCCCGCTCGAACACTCCATGGGCCGTGCGCTCGGTGAGGCCGCCGTCTGGCCCGAACTCATCACCCGCTTCAACCACATCGTGTTTCACGACCTCATCCGCAACGGCTACGGCCACGGCACCTGGTTTGCGCGGATTTACTACATGGCGGACAACCCCGAGGGCCACCGCTACGTCCTGCCGCTCGACGGAAAGGTCATGGCCGTCATGCACCGCCACGCGACCGGGCAGATTCTCCACGCCGACCACGCCGTGGTCGTCTCGCAGCGGCCCGACTCGCTGCTCGTCAGCGTCGCCAACGAGAGCGGCGTCGGCCAGACCCACGAGATTCGCCTGAACGGCCTCGAAGGCCGTCTCCGGAGCGGGGACGCCGAAACGGTCCGCTGGAAAACCCTCGCCGCCCCCTCCCTCGGCACGCCCGAGCATGTCGAATTCGGGAGCGCCGCGACGCTCGCCCAAAACACCCTCACCGTCCGGGCCCCCGGCTACTCGTTCAGCCACCTGACTCTCCCGCTCAACTGAGCACGTAACCACCCTCACCACCGCATTCATGTCCGTTCGCCGTCCCTTGTCCTCCCGGGCCTCGTGCCTCCTCCGCTCCGCGCTGCTCGCCGTGCTCCCGCTGGCCTGCTCCGTCTCCGGACAGGTTCCCGCCGACCCGGCGCTCGCCGCGAAGTTCGACCTGCTGCCGGACAATCTCCTCAAAAACGGAGACTTCGAAGACGGCGCCAGCCACTACATCCCGCACGTCCGTCCTGACGTCGAGGCCAGGATCGTCCCCGGTGGCTTCGAATCCGCCAGCCTCCTCTCCGTCACGGTGCCCGCCGGGCTGCGCCAGGCGGAGAATTTTCTGGCGCAGACCGTGCGGGTTGACCCCGCCGAACCCTCGCGCAGCTACCGCGTCACCTACTGGCTCCGACACAAGGTGCTGAGCGACGACCAGGGCGGCGCGGGCGTGATGGTCAGCTTCCTCGACGCCGACGGCCAAACGCTCGGACGCACCGCCGACGGGCACCTGCTCCGCGTCAAGGAAACGCTCAACCAGTGGCAGGAGATCGAGCGCATCAAGGACGGCAATTGGGACAGCCATGAACTCTCCTTCACCCTGCCGCCCGGGGCCGTCGCCTTCCGCGTCGAGTGCGGCCTGTTCAAGGCGGCGGGCAACGCCGAGTTCGACCGCATCATCGTGACGGCGCGTCCCACCGTCCTGGAGATGCTGGCCGAGGCCAGCCCGATCGAAGCCGTCATCACCTCCGCCGTCGCCAAGCCCCATCTCTCCGAACAACTCTTCGGCCTGAACGCCGAGTTCCGCTATGCGGGCATTTACAAGGGCACCCTGCCGGAGAGCGACCCCGACAGCCGCCGCCGCGAATTCGCCGCCGCGCTCCATGAATCCGGCGTGCGCGTGCTCCGCTTCCCCGGCGGTATGCCCACCCACCAGTATTTTACCGAGGGTCCCGAGGCCCTGGCGAAGCTGATCAAGGCGTTCCCCGGACGCCGCGCCTACTATGGCGACATGTGGTATCCACGTTTCAATGACGTGCTCGATTTTTGCCTCTCCTACGGCTTCGAGATGAACTTTCAGGTCAACACCCAGTTCTTTCAGGACGCCGACGGCGAGATTCGCCCGATCACCGACAACCGCCGAAAAGCGGAAAACCCGGCCCTCTACGGGGAAAACCGCGTGCCCGAGGCCAAGGCCGCGTTCGAACGCTTCGTGGCGACCCTGCCCCCCGGCGCGATCCATTACTGGGAGATCGGCAACGAGGATTTTTCGCTGCTGAGCGTCGAAAACTACGCGGCCATCGCCGGCGCGTTCATCCCCGTCATCAAAGCCTACAACCCCGACGCCGTCATCACCGTCACCGGCAACAAGTGGACCGTCGAGTTGTGCCGGGAACTGGCGAAGAACGGCGTCATCGATCACGTTGACTACCTCTCCGCCCACTACCCGTGGGGCAACCACTGGCGTCCCGAAAAAGGCGGCGAACGCGACCTCGAACGCTTCATCTGCGGCACCCTCAACTGGGCGATGAACACCCAGGCGCACCTGAAGCTTATCCGCTCGGCCGGCTTCGACAAGATCAGGATGTCGGGCAACGAGACCAGCGTCTTCAAGTATCACACCTGGAATCACAACGTGATCCACACCCCCGCCCACGGCCTGCTCTTCGCCGCCAACTGGATGGAAGGCATGAAGGTTCCCGACATGGACAACCTCACATTCCACGATCTGGAGTCGCCCTTTTTTGGCATGATTTCCTACGACCAGTATTTTGACGAGAAGACCGGTCGCTTCCGTATCTGGAAAAAAAGCGAGACGCCGCCCGCCGGCCTGCCGGAGCAACACATCTACCGGGACCGCTACGTGGTGCGCCCCTCGGGCCACGCCATGAAGCAACTCTCCCGCCACGCCGGTCTCAACATGCTCGCCACCGGGATCACCGCGCCCGCCGCCGCCTCGCAACGCCCCCTCTTCGACCTGCTCGCCTCCCAGGACGGCGCGCACCTGCTGGTCACTTTGGTCAATCGCGGCGCGGTGGCGCGGCCCTTGACGCTGGATGTTTCATCCTGGGGCGACCGGGGTGTGGTCCGGATCGGTGGCATTCGCTGGCCGGAACTGGCCGGATTGCCCCGGCCGCCGATTGAGTCGAGCGGCAACACGCGAGTCGAAGGCGGCCGAATCGAAATCAAAATCGAGCCTTATTCGATCACCCAGCTTGAAGTTAAGCCCTGAGCATTCAGCCGTCATGAAGGAAAGATACCGCATACTCCAGCGACTGTGAATCCCGGCCCCGGCATCCCAATCCCAAATCAACGCATACCATGAAAACACCATATATCCATCGGGCGGCTCCCATTGTCGCCCTTGCCTCGGTTCTCGTATCAGGAACCACCGTCGGACGGGCGGCGGACTTCCAGTGGACCGCTTCAGTCGGAGCCGCTTATAACGCCGGCACCAACTGGGCGGGCAACGTGGCCCCATCGTCGACCAGCTCCGACACCACCGACGACATCGTCACTCCATCGGGTTACGGTGATGTTCTCATCAACGTAAACCGCCATGTGCGCCATTTCAACGTTGCCCTTGACCAAGACTGGCTGTGGCGCGCTGGCTCCGGCACCTACACCTATAACATCAACGGCACCCTGACAAAATCAGGTAGCGCCGCGCTGACCTTCCGTGGCCATACAAGCGATAACAATTTCACTCTAGGCCTCGTCATCGGCGGCATCGATCTGCAAGGCGGCACGCTGAATTTTGGCGAAGCCATTTACGGCGCGGCCGGTCGCCTGCGGTCCCTTAACGTCACCGGCGCGACCACCATCGCCGCAAACTCAACGCTCAACCTGAACGTGCGAAGCGGCACCGGCAGCGGGCTGGGCACGCCCAGTGCCACCTTGAACACCATCACGCTCAACGGAGGCACGCTCAACATCGCGCAGATGAATGCGACCTCGGCCACCACGCCCAGCGGATCGCTGACCACCGGTATCACCGCGGCCAGCCTCGCCGGTGCCTCCGGCACGGTGCAGACGAAGACGCATGCGACCCCAGACGTTATCGTAAATGGCGTCCTCACCCTCAACGCGGCCAGCGGCAGCACGAGCTACGGCGGCCTCGTCGCCGATGGCGTCAATGCGACCCTGGCCATCCAAAAGACCGGAGCCGCCGAGCAGATCCTTACCGGGAGCAACACCTACACCGGGGGCACCGAAGTCCAGGCGGGAATCATGGCGACCGGCATCACCGGCAACTTCGGCACCGGCAACGTCCGGGTGCAGACCGCCACGCTCTTCCTGGGCAACGCCGCGTCCATCGCGGACGCCGCCACGCTTTTCTTCACCAACAACTCCACGGTCGATCTGAGTTTCGCCGGCACCGAGTTCATCGGCGCGCTGACCAACGAGACCACCAGTGTCAGCGCCACCGCCGGCATTTACACCGCCAGCCAGCTCAACGACATCTTCGGCGGCAACATCTTCAGCGGCGACGGATTGCTGGCGGTCGCCATTCCCGAGCCTTCGGCGGTGGTTCTGCTGATCGCCCTGTGCGCGGCCGTCCCCGCCTGCCGCCTGCGCCGCCGGCGCGCGTCGCTTCGTTCGTAAACCCGATGTCCTCATTCTCTCCATCCGCTTGGGAAAAATTCGGAAACATCATCTCTCCCGAGACCATTCCCGGCCGCATCATCAACTTCAGCGCCGATGCGGAGCCGGCCGGGAGCGGCGACGAGTGGCGTCTCTGGTTCGACATCCAGGAGAACGGCGGCCGCAACATCTGTTTCGCCGACGGACCCGTGCGCGAGCCGGCGGCCATGCGGCACACGCGCGCCGTCCTTTCCTCCGGTCCGGCGGATACCGCCGCGCCGTTTTCGGTCGGCAATTTCCCCGATGGATGGAATCCGCGCCAGCCCCAGCATCTCCGGCTCAAGGACGGCGCCCATCGCATTTACTTTTGGACCCGATTTCCTGGTGTCACTCGCTACCTCGCAGCCGACAGTGCGGACGGTCGCCACTACATGGTGATCAACCCACACCGCGCCTGCTTCTACCACCCGCACGACCGTGCCGTCGCGCCCAACGACGTGCCGCACGGCCTCACCGTCGCGGGCAACCTCCACGCGGAGCGGCCCGCCAACGAACCCGCCGCGCTTCCGCACGAAGTCGTCAACGACGCCACCACCGTCTATCAGCTCCCTGACGGCAGCTTCGAAGCCTACACCGCCGTCGTCGAGCCGATGCCGGGCGGCAAAAATGACCCCGGCTATGTCGCCTATGACAACGCCGTCGGTTACCGACGGTTCATCCGTCGTTTCGTCAGCGCCGACGGGCTGACATGGAACGGCCCGGTCGGCGAGATCCGGCCCGACGCCTCCGACCCGGCTGATCTCCAGTTCTATTATCTCACGGTCACGCACACGGACCGCGGCAGGGTGGGCTTGCTCGGCCACTACCGTTGCGCCGCGCAGACCATCGACGTGGAGCTTTGTTTTTCGGATGACGGCGTCACCTGGCGGCGACCCTACCGGAATACGCCCTGGCTCCCGCGCGGTCGCGAGGGCGAAGCCGATTGTTGTATCATTATGCCAGCCCGCAGTCTCGTCCGCCACGACAACGCCTGGTGGCTTTTCTACAGCGGCTACAACTTCCTGCACAACCACACTCGCAGCTTCGGTGGCCCTGAAGCGTCGCACCTCATGTGCGCCCGCATCGCCGAGATTCCCTTCGGCTAAACCATCACCAAACACTTTTCCCAATGAACACACTCGACATCCGAATGGTCGCTCCGCTCACGCCGCTGCATGCTGATGGCACGCTCAACACTGCGCTCATCAGTCGCCAGGCAGACATTCTTCGTCGCCGCGGTGCCCAAGGATTCTATCTCTGCGGTGGCACGGGCGAAGGCCAGCTCCTCACTGTCGCCGAACGCAAACAAATCGCTGAAGCCTGGCGCGACATCCTCCCTGCCGACGTTCCCATGATCGTCCACGTCGGCTCAGGCAGTCCGATGGACGCCATTGACCTCGCACGCCATGCGCAGGCAATCGGCGCGAGTGGCGTGTCGTCCGTCACACCCTCGCCCTACGCCGCGCGCGACATGAACGCGCTCGTCGCACACTTTGCCGCCATTGCTGCCGCCGCGCCTGCGCTGCCGTTTTACTACTACCACAACTCCGCCTCGCCCGGACTGAAAATCAAAGCCGTCGATTTCCTCGCCGCAGCACAGAAAAAGATCCCGACGCTCGGCGGCATCAAATATACCGACGCTGATCTCATGGATTACAGTCGCGCTCTCCGTTTCGACGGAGGCCGTTACGCCGTCCTCTACGGCAAGGATGAAATGTCTCTCGGTGCGCTTGCCATGGGCGCGCGTGGCTTCATTGGCGGCTCCTATAATATCCTCTGCCCGCTCCTCCGCCAAGTCCTCCAGTGTTGGGATGATGGTCAACTTGACGAAGCCCGGCGGGCGCAAGACATGCTCATCGACTGCATTTCGATCTTTGGACGATTCGGTGGACTCGCCGCTCTCAAAGCCGCCGCCCTCGCACTCGATCTTGATCTCGGCCCCATGCGCCTCCCGCTTGCCACTGTTCCTGTATCCGATATTCCACGGCTCCATGCCGAACTCGACGCCACTTGGCCCCAGTGGAAGGAAACCACCTTCATTTGCGACCAACAACAATCGTCCAGCAGCGCTATTCCCGTTTCTGCTGCACTCACGTCGTGACCCCTGCCAATCCGATCTCAATTACCACGGATTTACTCATTTTTGGTGCCACACCCGGCGGCTTAACTTGCGCCATCCGTTCCGCGCGCGAAGGACTTCGCGTCGTGCTCGTCCATCACCACCATCACATCGGAGGAATGATGAGCAACGGTCTCGGAGTTTTCGATACACTGTATGACGGCTCCCGATCCCCTCTCTTCGACAAAATCCGCCAACGCATTAAAGGGAACTATCCATCTGGTTCCCATGGCTATGAACCTCATATGGCGGAATCCACCTTCGAATCTCTCGTTGCTGCCGAAGACAACATCACACTCATTCGCGGGAAAATCCCGGTTTCCGTTGAATATACCTTGAGTAACAATCGGCTAATCCACGCCGTTACCATTGCCCCCCTTTCTGAAAATCGCACCCCGCCCACCCCGCATCAGACAATTATCGCCTTAACCTTCGTCGATGCCTCCTACGAAGGCGACCTCGCCGCGCTCGCAGGTGCAACAATGACCACCGGACGCGAAAGCCGCGCTCACTACAACGAACCCCACGCCGGACTCATTTACACCAAAACTCTCCCGCATCCACCTGCGCCCGACACGTCTTCCTCGCCCCCTCCCGTCCTTCGCCATTTCCCGCTGACGAGCGGCCCGCTGCTTCCCGGCAGCACGGGCGAAGGCGACCGCGCCATTCAAGCCTACAACTTCCGCGTCTGTCTCACCTGCGACCCGGCCAACTCGATTCCCGTCGAAAAACCCGCGCGCTACGAACGCGACATTTTCCTCGATCTGCGCGACCGCTGGCGTTTCACCAACCGACTCCCCAATCACAAAACAAGCTGGAACGCCCCGCTCCTCATCGGTGGCAATCACGGCTACCCCGACGCAAACTGGCCCGTGCGCCAGACCATCGCGGAGCGCCACCGCGACCTCGCGCTCGGTCTCCTCTGGTTCCTGCAAAACGACACCGAAGTGCCCGTCGGCATCCGCGACGAAGCCCGCCGCTGGGGACTGCCGCGCGACGAGTTTAGCGACAATGATCACTTCCCCTGGGAAATGTATGTCCGCGAGGCCCGTCGCCTCGTTGGCCGTTATGTATTCACCGAGCATGACGCTCTCGAAGGTCGCATGCATGACGATGCCATCGCCTTCACCGAATGGCCGCTCGATTCCCACGCCTGCACCACGGCCACCGTCCCCGGCAGCGACCACGAGGGCAAACTGCTACTCGCCGCCGAAACCCGTCCCGCGCAAATCCCCTTCCGATGCCTGCTCCCGCACGAGTTCGACAACCTTCTCGTCACCACCTGCCTCTCCGCCAGCCACGTCGGCTGGGGCACCATTCGTCTGGAACCCGTCTGGATGCACATCGGCGAAAGCGCCGGCTTCGCGTTGAGCTTGGCCCGCCGTCACAATCGTTCACTTACCAGTCTCGCGGTAAACTCGCTTAAGGAATTTCTCGAACAACAGGGAGTCTCTTTGATGCCCGCGTAGCCGTCTGCGTCCTCACCATCCCACGACATCGATGACCACGCTCCCTGATATCGAATTTCACAACGCCTTTCCCGAGGCCCGGGCCAACGGCTGGCAACTCCCGCGTTATCCGGTCACAGTCCGCCATGCCCTGAACGAACACGGTCGCATGGTGGCCTCGGACTCATGCGGCATGGAACTCCGCTTTGTCACTCCCGCAACCAATGTTTTCCTCACGCTTTCGTGCGAGGAAGCCGATGGCGAGGTTGCGGTGTTCCAGGGATCATTTCTGCAACGGGCACCCTTCATGCAGCCTGCCCACCGCCTTCCCAAAGGAGTCCCGACCACGCTTCATCTCACTCCGTCCGAACGCATGGCGGAAGCGACCGACGACGCCCTGAACTCCGGGGGCTTTTCTCCTCGCGTATGGCGCATCATACCAGGACGCGGCTCTTATCTGTTCCACCACATAGAAACCTTCGGCCATCCTGTTCGTCCCCCCGCCGCCAATGAAAAGCCGTCAATGAGTTGGCTGGCCTACGGATCGTCGATCACTCACGCACACCATGCCGGCTACATCTATCACGCCGCGCGCCTTCTTCACTGGGATGTTTTCGGCAAAGGTCTGGCCGGTGCCTGCCATATCGAACCCGAGGCGGCGGCATATTTCGTATCGGGAAAAAATATCCGCATCATTACCGCTGAACTGGGCGTAAACATGCGGCATTGTTTCACCCTCGACGACTTCAGACGCCGGGCCGGAGTCTTCATCCGGACGCTGCGTGCCGGACATCCGGACAAGCCGGTTGTGCTCATCACTTGCTTCCGCAACGGTTCTCACCATGCCCGTGGCGTAAATGAGATTTTTGAGCGCATGCGCGGTTTCGACGCTGCTCTTCGAGAACTCGTCGCCAACGCTGGTGATCCTGATCTTCACATCATCGAAGGAGCTGACCTGCTCCCCGATATCACGCTCCTTTCGACCGACCTGCTGCACCCTTCACCCTCCGGCCATGCCGTGATGGGGCATCTACTAGCACAACGCCTGTCGGTTATCTGGAATGCCCGGAATGACCATGTCCAATAAATCTGATCATGAATAGTATGAAACCCGAAAGGATTACCGAGTCTTGCGACCTCGCCGTTATCGGCGGCACGCCTGGCGGCATCGCCTGCGCCGTTCGCGCCGCTCGTGAAGGATTGCGCGTCGTGCTCGTCAATCACACGCAACACCTCGGCGGCTTCATCACCAGCGGTGCGGGCGGTTGGGAAACGCCATGTGATTACCTGCGGTCCCCGCTCTATGCCGAGATGATTACAGGAGCCGCCGAATACTACCGCAACACCTACGGCGAAAACTCGCCGCAACACCGCGCCGCACTGCCCAATCCCGACAGCCGCGCGCACATCGAACGCCCCAAGGTCGAACCTCGCGTCGCCGAAATGCTCTTCGAGCAAATGGTCGCCCGTGAAAAAAATCTTACCGTGCTCAAAGGTTTTTACGTATCCGATGCCGAACGCAAAAACACGCACCTCGTCTCTGTAACGATAACAGAACTACATCCGAAAAGTGGTGCGGGCGAGACGCCCGCGCCACAGAATCTCCGCATCACCGCCCACGCCTTTGCCGACGCCACCTATGAAGGCGACCTCGCCGCCGCCGCGGGCGCGCCCTGTCAGATCGGACGCGAACCGCGCTCCCACTACAACGAACCCCACGCCGGCGTCATCTACTCCACGGAACGCCCGCACACACCCGAACATACCCGTTTCCCGCAAGACGCTGTCGCCGGACGCCTCAACCTCCGCAGCTTCCCCCACGCCACCGGCCCCCTCCGCCAGCCAGACAGCACCGGCGAAGGCGACTCCGCTGTCATGGCCTACAACTACCGACTCATTCTCACCAAAAATCCGGCCAACCGCATCCCCATCGAAAAACCCAAAAACTACGACCCCGACGCCCACAAAAAAGCCGGCAACGGCAGCTACGTCCCCAGCCTGCCCAACGTCATTGCCGACCGCCCCAACGTCGTTCCCAACATCCCCAACGAAAAAATCGGCTGGAACGGCGGACGCCTCATCGGTCCGCACAACGCATACCCCGCCGCCGACTGGCCCGAACGCGAACGCATCTCGCGCCACTACCTCGACACCATGTTGAGCCTCCTCTGGTTTTACCAAAACGATCCCGCCGCCCGCGAATGCGACCGCGACTACTGGAAAGACTACGGCCTTGCCGCCGACGAGTTCATCGACAACCAAAACCTCCCCTACGAAATCTACGTCCGCGAAGCCCGCCGACTCGTCGGCCGTTACGTGTTCACCGAGCATGACGCGCTTCCCGTTCCCGCCCTGGCCCGCATCCATGCCAACGCACGCACGCCGGTTCACCCCGACAGCATCGCTACCACCGACTGGCCAATCGATTCTGTTGCCTGCCTCGAACGCAGTTCCGGTCCCGGAGCGCATCCCGACGGCATTTTTTTCCTCGCCGAAGAATCGCGCCCTGCGCAAGTCCCCTACCGCACGCTACTGCCCCAAGGTCTGGACAATCTCCTCGTTCCCGTCGCGCTCTCCGCCTCGCATGTAGGTTGGGGACCAATACGCCTCGAACCCGTCTGGATGCAAACCGGTGAGGCCGCCGGCCTCGCCGCCGCGCTCGCGCAAAAACATGACACCACCCCCGCCGCACTCGATCCCGATCAGCTCCTGCGCGGACTCGCCGACCGCCGCGTGATGATCTCGTTTTTCAACGACGTGGACCCTGCCTCGCCCGAACCGTGGATACCCGCCGTGCAATACCTCGGAACGAAGGGATTTTTTGCCACCTACGATGCCCGCCCCCATGCACCGCTGACCCCGGCCACGGCGACCTGCTGGGTGAAGTCGTTCGAAAGTCTTCTCGCCGGAGCCGGTGCACACGACGCTTCCCTTGCCGCCTCTACGGTCGTCCATGCCTTGCCCGCGGACGATCCGGAATCATCCACCATCGTCACCTTGGCCGAATTTGCCGCAAAACTGCGGACAATCCTTCGCGGGCGTAACCTGGCGACACATCCCCTCGAATCCGCCAAGCGCGCTCTCGGTCTGCGCTGCTCCGAACCTCTTCCGCGCGCCGCCGCCTGCCAGCTGATTTATGAAACGCTGGGCGCGTTTCTTCCTTTTCCGATGTGACTGTTTTTCCAAAAAAGGAGGAAGCGTGATGTGGCTTGGTCTGAAAAACCCTGGCGCACCCGGCGGGACTCGAACCCACGACCATCCGCTTAGAAGGCGGATGCTCTATCCAACTGAGCTACGGGTGCATCTTGGCAGGTGCCCTACGGCACGCCGACAAAGAGGCCATGTGCGGGCGGCGGCGGCAAGCCGAAGTTGGCCCGGACAGCAGGAAGCTCTCCGGATCAACCCGCGCCGGCCTGGCCGTGCCTCTCCACACTCCCTAACCGGCAGTCGCCACTTCCGTCGCGCCTCCGGCTTCGGCAACCGGAGCCGGGCTGGCCGCACTTTTCAGCCATTGGCGGAACGCCCGCAACTCGCCCAACGAGCCGACCACCAGCAGGTCGTCTCCCGGCTCCAGCGTCTGCGAACCGCCCGGGGTGAGGATCTGCTCGCCCCCCCGCCGGATACCCGCGATGCGCACGCCCGTATCCCGCGCGAACTGCCATTCGGCCAACGTCCGCCCTCCCCGTAACGTCGTCGGCACTACGCATGTCTCCAGCACGGAACCGCCAAACTCGTCGTCGGCAGATGCGTGCGGTTTGCGCGCCTGCAAAAACACATGCACCGCATCGAGCGATTCGCGCGCGCCCAGCAGCAGGATCTTGTCGCCGGGATAGAGCCGCAGGTCCGGCCCCGCCCCGGTGATCAGGTGGCCGTTGCGCTCCACTTCCAGCACCGAGCAGCCGAAGCGCGCCGGGATGGAGAGCTGCGCCAGGGTGTGACCCGCGTAGCTCGCGGCGTCGGGCACCACGCATTCCTCCAGCCGCAGCTTCCAGGCGCCCAGGCTCTCGTCCAGCGCCACGCGGGCATCCGCACGCACCTCCTCGGGCCGGCGCGAATCCTCCGCCAGCACTTCCTGCACGGAATGTTCCCACGAACTGTGCCAGTAGATGAGCCGGTTGGAAAACACCACCGCCAGCACCACCGCGACGCAGGCAATGACCGCCCAGCCCCAGCCCGGCAGCGCCGCAACCGGCAGGATGGCGTACAGCCAGTACAGCATGCCCAGCCCGGCGGCGCCCTTGAAACCGTGCTCGAGCACGCGCTTGGGCAGGCTGCGGTCGCTTCCCGTGCCACCGAGCGCCTCGGCAAGGATCAGCGCCATCGCGGAAAGATTGCGCCACACCGCCACCAGCGGCACCAGCACCGCGATGCCGATCACGCTCCAGAAGACGTAACGGAACGTCCGTTCGGAAAGCCATTCCGAGACCACCGACTTTTCCAGCGCGGCGAGGATCTGTCCGGAAAAGATCAGGAGCCCGGAAACGAACATCACCTCGATGCCCACCTGGAAGGCGCGGCCCCGGATCAGTTTCCACGCCAGCGCGGGCGACGGGCGCGACTGGAGCTGTTTCAGCCAGCCGTGATAGGCCGTGATGGCGCGTGTCACCCACCGCGGCTCCACCCAGTCGGCAAATTTCAGGATCGGCTCCGCGTAACGGTTGAGGATCGGCGTCACCAGCACCGTGAGCACGGAGAGCGACACCGCCAGCGGATAAAACGTGCTCGGCAGGATCGACGCGCCGATGCCGGCCGCCGCGATGATGAACGTAAACTCGCCCAGCGGCGTCAGCAACAGGCCGCCGCGCCGGGCCTCCCGCGGAGAGATGCCCACGAGGATGAGCGCGAACCCGCAGGCGATGGGCCGGAACACGAGCGAAAAGGTGCACAGGATCAGCACCGTCAGCCACACCTCCTTGAGCTGCTCGAGGTTGATCATCATGCCGATCGAGACGAAAAACACGCTGCTGAACAGATAACGGATGCTCTCGAACGATTTTTCGATGGCGTTTTTCTGCCGCATCTCGGCAACCACGGCCCCGAACAAGAACGCACCCAGCGCCAGCGAATAGCCGGCCTTGATCGTCAGGAATGCCATGATCAGCAACAACCCGGCCACCACCACCGTCTGGATTTCCGGGTCGCCCTTCGCCTCCAGACGCCGCAGCAGGCGCGGCATCAGGAGCAGGCCGCCGCCGATCAGCAGCACCACAAACGCACCGAGGACTCCCACCACGCCGCCCACGCCGCCGCCGCCCGTCTCGTGGCTGACGAGAAGCGTCAGCATGATGACCGCCACCACGTCCTCCACGATCGTGATCGCCAGCGCCATCTGCGCCGCCCGGTCGTGATTGAGGTTGTACTCCTGCATCAGCTTCGCGATCACCGCCGAGCTCGACACCATGAGCATCGCCGCCACGAACATGCTCTGCATGGCCGTCCAGTCGAGGAAGTGCCCGAGGATGAGCGTGAAGTTGAGCATGAAAAACGCTCCGAGGAACGTCGCCCCGATCGTGGCCAGGCCCAGTTTGCCCAGCTTGCTCAGGCTCAGGTGAAGGCCGATGGCGAACATCACGAACACCAGGCCCACCTCCGAAAGCTCCCGGATCCGCTCCTCCTCCGCGATCAGCGAAAACGGCGGCGTGTGCGGGCCGATCACCATGCCGGCCACCAGGTAGCCGACAATGGCAGACAACCCGAGCCGCTTGCAGATGATGCCGGCCAAGCCGCCGGCCAGCAGCACGGTACCGAGGTCTTTTATAAGATTGTAATGCTCCATGCGGAAAAAAGGACGCGGAATTGCGGTTTCGCACCTACGCGGACCCCCTCCGGTGGACAGTTCTTGTTGCTCCCTGGATGTCAGGTCTGCATCGGCAGGCTGAAAGCACTCCTCCTCCGCGCCGGTCCTGTCAACGCGCAGTTATTTTTTTGTATAAAAAACCCTTCCGGTTCCGGCGGGCCGGAACCGGCTTCGTTTTTGATCCCGGACCAGCCCCGCTCCGGCTGCTCTTTTCCCGGGCACGGCGGCCGGGCCGTCACAGCGTCAGCCGCAATCCGTCGTACGCCAGCGACACACCATCGGGCAGGGAGGCTTCCGTGGCGGCATGCTCCACGGCATGCGCCATATGAGTCAGCAACGTCCGCCGCGCCGCCAGTTCGCCGGCGGCCGCCAGCGCTTCCCCGATGCTCATGTGCGTGGGATGCGGTTGCGGACGCAGGCCGTCGAGCACAGCCACATCCGCCGCCCGCGCCAGCTCCAGCGCCGCCGCCGGCACGCGCTTGCAATCGGTGTAGTAAGCAAACCGCTTCCCGCTGCTCCGCTCCGTGAACACCAGGCCCAGGGTGTTGACGCCCCCGTGCGGCAACGGCGTCGCCGCAATCGTGCCCTGCGGGAACTCCAGCACGGGCGGCATCACCTCGAGACGGAAGGCGGCATAACCCGCCGTCACCGGACGCTCCACAATCGCGTACGGAAAGATCGCCAGCACGCGGGACAACCCCTCGTCGGTCGAATAAACCGGCAATGCCTGGCCCTCGCGCCGGTCGCAGAAACGCCGCAGGTCATCCATGCCGACCACATGATCGGCGTGCCCGTGCGTGAGGATGAACAGATCGATATCGGTAATGTTCTCCCGCACACACTGGAGGCGGAACTCCGGCGCGGCATCGACCTGGATGCGCAACCCGTCCATGACCACATGCACCGAGGAACGCGTGCGCCGGTTGCGCGGATCCTCCGAGGTGCAGACCGGACAGTCGCAGGCAATCATCGGAATGCCATGCGATGTGCCCGTGCCCAGAAATACGATCTCCATGCCTCCGGATGACAGGCATGCCGGGCGTCACCCGCAAGCGAAACGACGCCTCCGGCGCCCTCCCCCCGCCCCTCCCCGCGATCTGCAAACAATCGCAACCTGCAAAATCCCCTTGACCCTCCTCCGGCACACCGGAGTTTTCTGTTTTCCTCACCATGCGCTCCCGCACACCCCTTGTCGTTCTCGTCTTCCTGACCGCCGCCTGCTCCTGGACGCAGGCGCTTCGCGCCGATACCGACGCCCCCGCCGGCCCCGATCTCGAAAACGCCTGGCGCGCCGCGTCGATGGGCCTGGTCAGCGAAGCCCGGGCCGCCTTCACCCATGCCGACAGCCGCGAAGCCCGTTTCGGCGAAGCCATCACCCTCCTCCTCGTCCAGCCCAAGACCGATTCCAACGTCGAACGCGCCGCCCGCCTGCTCAACGACATCATCAGGACCGGCGAAACCGACGATCTCGGCCTGATCGCCCGCTATCACCTCGGCCGGCTCGAACAGGCCCACCGCACCCCGCCCGACCTGTCCGCCGCCACCGCCCACTACCGCAAGCTCCGCGAACTCAGCCCCTCCCACCCCCTCGCCGAACAGGCCCTCGTCAAACTCGGCATCATCGAACTCTACGCCCCCGACATCAACGACGACCGCCGCCGCGCCCTCTACGACGACTACGGGCGCCAGGCCGACAAGCTCGTCACGAGCGACAGCCGCCGCGATCTCCACTTTCTCCTCGCCCAGGTCGGCCAGCGCTACCGTTTCGACAAGACCTCCATCCTCAACCACTACCTCGCCTCCGAGAAGGAAGGTATCCGCCGCACCATTACACGTGCGGACGTCTACGTGAGCATTGTGCAGCTCGCCCGCGATCTCGGCCGCAACCCCGTGGCCCGGCAGTACAGCGACAAGTTCCTCGCCGAGTTCCTCCGCGACAACCGCCGTCTCATGATCCAGGAAATCCGCGACGCGCTGCCCGAAGAGCGCTCCGCCCCCCCTTCGCAAAAATCCGCCTGAAAAGCCGCAACGCCGACGGGCTGTCCGCTCCGGACTGGCCGCGACAACCCGCCACTCGAAACCACCTGCCACCGACAACCCGCCTGCACCACCCGCCGCCGAAGCCTGATTCCGGCAGCTTGTCCCTCAAATGAACCGCTCCTCCATTTCCAACCTCATCGGCCTCCTCCTTCTCCTCGGCTGTTTTACCTTCGCCCTCTTCAAGGTCTTCTCCCGCAACCGCGCCGAAGCCTCCGGCGGCGAAATCATCCGCTTCGCCCACTGGCAGCTCGAAGGCGGCCTGCGGAAGGCCCTCGACCAGCTCGCCCGCGATTACGAAAAGCTCCATCCCGGCGTCAAGGTCGAGCAGCTCGCCATCCCCGAGCGCACCTACGCCCAGTGGATCCAGACGCAGCTCATCGGCGGCACCGCCACCGACATCCTCCAGCTCGGCCGCCTCAGCGCCGGCGAGGACGAAATGCTCGCCCGCTTCTTCCAGCCCCTCTCCGACCTCGTCGAGCGCCCCAACCCCTACAACAAGGGCACCGAACTCGAGAACACCATCTGGCGCGAAACCTTCGTCGATGGTCTCACCGGCGGCTTCGCCTACCGCCCCAACCTCCTCGAATACTACGGCGTGGGCATGTCCATGTTCACCGTCCGCGTCTATTACAACGTCTCCCTCTGGAAACGCATTCTCGGCGACACGCCCGCGCCCCGTAACTTCAACGAATTTCTCGACGTCTGCCACCGGGTCGAAACCTACGCGAAAGAGAAAAAGGTGGACGTCATCCCCGTCGCCGGCTCCAAGGCCAACGGGCCCCAGCTCATCCAGAAATTCGTCACCAGCCAGACGCAGAAGATGGCCCGCGCCACCCTGCGCAACTATTCCATGAAATCCGAGGCCGCCGACGTGGGCATCAGCTACCTGCGTGGCGACTGGACCCTCGACACCCCCGCCATCACCGACGCCTTCACCATCAACCGCGAAGTCGGCCTCCTCCTCCAGCCCGGCTACATGTCCATCACCCGCGAGGACGCCTCCTTCTATTTCCTGCAAAGCCACGCTCTCATGATCGCCACCGGCAGCTGGGACGCTCCCTCCTTCCGCCAGCAGGCCGACTTCGAAATCAAGGTCTTCGACATCCCCATCCCCTCGCCTTCCCACTCGAAGTACGGTCGCAACGTCCTCGGCCTCCCCTCCGAAGCCGCCACCAACGTCGGCCTCACCTTCGGCATCAACCGCGACTCGAAACACCGCGAACGCGCCATCGACTTCCTCCACTACATCACGTCGAAAGCCGGCAATACGAAGTTCACCGAACTCAGCGACTGGCTTCCCTCTGTCATCGGCGTCACGCCGCCGCCCTTCGTCGTCCCCTTCCTTCCCCGCACGGTCGGTTATGTGGACGGCTTCGAAATCCCCATCATCGGCGCCAACACCAAGCGCATCCTCGACAACGCCAACAACACCCTCGTGCAACCCTCCGGCTCCGTCGATGCGTACAAGGCGCTCCTGCGGCCGGATCTCGACGGCGCCGTCCGCCAGGACCTCGCCCGCCTCGCCCATATTTCCCGTATCAACATCGGGCGCCAGGATCTCATCCTCGCCGCCTACGCCGAACTCGTGGACCATTCCGGCAAACGGATCGCCGCAGCGAAGGCAGCCGGGGCCGAAGCCGCCAGCGAAACGGCAGCCGACCCGAAGCCAGCCGTTTCCGCCACCGCGGACAAAGCCGGACTGCTCGCGGCCGAAACGCGCAACGACGCCACGCTCCGCCAGCGCCTGAGTGAAACCATCGAGGCGCAAAACCAGCAGGAAGGCACCCGCGCCTGGCTTCTCGGCGAACTCGGCCGCCCCACCGGCCGCTGACCGGTTTTTCCGGAGCGGCGGCGAGGACGCCGCCGCTCCGGTTGGACATCACGCGGGTTACGCCTCCTTTCCCGCCTTTGTTTCGTTGCCGCTTGCGCAGCCCCGGCGCGCCTCGCGACTATCGCGGGCATGAACGCCGACACGCCCTTGCCCGCCGATTCCTTGCCCGCCGATCCTTCCCCCGACGTTGCCGCGGCGCCGGCAGTCGCAGCCGCGCTCCCTTCCGAACCGCCGCTGGCCCCGCTCGAGGCGCGGGCACTCGGTTGCCTCATCGAAAAGGAACTGACCACGCCCGACGTCTATCCGTTGACGCTCAACTCCCTGGTCAACGCCTGCAACCAGCGCAACAACCGCGCCCCGGTCCTCACGGTTTCGGCCTCCGAAGTGGAGGCGGCGCTGGAAGGCTTGCGGCAAAAACGGCTCGCGGCGCTTTTCGCCGGCGCCGATGCGCGCGTGCCGAAATTTCGCCAGACGCTCGACCTGGTGTACCCGCTCGAAACGGCGGCGCGGGCGGTGCTGGCCGAACTGCTCCTGCGCGGTCCGCAGACCACGGCCGAGTTGCGCACCCGCGCCGCGAGGATGCACCCGCCACTCTCCGGCGCGGACGAAGTGGAATCGTTGCTGGCCGACATGGCGGCGCGTCCGGCCGGTCCACTCGTGCGTCGTTTGCCGCGCCAGCCGGGGCAGAAGGAAGCCCGTTGGGCGCAACTGCTCACCGGAGAACCGGCCGGCGTCGGCACCGATTTTTCCGGCAGCGATGCGGATGTCGCCGGGATGCCGGCTGCCCGGATCACCCTTTCGCCAGGCGCAGCCGCAGCGTCGCCTGCCGCCTTGCCGCCGGAAACGGAGCAGCGGCTGGCTGCGCTCGAGGCCGAAGTGACGCGATTGCGCACGGAACTGGCCGCCTTGCGCGAGGCGCTCGGCGGCGGGTGAAATCCGGCGCTTCGGGTTTCCGGACCTTTTTACGGGAACGCGTCGCCGCCGAAAACGTTTTTGACCACGGGTTACCTGGGGCGGCTGTGCCGCAACCGAAGGGAGAAGAATGGCCACGAAAAACACGAAAAAACACACCGCGCATGAAATCCTTCATCGCGCTTATAAGCGCGCGGGAGATTCTCGTCGGACAGAAGGAAATTTTGTGTTTTTTGTGGCCATCCCGGGTTGAATCCGGAACGCATCGACACCGAGGGAAATCATGCGCTTCCGCGCACAATTTTTCAGGGTAGTTTTCCGGATCTGCCAGGCTGTCGCTTTGCCCGATACGCGGATACTATCGGCATCTCAAGGTTTCGGGATTTTTACACAAAGATCACGAAGGACACAACGGTTTGTTTTTCAGTATCTTCGCGTTCTTTGCGATCTTCGTGTAAAACCGGAATCAGCGCTCAGTGCGGCTGGTATCCGGTGGGCGATTCGTCGAGATCGATGGCGACGTGGGCCCGGGTAAACGCCTCCCGAAGCGGCGGCAGGAAATGCTCCGCGAATTCCTCGAGCGCGAAGGTGATGTCGTGCTCCCCGCCATCGGTGGCGAGAAAGACGGCTTCGGCCATTTCCATGATATCGCCGTCCGTGAAATGTTCCTCGATCACCGACTGGCTGCCGGTCACGGCCGTGAGCGTGGCCTGGGTGGGGTCGTCTTCCGGACCGCCTTGCAGGCGCACGATGCCCTGCAACCGGGCGACCGCGATGCGGCCGGCGAAGCGGCTGATCGTCTGCCAGGCCCAAGCCATGTTGGCGAGGGTGGCGAGGCGAATGAGTGTCTTGCGGGAGGCGAGGAGATCGGAGAGTTTCATAATAGTGATGAAGTTTCCTGACCTGGTGCAGATGCACCGGTTGCGGTTGATGGTGACCCGACGTCGGTAATGCATAACGCGTGCCCTCTTCCCGTCCCCGTCGGCCGGAGCCGCGCGCGCAGGCATGCGGGGCGGCCTGCCTCTGCGTTCTTTCTCCGGCCTGGAGGAGCGCCTGGTCCTTACCCGGCGTCCTTGCAGTCACTCACTGACGGAAACACGGAAGACTCTCGCAACAATCCCGACGTCTTCAGACCTGAAACACAACTGACCCAGACTTTGACGAGTTTTACTGATCGGTACTGATCGGCGAACGCCTTTAACCAGATACTGCCGTCACGCGGGTGCAAGCGGGTTTTGCGAAAAAATGCGGGCGCAGGCGGTGTTTTTTTCCGCATGCGGAGCGGGCGGATGGAGAGCTTGCATGAAGGGGGCGGTCAACCGCAGGCTTTTCGGCATGAAACTGAAAATTGCCCCGCTGTGGGGGATGTGCGTGCTGGCGTTGTTGCCGGTTCCGGAAACAAGGGCGGCCGGCGGCGAGACGGCGGGAAACCCGGCGGCGGCCGATCCGTTTGCCGGGCCGCCGGTGACGCTGGAGCGTTTTGCCAGCCGGTTCGCGAAAGAGGGCGAGAAGTGGGGCGGGCCGGCGTTCTGGCTGGAGGCGCTGCTGGTCAACCGGGAGGCGGCGGACGGGGCTGACGGGAAAAAGCCGCCATCCGCGCCGACGCCGGAAATGCTGGCGGCGGGTTTGCGGCTGCGCGTGCGGCTGCAACCGGGGCTGGCCGCGGGGCAGGAGCAGGTCACGGTGATCGACCGCACGCCGGCGGGCGTGCCGCTGGCCGGCACACCGCGCAAGGTGGGCACACGCCTGTACGCGTTTGCCCGGCGGGTGGAGCCGGCGGCGGCAGGGGACCACGCGGGAGAAGCTGCGCAGACACAGCCCTCTTACGACGTGGCCTTCAATGTGTGGCACGCGGTGCTCTCGGGTTTTGTCGAAACCGGCGAAGGGGTGCAGGGGGTGTTTGCGTCGTCGGAAGTGGACTCGCGCGCGCAGATGGCGGCGGGTCGATGGATGGTCTTCGGCGGCCTCACGCGGGAGGAGGCGAGCCGGGCTGCCGACGGCAAGGAGAAGGTGCAGAAACGCGAGAGCCTCGTCTGGCTGCGGATCGTGGACGGGAGTACGGCGGCGGAGTGAGGGAGCGGCGGCATGGCAGGCTGTCGGCCTGCGGCCTCGGTACCTGCCGCTGCGACGAGGCGCGACGCGCCTCGCCCTGTACAGCACCACAGTGCAGGGAAGGCGGTCGTCGCGGCGCCGCACCGGGCGTGATGGTCTCCACAATTCGAATACCCGCCCGGCCAATGCAGCGGCAGGAATGCCGCCGCTCCGTTATTTTTTCCCGCGCCGGCTTTTCGCTTTCGGCGTCAGGACCGCGCCGGGGGGTTTGCGGCGGGAGCGGGTGATGTTGAGGTACGTCTTGGAACGCATCTGCTCCTCGTAGTACTCGGTCATGCGCACGCCTTCCCGGGGTTTGACGAGATCCTTTTTCGTGGCGGCGTCGATCTGCGTCTTCATGCGACGGCAGAGTTCCTCCCACTGGTATTGCACGCCCTCGATCACGTCGGAGATGCGGCTGCCGGCGAGCGCCTCCTCGACATAGAATCCGTTGGGCTCGTCCTCCTCGAGGAAGACGTGCACCTCGTTGACGCGCCCGAAGAGATTGTGCAGGTCACCCATGATGTCCTGGTAGGCGCCGGTCAGGAAGACGCCGAGGTAGTAGGGCTTGTGGTTGAGCGGGTGCAGTTGCAGGTAATCGCGCGTATCCTGCAGGTCGATGAAGCTGTTGATCTTGCCGTCGGAGTCGCAGGTGATGTCCACGAGCGTGGCGTTGACGGTGGGTTTTTCGTTGAGCCGGTGAAGCGGCGCGATGGGGAAGAGCTGCTTGAGCGCCCAGTGATCGAGCAGCGACTGGAAGACGGAGAAATTGCAGACGTACTGGTCGGCGAGGAGCGTCTTGAGTTCCTGGAGGTCTTCGGGGATGTAGCCGTTTTCGTTGAGCTCGCCGGCGATCTGTTCGCAGATCTGCCAGAAAATGGACTCGGCGGCGGCGCGGTTTTCGAGATCGAGGTAGCCGAGGTTGAAGAGCGAAAACGCCTGGTCCTTGGCCTGCACCGCGTCATGGAAGCGTTCCTGCTTGCCGAGCTTGCTGCGGTTGCGGAGGAGGGTTTCGAGGTCGGTGACGACCTTGTGCTTTTCCTTGGGCTGGTGCTGGCGGCCGAGGGTTTCGCGCTTGTTGATCCGCTCGAACACCTCGACGACGAGCATCGAGTGCGGCGCGACGACGGCGCGGCCGGATTCGCTGACGAGATCGGGCACGGGCACGCCGGCGCCGTCGCAGATGTCGCGGACGTTGGCGACGACGTCGCGCGCGTACTCGGCCATCGTGTAGTTCATCGATGATTCGTAGTTGGTGCGCGAGCCGTCGTAGTCGATGCCGAGGCCGCCGCCCACGTCGAGGTAGCCCATCGGGAAACCCATCTTGTGGAGCTGGCAGTAGAACCGGGAGGCCTCGATGACGGCGTTCTTGATCGTGAGGATGTTGGGCACCTGCGAGCCGATGTGGAAATGCACCAGGCGGAGGGCCGAGGAGAGTTTGGCTTTCCGGAGTTTTTCGCAGGCGAAGAGGATTTCGGCGGTGTTGAGGCCGAACTTGGCGTTGTCGCCGGTGGAGGACGACCACTTGCCCTCGCCGCGCGTCTGGAGCTTGGCGCGGAAACCGATCATGGGTTTCACGCCGACTTCCCCGGCGATGGCGATGATGTCATCCACCTCGGAAAGCTGCTCGACCACGATGATGATTTTTTTGCCGATCTTGCGGCCGATCAGCGCGAGCCGGATGTAGTCGAGGTCCTTGTAGCCGTTGCAGATAATGAGGCGGTTGTGCCCCTCGTGCATGGCGAGGGCGATCATGAGCTCGGGTTTGGAGCCGGCTTCGAGGCCATAGTTGTAGCCCTTGCCGGCATCGATGATCTCGTCCACGACCTCGCGGAGCTGGTTGACCTTGATCGGGAAGACGCCGCGGTACTCGCCCTTGTAGCCTTCCTCCTTGATGGCCTGGCGGAAGAGGTCGTTGAGCTGGGTGACGCGGTGGCGCAGCAAATCCTGGAAACGGATGACCATCGGGGCCTTGAGTCCGGTTTCGAGGGCTTCATCGACCACGTCGAGGATGCGGATGGAGCGGGCGTCGGCCAGCGGCTGCACGGTGACGAGTCCGTCGGTATCGACCCCGAAGTGGCCGGCACCCCAGCGTTTGAAGCCGTACAGTTCTTCGGAGCGTTCGGCTGACCAGGCGGAAGAGGGTTTGCTTTTCAAGGCTGGGAAATGGCGGCTGGGTTATGGCTTGCGTTCTGAGCGGCGGACACGGTTATCTCGACGTTTCTTTTTTCAAACACATCAACACGCAACGCCGAAAATGACTCAGTTTTCCAACTCGCTCTTCATCGCCCAGACGACTTCCGCTCCCGCCGCCCCCGCCGGCGACGGTGCCGCCCCCGGTGGCCAGCCTTCCAGTCCCGGCGGCGGTTTCACGCTTCTGTTCCCGATTCTCCTGCTCGTGGCGATGTACTTCCTGATGATCGCCCCGCAGCGCAAGAAGCAGAAACAGCATCAGAAAATGATCTCCGAACTCGGCGCCGGCGACGAGATCGTGACCTCCGGCGGCATCTACGGCGAGATCACCGGCAAGAAGGAAGACCGCTTCATCGTGCGCATCGCCGACAACACCAAGGTCGAGATCGCCAAGGGTTTTGTCCAGACGGTCGTCCGCCGCGCTTCGGACGGCAAATAACCCGCCCCCCTGCCCCCCGCCTCCCGCCCTCCACCGGCGTAAATCGGCTTAAATCGATTTATATCGACTTAAATCGCCCCCCCCTCCCTCCGCGGCTGGCGCAGCTCTTTTTAACAAACCAAAAACCAACATGCTGAAACACAACCTGTGGAAGCTTCTCCTCAGCCTCGCCATCGCCGGATGGGCGGTTTACGAGCTCACACCGCTCAAGGACCGCGACTTCGCGAGCTACGTCCCGACCCAGGCGTCCTCGAAAAACGCCGACTTCCGGAAGCTCGTCGACGAGGCGATCAAACGCCACGCCGACGGGCAGGCCGCCTCGGTCTTCGTGGCCCTGCGCGACATCGCCAACCAGCGCAACATCGACCTTGCCTCGGAGTATTTCCCCGACGTGCGCCTCGAAAGTTCGCTCCGCAATGTCGAGAAACGTAACAACATCCTCCTCGATCATCTGCTCAAGAAGTCCAAGAGCCGCCTCCAGCTCGGTCTCGACCTGAAAGGCGGCGTCGCCTTCACCCTCGAGGCCGACGAGCACGCGCTCAAGCAGTCGCCCGAGAGCGAGCGCGGCAGCAAGCTCGCCAAGGCCATCGAGATTCTCGACAGCCGCATCAACGGCCTCGGCGTCACCGAGCCCGTCATTCGCGCCGTCGGCGACCGCCGCATCGAGGTCCAGCTCGCCGGCGTCAACACCCGCGACAATCCCGAAGTCGTGGACAGCGTGAAAAAGCCCGCGCTTCTCGAGTTCCGCACCGTTCACCCCACGATCATCCCCGGCCCCGGCGTCGAGGCGCCCGTCGGCTACGAGATCATGCACGTCGAGGACGACGGCCGCGGTTACGATCCCGACGGACTCTTTATCAAGAAGCGCCCCGACATGACGGGCGACGGCGTGGCCAGCGCCTTCGTCACGATCGACGAAATCGGCCGCTTCCAGATCGCGCTCAACTTCACCGACGAGGGCGGCAGGCGGTTCGCCCAAGTCACGCGCGAGATCGCCGAAGGCGGCCAGCGCGCCGGTCGCGAAGGCGGCCGCCTCGCCATCGTGCTCGATGGCAAGCTCTACTCCGCTCCCTCGGTGACCAAGGCCATCGATGGCGGCCGCGCTTCCATCAGCGGTTCCTTTACCCAGCGCGAGGCGCTCGAACTCGCCAACGTCCTCAACAACCCGCTCGATCTCCCCCTCCAGGTGAAGGAGCAGTACGAGGTCGGCCCTTCGCTCGCGCAGGACGCCATCGACAGCGGCATCCGTGCCGCGATCATCGGCGTCATCCTCGTGGCGGCGTTCATGGTCACGTTCTACACGGTCGGCGGCGTCATCGCCATCGGCTCGCTGGCGCTCAACGTCCTGATCATCTTCGGCTTCATGGCCAGCATCGGCGCCACGCTGACGTTGCCCGGCCTCGCCGGTATCGTGCTCACCATCGGCATGGCGGTGGACGCCAACATCCTCATCTTCGAGCGCATGCGCGAGGAGCTGAAACTCGGCAAATCCCTCGCCGCCGCCAACCGGGCCGGCTTCTACAAGGCGCTCTGGACGATTCTCGACGCCCACTTCGTGCAGCTTCTCATCTGCGCGATCATGATCTGGCTCGGCACCGGCCCGATCAAGGGCTTCGGCGTCACGCTCGCCATCGGCGTCTGCTCCACGCTCTTCTCCGTGCTCATCACCGCCCACTTCGTCATGGAAGTGCTCGTCGACGGCGGCATCCTCAAGAAGCTCCCGATGGGCCGCATCATCAAGGATATCCACGTGGATTTCGTGAAGTACGGCAAGGTCGCCTTCGTCGGCTCGTGGATCATCGTGCTGGCCGGCCTCTCGGTCGTCCTCTACAAGGGCCAGAACATCTACGGCATCGACTTCGTTGGCGGTGACGTGATCAGCGTCAGTTTCAAGGAAAAGATCGACGAGGGTGAAATCCGCACGGTCGCCGCAGCCATCGGCACCGGCGAGGTCATCCCGACCTACGTCTCCCCCATCGGCGGCGGCAACGAGATCCTCAAGATCGAGACCGGCGAAGGCAAATCCGGCGACCTCTTCCAGGCCCTCGTGCAGAAGTACCCGAAGGCCGGGCTGGAGCAGATCGGCACCAACCACCTCGGCGCCTCCATCGGCGCGGAAATCAAGAAAAACGCCCTGATCGCGATCCTCGCCTCGATGGCGGTGACGCTCCTCTACATCGCCTTCCGTTTCGAGTTCGGTTTCGGCATCGGCGCGATGTTCTCCTCGCTGCACGACATTCTCATGACAGTCGGCATCTTCGTCCTCTTCGGGCACCATTTCTCGGCGCCGATGGTGGCGGCGATTCTGGCCATCGCCGGCTATTCGATCAATGAAACCGTCGTCGTCTTCGACCGTATCCGCGAGGAGCTGAAGCTCAATCCCACCGGCAACCTGCGCGATATCGTCAACACCGCCATCAGCAAGGTCTTCGCCCGCACGATCATGACGGCGTCGTCGACCTTCCTGGCCGCGCTCGCGCTCTTCCTCTTCGGTGGCGGCGTGCTCGAGGACATCGCGTTCACCTTCCTGGTCGGCATTGTCACCGCCACCTTCTCGGCGATCTTCATCTCGTCGCAAGTCTTCTACTGGTGGCACAAGGGGGACCGCAAGAACGTGGAGAAGCATCAGGACACTCGCCCCGCCTACGACTGGGAAGCCACCAGCAAGGTCTCCCGGTGAGGCCGGCGACAACCGGGGTAACAACCTTGAGAGTGATGACTTCTCCCGTGATCCACCGGAGCACGGGCGAAAGGCCCGTGCCCGCCGGCGCCGCAGCGGCGCGGGCGTCACGCCCGCATCGTGGCACGGGCTTCCAGCCCGTGTGCGTTGCCTCTCCGTCTGCAACGTGGCACGGGCATCCTGCCCGTGATTCCGGAAGGCGGCGCTTCGCGCCGTCCACGGGCAAGGATGCCCGTGCCACGTCCCCCCGAAAGGAGGCGTCCGCCTGATGCGCTGGATCTACTCCCCCCCCCTCCCCCCCGCGCAACTCGCCGCGCTCGGCCGCGAAACCGGGGTCTCCCCGGTCATCGCCGAATTGCTCGCGCGCTCCGGCATCACGGACCCGGAAACCGCGGACCGTTTTCTCAACCCCGCGCTCGCATCCTTCGGCGATCCCTTTCTCCTGCATAATCTGGAAGCCGCCGCCGCCCGCCTGCACCAGGCGCTCGTCAATGGCGACGCGATCACCGTCCTCGGCGATTACGATGTGGACGGCGTCAGCTCCACCGCGCTCCTCGTCAGCCTGCTCCGCCGCTTCGGCGCCAGCCCGCGTTTCGTCGTGCCGCGTCGCATGGAGGACGGCTACGGCCTCTCGCGCAGCGCCATCGACCGCGCGATCGAAACCGGCGGCGTGCCGCAGCTCTTCATTGCGCTCGACTGCGGCACCAACTCGCACGACGAAGTCGCCTGGCTCACCCGCCTCGGCGCCGACGTGATCGTCATCGACCATCACCAGACCAAGGAACGGCTGCTCGAAAACGCGCTGCTCATCAACCCGCACGTGTATCCGACCCCGCACGACGAAACGTGGCGCAACCTCTGCACCGTCGGCCTCGTCTTCAAGCTCGCGCACGGGCTCGTGAAACTCCTCCGCAAGGAGAACTATCCGGGCGCGCTCGACGTCAGGTTGCGCGATTATCTCGACTTCGCCGCCATGGGCACGGTGGCCGACCTCGTGCCGCTGACCGGCGAAAACCGCATCATCGCGCGCCACGGCCTGCGCATCCTCCAGGAGACGGCGCGCCCCGGCGTTCGCGCGCTCATGGAAGTCGCCGGCGTCCGCGCCGGACAGGCGCTCATGCCGGTGGACATTTCCTTCCGCCTCGGCCCCCGGATCAATGCCAGCGGCCGCCTCGCCGACGCCGCGCTTTCCGTCGAGCTCCTGCTCAGCGAAGACGTGGCGTTCTGCGAGGAAACGGCGCGCCAGCTCGACGCTTTCAACCGCGAACGCCAGGACATCGAGCGCCAGATCACCGAAGAGGCCGAGCAGATGATCGAGAGTCTTTTTCTCGATTCGCCGGGCATCGTGCTTTTTGGCGAAAGCTGGCACCCCGGCGTCGTCGGCATCGTGGCCGGCCGGGTGACGCGCAAGTACAACCGCCCGTGCGTCGTGCTCGGCAGCGAGGGCGATCTCGCCAAGGGCTCCGGCCGCAGCATCGACAGCGTCAATCTCGTCGATGCGCTCGGCGTCTGCGCGGAGCACCTCGCCAGTTGGGGCGGCCATCCGATGGCCGTGGGCGTGGCGCTCGACAAAACCCGCCTGCCGGAATTCCGCGCGCAGTTTGCCGAAGCCGTCCTGCAACAGGTCGGCGGCGCGCTGACCGAGCCGAAGCTCACGATCTCCGCCTGGCTCACGCCCGAGCAGGTGCGCGAGACGTTCATGGACGAACTGGAAAAACTGCATCCCTTCGGGCAGGCCAATCCGGAGCCGGTTTTCGGCGTGCGCGGCGTGGTGCTCACGCATCGTCCGGACGTGTTCAAGCTGCTGCACTACCGGTTTCATTTCGAGGACGGCCGCGGCCGGCGCCTCTTCGGCGTGGCATGGAAACTCGCGCACAACCTGCCGCCGACCGGCGAGCCCATCGACCTCGCGGTGCGCCTGGCGTGGAACCATTTTCACGATCGCAAACTGCTCCAGCTCGAACTCGTGGACTGGCGCAAGGCCGAGCCGATGTGACGGAGCGCGGGCGTGTGCCGCCTGAAAGCCGGGCTGGAGCCCGGCGCTTCCGGCCTCCACGCTGTCTGGCCTCATGAGGCTTTTCATCATCCGTCACGCCGATCCTGATTATCCGAACAACACCATCACTGCCGCCGGCCATCTCGAGGCGCAGGCGCTGGCGGTGCGCATGACCCGGCTCGGGCTCGACCGCATCTACACTTCGCCGCTCGGCCGCGCGCGCGACACCGCCCGCTACACCGCCGATGCGCTCGGCATCGAGCCGGTTGTCCTGCCCTGGACGGCGGAGTTGCCGTGGCCGCGCATCACCCAGGAGGTGCTCGGCGAAAGCACGCCGTGGGACCTTCATGGATACACCTTGCGCCAATGGCAGAAAGAGCCGACCACGCGCAACTGGCCGGAATTTCCTCCCCTCTCCGCCGCGGAATATCGCGAAGGTTTCGCAACGCTCGGCGCCGGGTCGGATGCGTTTGTCGCCGGGCTCGGCTACCGGCGCGAGGACGCGGGCGGCGCAGCCGGCGGCGTGTATCGCGTGGAGGCGGGCAACCGCGAGAAGGTGGCGGTGTTTTGCCACGGCGGCTTCGGGCTCACCTGGCTGGCGCACCTGCTGGCGGTGCCGCTGCCGGTGATGTGGGCCGGTTTTTTCCTGCCGCCGAGCAGCGTGACCACGGTGCTGTTCGACGAACGCGGCGAAGGCCTCGCCGTGCCGCGCTGCGTGGGGCTGGGCGACGTGTCGCACCTCTACGCCGCCGGGCTGCCGGTGCAGCCATCGGGCATCAAGGCCAACGTGGACTGATTTTGCCGCGAAAGGGCGCAAAGATCCCCATGCTTGTGAAGCGTTGCGTGGCGCTTATAAGCGCCGTGGAGAGTTTCCCTGCCAAAAAAACCTTTGCGCTCTTTTGCGGCAAAAAATCCGGTTCATTGGCGGTCGATTTCGGCCTTTTTCAAACCGGGATAGCCACAAAAAGCACAAAATTCCCTTCTGCCCGGCGGGAACCTCCCGCGCGCTTATAAGCGCGATGGAGGATTTCATGCGCGGCGTGTTTTTTCGTGTTTTTCGTGGCCATTCTTCTCCCTTCGGCTGGAGCCCGGGTGCTCCAGGAAATCCGTGGTTAAAAAACGGCTACAGCTTTATTTGAATCGCTCTATCTCCTTCGCGGCCTTTGCGATCCTTGTGTAAAATCAACAGCCTTCGCGTCACAGGTATTACCGCCGCTGACACCGGTTTGAGCAGCACCCCGTCGCGCGTCCTGTCGCTGCCTTGACTCGCTCTACGTACAGGACAGATTTACACGTATGAAAACCAAGCTCACCCTGTCCATAGACAGCCGCGTGATCGGACGCGCAAAGGCAGTGGCCCGGCGGCGCGGCGTATCCTTGTCTGGCCTGGTGGAGACCCATTTCGAACGGCTGGCTGCGACGGCCGGTTCGGCTTCTCCCTCCACGGCAGCGCGCTGGCGCGGCAGCCTGCGCACCCCGCACAAAGCAGCCGCTGCCGATGATCCCCGTCTCGCCTTCCTGCTCGACAAGCACGTGCGGTAATGAGGGTGTTGATCGATACCAATCTGTTGCTGGATGTTTTGCTGGATCGCGCGCATCTGGCCGATGACAGCCAGGCCGTCATCGACTGGTGCGAAGCCAATCCGGGGTGCGGATTTCTGGCATGGCACACCTTGGCCAATCTTCACTACATCGGCGCCCGTGCGGGAAATGCCGCTGCCGTGCATGATTTCCTGCAGGCGTTGCTTCGCCATATGGAGGTATGCCCGTGCGGGACTGCGGAGGCTCATGTCGCACTCGCCTTGCCGGTCCGGGATTTCGAAGATGCCCTGCAGGTCGCAGCCGGACAAGCGACCGGCGTGGATTATATCGTGACTCGCAATGTAAAAGACTTTCGCCGTTCTCCGGTGCCCGCGCTTTCTCCCGAAGCATTCCTGAAGCGCACGTGACCGGAAGCGGGGAGCGGTTCACGTACGCCCCTGCGAGGCCAAACCCCTCCGGGTCCTTGTAGCCCCCCGGCTGGCTGACATCACTTCGGGCGCACCCGGCCTCGCCTCATTTCACCGGCGTGTCGCTGTTGAGCGTGGTGAGAATCGTCGGGCCCCAGTCGGCGCGGATGCGGCTGACCTCGCGCTCGATCTGGTCGTGCGGGGTCTTCATCTCGGTGAGCAGCGACTCGGCGAGACCGGCCGCGCCGGCGAGTTCGTCGCAGCAGATCACCGTCGCCCCCGCCTCGCGCAGCGCCACGTGTTCGCCGAGATAGCGGGCGCGGGTGAAAATCCGGATGTCGGGATTCACTTCGCGGGCCGCCGTGATCATGGCGATGCGCACCGCCGGTTCGGGCGTGGTGATGACGAGGTAGCGCGCCTTGGCCAGTCCCGCTTCCTTGAGGATTTCGCTGCGGGTGGCGTCGCCGTAGAGCGCGCGCTGGTGGCGGTTGTGGAGCTCGGCCACGGTATCGACATTCATCTCGATGATGAGCGGCCTGATCCCGAATTGCCCCAGCACTTCCGTGACGGCCTGCCCGACCGGGCCATGGCCGACGACAATGGCATCCGCCGGAGCCTGCTCGCCGTGCGGAGTGGCCGCGTTGATCGCGGCGCCGTGCGCGTCGTTGCGCCGCCCGAGCCAGCGCATCCACGAGGCGTGTTTTTCGATCCACGGTTCCATCGAGAGCAGTTGTCTGAAGAGGATCGGATTGAGGCTGATCGAGATGATCGCGCCGGCCACGAGCAGCGAGTAGGCCTGCCCGGGGATGAGCCCGTGCGAGCGCGCCACTTCGGCAAGGATGAAAGAAAATTCGCCGATCTGCGCGAGGCCGCCCGCCACGACGAGTCCGGTGTGAACCGTGTGCCGGCAGACCAGCACGATGATGAACGCGGCCACCGGCTTCACCACCAGGATCACGAGAAGCACGCCCGCGAGCAGCGCCGGGCTTTCCATCACCGAACGAAAATCGAAGAGCATGCCGACGGAGACGAAAAACAGCACCGCGAACGCATCGCGCAGCGGCAGCAGTTCCGAACCGGCCTGGTGGCTGAATTTCGACTGGCCCACGAGCATGCCCGCCATGAACGCGCCCAGCGCCATCGACGCGCCGAAGGCCGCGTAAGCCGCCGTGGCCATGGCGATGGACATCACCAGCACGGCCAGCGTGAACAGCTCGCGCGAACGCACGCGGGCCACGCGCATCAGCACCCACGGCACGAACCGCGAACCCACGACCACGGCGAGCGCGCCGAGCGCGACGAGTTTGAGGATGGCGATGCCGGCCGTCCAGAAGACGCTCTTGCCGCCTTCGGCGGCGGAGGCATCGACAGCGCCGTCGATCCCGGTTTTCACGGCCACGGCGGGCAGCACCACCAGAACGAGCACCGTGATGATGTCCTCCACGATGAGCCAGCCGACGGCGACATGGCCGGAAGCGGTCTCCAGCGTGTGGCTGTCGATGAGCACGCGCAGCAGCACGACGGTGCTGGCCACCGACACGGCGATGCCGATGACCAGCCCCTGCGTCCATGACCAGCCGGCGAGCACCGCGATGCCGATCATCGCCAGGGTGGCGAGCGTGCTCTGGCCGAGCGCGCCGGGGATGGCGATGTTGCGCACGGCGAGCAGGTCTTTCAGGTGGAAGTGCAGGCCGACGCCGAACATCAGCAGGATGACGCCGATCTCGGCGAGCTGCGAGGCGAGGTGGACGTTGCCGACAAAACCGGGCGTGTGCGGACCGGCGGCGATGCCGGCGAGCAGGTAACCGACGATGGGAGAGAGGCCGACCTTTTTCGCGAGCAACCCGAAGAAAAGGGCGGCGGCGAAGCCGAAGGCGATGGTGGTGATAAGCGAGATGTCGTGTTCCATAAAACGGGCGGGAGAAGCGGGAGAAAAGTGTGGCCGTCGCCGGGATTGCCGGTGCGGGCGGACAGCAGGCAGCGGCAGAAGGCACAACACGTTGCGCGCGGTCGCGCTGTCAAACCGCAGCGCAACCCGGACGAAAAAAAACCGGCGGCCCCCGAAAGGTCCGCCGACGGAACTGCACTCGCAGGGCGTGGATCAGATGGCGGTATCACCGTGCTCGTCGGTGCGGATGCGGACGGCATCACCGACGGGGACGACGAAGACCTTGCCGTCGCCGATCTTGCCGGACCTGGCGGCCTTGACGATGGCGTCGATGGTCTTGCCGGCGATGTCGTCGCCGGTGACGATCTCGATCTTGATTTTCGGGAGGAAATCCACCGTGTACTCGCTGCCGCGGTAGATTTCGGTGTGGCCTTTCTGGCGGCCGAAGCCCTTGACCTCGGTTACGGTCATGCCCTCGACGCCGACGGCGGCCAGGGCCTCTTTCACTTCCTCGAGCTTGAACGGTTTGATAATGGCAATGATGAGTTTCATCAGAAGATTCCGGATGTGTGATTCGGGTGTGGAGGCAATTGCGGGAGATCAGGCGGTGTAGCCTTCCTCGCCGTGTTCGCTGATATCGAGACCGGTGGTTTCGGCTTCGGGCGTCGGGCGCAGACCGATGGCGGCCTTGACCACAAAAGCGATGATGACCGTGGCCGCCACGCTCCAGACGATGGTGACGAGGGTGGCCTTGATCTGCTCGCCGACGAGACCGGGGAGCAGATCGGTGATGCCGGGATTGACTTTGTCTGTCGCGAGGATGCCGGTGAGGATCGAGCCGAGGGTGCCGCCGACGGCATGGACACCGAAGGTGTCGAGCGCGTCGTCGTAACCGAAGATGGCCTTGAGTTTCACACAGAAGATGAAGGGCACGATGCCGGCGAGCACGCCGCAGATGACGGCCCCGGTCGCATCGACGAAACCGGCGGCGGGTGTGATCACGACCAGGCCGGCGACGATCCCGGAGCAGAAGCCGAGGATGGACGCATGCTTGCGGGTGAAAAATTCGAGCGTCGCCCAGGTGAAGCCGCCGATGGCGGCCGCGAGCGTGGTCGTCATGAAGGCGTTGCCGGCGATGCCGTCGGCCGCTCCGGCGCTGCCGGCATTGAAGCCGTACCAGCCGACCCAGAGCATGCCGGTGCCGACCATGCAGAGCACCATGCTGTGCGGCGCCATCTTTTCCTTACCGAACCCGAGGCGGGGGCCGAGGATGATACAGAGGATGAGCGCGGACCAGCCGGAGGACATGTGCACCACGGTGCCGCCGGCGAAGTCGATCGCCTTGATCGAGCCGTCTGCGCCCGCCATCAGGCCGCCGCCCCAGACCATGTGGGCGAGGGGAAAGTAGACCGCGAACATCCACAGGGCGATGAAGGCGAGGATGGCGGTGAACTTCATGCGCTCGGCGATGGCGCCCACGATGAGCGCGGGCGTGATGATGGCGAACGTGAGCTGGAAGATGGCGAAGACGTTTTCCGACACCCAGTCGAGCGTGTGCGGGTTGCCATCCACGCCCTTGAAAAAGGCAAAATCGAGCCCGCCGAAAATGGCATTGCCGGGAGCGAAGCAGAGGCTGAAGCCGACGGCCCACCAGAGGATCGTCACCATGCCGGCGATGCCCAGGCACTGCGCGAGGACGGAAAGGACGTTTTTCCTGCGCACGAGTCCGCCGTAGAAAAGCGCCAGACCGGGCAGTGTCATGAAGAGAACGAGGGCCGACGACGTCATGAGCCAGGCGTTGTGGCCGGGACCGGGCCCGGAGACGTTGGAGGCCACGCCTTCGGTGCGGGCGCTGTTGTTGACGTAGGCTTCGAGGTCGGCGATGCGCTGCTCGAGCGTCGGAGCCGGAAGCGCACCGGCTGCCGGCGGGGCAGGTTCGTCGGCGGCGGCCGGAGAAACGAGAGCGGCCAGGCCAAGCAAGCCGCCGGCAAGGACGAGACGCAGCTTGCAGGTGAGGTTTGAGAGGTTCATCAACAATACTTCCAGCAACTGCGATGCCAAGGACTTGGGCGTGCCGGCGAGTTTCGGCCCGACTTGCGCAAGATGAACCTGGATCAGGCGATCGGATGGAAAATTCCGGTTTCCGGGATCCGTCGTTTTCCGGTTCCGGATTTCACCGGGGCGTCTTGCAAAACCCGCAAAAAAACCGGCGGACCCCGAAAGGTCCGCCGGTGCATTTTATCCGGTATTTGCCGGGAACAGTTCAGACGGCCGAGTCGCCGCGTTCGTCGGTACGGATGCGGATGGCATCCTCGACGGGGACGACGAAGACCTTGCCGTCGCCGATCTTGCCGGTCTTGGCCGCCTTGACGACGGCTTCAACGGTCTTGGCGACCACATCGTCGCCGACGACGATTTCGATTTTCACTTTCGGGAGGAAGTCCACCGTGTACTCGCTGCCGCGGTAGATTTCGGTGTGGCCTTTCTGGCGGCCGAAGCCCTTGACCTCGGTTACGGTCATGCCCTCGATGCCGACGGCGGCCAGGGCTTCCTTCACTTCCTCGAGCTTGAACGGCTTGATAATGGCGATGATAAGTTTCATTGGGAACAGGTGATATTCTCGATGCGGGTGTGATGTGAGAGGTGAAGATCAGTCGACGTAGCCTTCTTCGCCGTGTTCGCTGATATCGAGACCGGTGGTTTCGACTTCGGGCGTCGGGCGGAGACCGATGGTGGCCTTGACGACGTAGGCGATGATGATGGTGGCGACCACGCTCCAGACCAGCACGATGATGACGCTGATGAACTGCTTGCCGAGCAATGCCATGCCGCCCGCCGCGCCGTTGATGTCCTCGACAGCGAGGAGACCGGTCAGCAGGGTGCCGACCGTGCCGCCGACGGCGTGAACGCCGAAGGTGTCGAGTGCATCGTCATAGCCGATCCACTTCTTGAGATAAACCACGGCGAAGAACGGAATCACACCGGCGGCGATACCGCAGAGGATCGCGCCGTTGGCGCTGACGAAACCGGCCGCTGGCGTGATGACCACGAGGCCCGCGACAATGCCCGAGCAGAAACCGAGGACGGAGGGCTGTTTCTTGATGAAATATTCAAGGCCGGCCCAGACGAAGCCGCCGATGGCCGCCGCGAGGGTGGTCGTGAGGAAGGCGCTGCCCGCCAGGCCGTCGGCCGCACCGGCGCTGCCGGCGTTGAAACCATACCAGCCGACCCACAGGATGGCGGTGCCGATCATACAGAGCACCATGCTGTGGGGGGCCATCTTCTCTTTGCCGTAGCCGAGGCGCGGGCCGAGGATGATCGCCAGAACGAGGGCCGAGTAACCGGAAGACATATGGACGACCAGACCGCCGGCGAAATCGATCGCACCGAGCGTCTCGCCGATGTAGCCGCCGCCCCAGACCATGTGGGCAAACGGGAAATACACGAGGAGCAGCCAGCCGGTGACAAAGGCGAGAACCGCGGCGTATTTCATGCGCTCGGCGATGGCGCCGACGATGAGCGCGGGCGTGATGACCGCGAACGTGTACTGGAACATCACCCAGACGGTCTCGGGCACGCCGGCCAGCGTGCTCGAATAGTTGATGTCGATCTTTCCGGGATCGGGACCGTAGATCCCTTTCAGGAATGCCATGTCGAGGTTGCCGATAAACTGGCCGTCGCCGCTGAACGACAGGCTGTAACCGACCGCCCACCAGAGCCCCGCGGTCAGTCCGGCGATGCCGAGACACTGCGCGAGGACGGAGAGCACATTCTTTCTTCGGACGAGTCCCCCGTAGAAGAGCGCCAGGCCGGGCAGTGTCATGAAGAGCACGAGCGCGGTGCTGGTGAGCATCCAGGCGGTATCGCCGGCGCTGATGGGGACGGGGGCTTCCGCCGCGGCAGCTTCCTGTGCGGAGAGCGGACTGATCAAGGCCAGCAATCCGCAGACGGAGACCATCTTGAGGATGCGGGTCATGGATAGAGACCAATGCTTCATAGTATGTGTGTAGGTTGGGTTTGTTGGCAGGCAGGTGTTCAGATGGTATTCTGAGTCTTTGTCCGGTGCATCCAAAAGCAGGGGGTGTGCCAAATGAAACGGGTTATTGGTTTTGCCCCCGGGAGGTGGCCGGAAACGATATGGCAAGATGCTTGTTTTAAATATCTTGAAGGATGATCAATTTGTTTCCTGCCTGCCCGGAAATACCCGATTGAAGCCCGGTATCACAGGGTTCCGTCGCGCCGCACCACAGATTTCTTCAACCGGGGATGGACGCGGGACGGAGGTTACCGGATGGTAGGCGCTTCCCGCGTACCACACCGCCGCCGTCATGAGTCTCAACCGCACCGAACAGACCGTTTTCGATTACCTGCAGGCCAATCCCGAGGAGCGCCGTTACTGGGAAAACCGGGTGCGGACGACCCTCGCCGGGAGCGGCGGCGATATCCATGGCGCCTCATTATTGCTGGATAACGACTTGTGGGATTATTACCGCGAACGCTCGGAAGTGGCGTCGCCCTTTCGGGAGATTGTGGCGCGGGAGGGCTTGCGCCGTACGAGCTTGCGAAATCTGGCCGAATACCTGCTCCGGATCCATGCTCCGCCCGGACCTCGCCGGACCTCCGCCGGCGGGAAAAAATCCGGGATGTGAATATCTTTTTAATTTAATCGGAAAAAGCAGGTTATCTCATAAATTATGGTGAACAGGGTGTGAGCAGATTGTTTAACCATTGAACCTCTGCAACGACTGCCGAGACTTGCCGGTGATTCTGGTGAACGCTGCGCTTGCCGGCTCCTGCAAGGCTCAGCCAACGGTTGCTACGAATTCCGGGCGGGTCGCCAGTGGGTGGTGGCCCGCCTCCTTCGTTTACAGGCATCGCCACGGGCCTGCCTCCCCCCCTCCCCGCGGAACAGGCTGCGGGCGCAGGCGCCCCGGTTTTCCGGATCACAGCAAGCCGGCGAGCGCGGTGTTGCGGGTAAGGCTGAAAGCGGCGCGCACGGCGGCAAAGGCGGCGACGAGCTCGGCCGGTGAACCGGCGCGCGGGAAACGCATTTCGAGCGTGGCGCCTTCACAGACGACTTCGGCTTCCACGCCCTCCACCGTCAGCACGCAGTGGCCGCAGTCGGAGGGATAATCGACGCGCAACGCGGCGGCTTCCGTCGGCCGGCCGGCGTCGGGTTCGTCGAGCGATTCGACTGCGTCGATCACAGCCTCCACACGCACACCCTTGCGCAGCGTGAAAGAAAGCGCGGAAAATTGCGCGGCGAAGAGGGCGTCGAATTCGGCGAGGTGCACGAGCTCGCTGTTGCGCAGGCTGTGGAGAGTGCGGGTAACCGTGTAATCGGAGGGCGAGTCGGCGGCGAGGTCGTAGCCGATTTCAAAGGTGAAGTCCCTGGCGGCAAGCACGGCGGCGGGCGGAGTGACGTCGAGGGCGAGGTCCTTGCGCTTGTAACCGAGCGCGGCGCGGGTGCGCTGGAAAAAGGTCTCGGCCTCCGCGGAAAGTTCGGCGACGCAGAGCCGGGCGAAAAATCCCTGGGTCGCGCTGTTGACGGCGTCGGGCACCGTGTGACGCGACTTGTCGAAGCCGCGCAGGGTCTTGACCAGACCACCGCCGCGTCCGACGAACTGGATGCGGGAAACGAAGCTCCGGGAGTCATCTTTGCTGCTGTTGCTGGCCATGTGCGCCGGGAAGGATGCCCACGAAACAGACGAAAGGACACGAAAGAAAAAGCAAAAATTCCGGGGTTTGTATCAACGTCCCAAAGCCTCCGGATTTTTGCACGAAGAGCGCGAAGGACAGGTTGCCTGAAACTTCGCGGTCTTTTGTTTAAAATAGAGGGAACTCCTGAAAATTGAACAGAAGGTAACAAAGAAAACGAAGAACAACCAAGGGCGTTTGTCGCTTATTTTCATAATATATTTTCAGTAAATGACTTTTAATACCAAAGTCCCAAAGCCTTCAGATTTTTACACAAAGGCCGCAAAGAGCGCAAAGGATTGCCAGTTACCTTCTTCGCGTCCTTTGCGGCCTTGGTGTAAAATCAAAAACATTCGGGACGCTGGTATAATTCATAGTCTCCTTTGTTTCATCTTCGTTCTCTTCGTTTCCTTCTGTTCAAAAATGAATTTTCAGAACCTCCCTGGAAAACATCGGCGACAGCGGCCCCGAAAGACATTTCCGGAATTGCGATACGGACGGGACGGGATAGCGAATGCGGTATGTCTGCTCCGGCTTCCGCTTCTTCTGTCGTTTCCGTGGTGTGCGCGCTGATCGAGCGCGAGGGGCGCGTCTTTGTCGCACAACGGCCGCCGCACAAGCACCTGGGCGGCAAGTGGGAATTTCCCGGCGGCAAGATCGAGCCGGGCGAGACACCCGAAGCGGCGCTGGTGCGCGAGTGCCGCGAGGAGCTCGGTTGCGAGGTCGTACCCGGCGAGCGTCTGCCGGAAGCCGTCCATGATTACGGCACGGTGGTGATTCGCCTGATCCCGTTTGTGGCCAGGCTGGCGGAGCCGGCCATCGATCCGCAGTCCAGCGAGCACGCCGCGGTGCGCTGGATCCTGCCGGAAGAATTCGCCTCGCTCGACATGCCGGCAGCCGACGAGCCGATCGTCCGCGCGTACCGGAAGCGGCAATAACCCGGGGTATCCCGACGGAGCGGCGGCATTCCTGCCGCTGCTGACGACGCAACGCGTCGCCGGTTCGGACGGCGAGGCGCTGACGCGCCTCGTCGCAGCGGCAGGAATGCCGCCGCTCCCCCTTTACCAGCCGACCGAGGCGCGTTTGCCCTGCTTGGTGATCTGCTTCTCGCCTTCCCACACGCCGAGGCCGTCCTGCACGGTCGTGAGCGTGAGCTGGAAGGAGTAGGTCACCTGGTTGACGCCGCTGGCCTTGGCCTTGTCCTCGATGATCTTGCCCGAAAGCGTGTAGTACGGTTTCGGCGACTGCTGCTTGTCGCCGGCGAGAAACTGGTTCTGCTGCGCGAGGTCCTTGGCCAGCGGGTCCTCGGCGCCGCCGTAAGCCAGGGTGGTGGTCGTGATGACCTTGCCGGAGCGCAGCAGCGAGGTGCGGATTTTCTTCGTCAGGGAATCCATGTCGAAGTTGTTGCTCGTGCCGTTGGTGATCCGCGAGATGGCCATGACGGCGGGCTGGGTCGGGGCGCGCTCGAGCACGCCGGAGACGAGAATGTCGGCCACGAGGTCGTCCGCCGCCTGGTTGAAGTCCTGGATGTTGATCTGGTTGAGCGAGACGATCGTGTCGGGTCCCTTCGAATCGACGTAATGCGCATTATTGGAGCAGCCGGCGAAAACGAACAGGCCGGCCAGCGTGGTGAACGCGAGCGGGAGACGGATGGATTTGTTCATGATGATGGAAAAATTCAGAAGGGAGCCCACGAAACACACGAAAAGACACGAAAAAAATACCTGCAATCAGATGACTGGTTTTCGTGTCTTTTCGTGTGTTTCGTGGGCAAAAAAACTTCAGGTTTCTTCGAGCTTGAGACGGAAATCCACGGCGCGGGGCGAGATGGCCACCGCCGAGACGGCGTTGACCTCGCGACCGCGCAACATGATCACGCGCCAGCCGCTGACGCTGTCGATCTGCATGCCGTTCTCGTCGATCCAGTCGAATTTGTACCGGAAGGTGCGGGGGTCGTTCTTGCGGTTTTCCAGCGTGACCTGGATTTTTAACAGGTTGCCGCTGACGTGGGTCTGGTTGACCGACACGGTGGCAAGGGCGCGCGCGAGCGAGGAATCGGTGATGATCCGCTGGTCGTCCACGTAATCGGGGTGGGCTTCGGGCTGGGCGCGTTGCACCGTGTTGACGCTGCTGGAGCAGCCGGGCCCGAAAAAGGCCGCGACAAAGGCCACCGTGGAGGAGGCGAGCAGGGGAAGGAGGGGGATGCGTTTCATGAGGTTACGTTTCGTTGGAACAGTTCTCCGCAGGGAGACGTTGCAAAGTTGTGACGCAGGAATGACAGCAGGGCGAGACTCCGGATCGTTTTTATTTCAGGTTATTTTTTCTACTTCAGTTGAAACTGGCTGACAAGAAGCGGTGTGCCGGCGGCGATGCTCTTGACATAAACCACCGTGACGTCGCCGGGACCGACCTGGATACGGTGCGCCTGGTTGCCGGCCTTGATCACGAGCACGCGGTCGGCGGGCGTGGTCAGGCGGGCGTAATAAAACTCCTTGGGCAGACTGCGCCAGGTGCGGGTATCCGCAATGTTGATCGCGATTTGCGTGATCGAGGTGAAGAGCTGGGTGAGGAGCCGGCCGGCGTCGCCAAACTCGTCCTTGGCCTGCTTCTGGATGACGGCGTCGAGGGTGGCGCGGGTGGCGGTGGCAATGAGGGTGCGGGTGACGATGGCGGGCCACTCGTTTTTGAAGTCGCGCGCGACGACGGCGTCCATGCTGCACACGAGCGCGGGCGTCACGGAGGAGCCGGCGGCATCGGTCGTGTCGACGGAAATCGCGGGCAGGTAGCCGCCGTTGTACTTGAGTTCAGGGAAGGCGGCGCCGACATAGGAGATCGCGTTGGTGACGATGAAGAGCGGGATGTCGATGCGCACCTGGTCACGCCAGGGGCCGGAACCGGTTTCGAAAACCACATACGTGACGCCCGAGGGGCGCCGGCCGGCGCTGACGTCGGCGAGGTCTGCGCGCACGAAGGCGTTGCCGGGCGCCATGCCGGCGACGCGTTCGAGGGATTTGCGGGAGCGTTCGAGATCGGCGCCGTCCACACCGCAGGCGGCGAAATAGAGCCCGTCGAGGAGCACGGAAAACGGATTCACGTAGTCGGCGTAGGGCTGGAGCGCGGCGGCGGATTCGGCGGAGGCGGCGATGCGGTTGAGCGAGGCGCCGGTGTAGGGGTCGGCCTTGGCGCGGTCCACATCGTAGGCGGGCGCGGCACGGCCCTGTTCGTCGGTGGTCTGGCCCCGGGCGGCGGCGCGGGCCGCGGATTCGGCTTCCTCGATGCGGCGGGCATTTTCCTCCACGGCGTCGCGCTGGCGCTGGAGGGCGCGGTTGAGCTCGACGCGGGCGCGGTCGCTGTCGCCGAGTTGCAGCCAGTTGAGCGCCTTGAGGGTGTTGAGCATCACCTTGTCGTAGGAGCGGCCGCGGTAAGGGGTGTTGGCCTGGTTGGTGAAGAGGGCGCCGAGTTCGGAGCCGACTTTCACGCGGGCGGCGGCCTCGTAGCCGTTGACGCGTTTTTCGGCGGCATCGAGAGCGGCATTGGAGCGGGCGAGGTAATCGCGGGCGGCCTCCGGGGCGGCGTCGGGCGCGAGCGCGGCGGCGCGGAGGATGGCGCCCTGTTCGAGGCGGTAGAGGATCGTGTCCTTGTTGTCGCTGTTTTTGGCGGCGTCGGCGTCGGCCCGGGAGACGGCCGAGGCAAGGTTGCCGGAGCGGTACGCGGCGTCGCGCCCGGACGACTTTTCGGTGTAGGTGCTGCAACCGGCGAGGAAGAGCGCCCACGAAATACACGAAAAAACACGAAAGAATCCCGATCGGAAAAACTTCGGCATGGCAGGTATTTTGGCTCTGCGTCTTCGCAGCTCTCTTTCCTTTTCGTGTCCTTTCGCGTGTTTCGTGGGCAGATTTTCCGGTCCGGTTTTCAGTTCTCGACGCGGCGGAGGACGGCGCCCTTGGCGATGCCGAGGTCTTCCCCGGTGACTTCGCCCAGCGAGGTCTGCGGATTGACGCGGATGATGCGGAGCTTGCCGACCGGGACTTCCTCGCGGCCGAGGCTCGCGCCGGTGTCGGGATCGACGAGGTTGTCGCCGACCGCAAATGCCTCCCAGAGCTGGCCGGGCTCGATGCCGGTGCCGTCGCCGCGGTTGAGCGTCACGATCTTGCCGGTGCGGGCCACGACGCGCGCCGGGTAGCCGATATCGACCACGCGGCGGGCGATTTTTTCCGCCATGTTGCGGGCCATGCCGACGAGCAGCGCATCGGAGAGTTCGCCGTCCGTGGTGATGTTGGCCACGGTTTCCTCGGTATCGAGATTCTGTTCCTGGAAGTTGGCGGTTTCGACGATGCGGTTGGTTCTGGCATCGTAAACCTTGCCGACGGCGGAGAGACGGATGACGCGTTTTTTGGCGCTGGTGCCGAGGGCGGCGAAGCGCGCTTCCTGGGTCACGTCCTGGAAATCGTCGACCGTGACGACGAGCAGGTAGTCGGCGTTGCCGAAATCGAAGGCACGGCCGGTGGCGCCGGCTTCCTCGATGAGCGAATCGGCGTCGGAACGGGCGATCACCTGGTACTTGCGCGTGGCCTGGAGACGGTCGATGAGCTGGCTGTCGAGCGCCTGCACCACACGATCCATGGAGATCTTCTTGCGGGCGGCAGCCGCCGCGACGGAGGAACTGGCCTTGACCTTGCTGACGGCAATGACCTTGGGCTGGGCGACGGCGGCGGAAACGGCGGCAGCCGGAGCGTCAGCGGGCGCGTTTTGCGCGAAAACCGGCGCCGCTGCCGCCAGGGCCAGGGCGGTGGCGGCAGGGAAACGGGCGAGGACGGATGATAACTTCATGGCGAAGGGTGAGTGTGGTTTCGGAACGAGGCTTGAGTGAAGCGGGTGACCGGGGACGCGACCTGCGGCTCAGTGTTCGGTGTAAGTGCCGGGAACGATAAATTTGAAGTTTTCGTCGGTATCCACCTTGAAGCCGCTTTGTTCGAACATCCTGGCGAGACCTTCGATGGCCTTGACCTGGGCGTCGGTGAGTTTCGCGCCGTTCTTGAGGTCGTTGATGAACGCGGTGGTCTCGGCCCAGCGGGCGTAGCCGGCGTCGTCCATGGCGAGGGCGGCGGTGAGGGTCTGCCCGTCGACGGCGTTGATCGTGCGTTCCCACGGGCGGAAACCTTCGCGGGTGAGGCGCAGCTTGCTGAAACCGGGACGCACCTGGACCTTGCCGGGGGCGGTGCCGACCGTCACGCCGTCAATCTCGACGGTGACGTTGAGCGGGGTGACCTTGTATTTCGATCCGGAGAGGGTGACGGTGTTCTCCTCGCCGATGCGCACGTCGGGGATGTAGACGTCGGCGGCTTCCGGCGCGATGGTCAGGGTGACGAGTCCGGCGGCGGCGCGCGGCGGCGCGATGCGGTTGGCAGCGATGCGGGCGCGCAGGCCCTCGGCGATCTGCTGCGAGGCATCGAGCAACAGTCCGTCGAGGATGCCGTCGATGACGATGCCGGTGTTGGCCATGGCCTGTTCGGCGCGGGTAGCCCGGACGGTGTCGCCGGTGAGCGCGCCGCCGGTGGTGCCGTCGAGAATCTTGTACGTGACAAGGGCGGTCCACTCGGTGCTGTTGAGTTCGTTGCCGTAGGCCTTGATGGAGCGCTGCGTCTTGCCGACGCTGGTCAGCGATACCTGCACGAGGTAATCGACGCCGAGCCCCTGCGCGAGGCGGAGGGCGGAAGTCTGGTTGGAGAGTTGCGTGTCGAGGCTGTCGGCCGGGCGGGGCGAGGAGGCGAGCGCGGGGTCGAACTTGCGGGCGGCATCGACGGCCACCTCGCGCGAGATCGTGATGATGCCGAGGTCGGCGATGCGGGCGGAGACGAGGTCCTCGAGCACGGGGAGCTTGTTGTCGTAGTCGCGCCCCGCGCGGTTGGCGGCGATGATGGCGGCGCGGTATGTCTTCGTGGCGCCGACGGCCTCGCGGACGGTCGAGGTGGTGACGGTTTCGGTGATCGTCTTGCCGTCCTTTTCCCAGGTGCGGGTCTGCACCTGGGGAGGCGCGGTCTCCACGGTCTTTTCGGTGGTCACGGTGGATTGCGCAAAAGCGGCCGACGAGATGATCGGGAGGGCGGTCAGCAGCGACGCGAGGAAACGCATGGGCTTCATGGTATGAAAATGGAAACGGAGCGGGTGCAATGGTGGATTGATCAAAAAAGAGTCGATGGCGCCCGGAAGTGAAACGGGATGCCAGGAAACGGACTTTCGGGAAAAGTGGCCTCGGCTCAATCCGAAAGGCGTTTGCACGACCGGGCGCGGGCTTGCCACCGGGGATGCGGCGTTGCAGCGTCGGCGTTTCTCCCGCGACCCACTCATACTCATGGACAAACTCGAAGAAATCTTCCACATGCAGGATGCGCTCAACACGCGCATCGGCGTCAAACTCCCGCCCGCCTCCGACGAGGAAAAGGCCAAATGGGTGCTCAACTACACCCGCGCCCTCCAGCAGGAAACCGCCGAACTGATCGACAGCGTACCGTGGAAGTGGTGGGCCAAGTACCAGAAATTCGACGAGCAGAACGCCCGCGTCGAGGTCGTTGACCTGTTCCACTTCCTCGTCTCGCTCGCGCAGACGCTCGGCATGAGCGCCGACGACGTTTACCAGGCCTACCTGAAAAAAAACCAGGTCAATCACCAGCGCCAGGAAACCGGCTACGCGAAAAAGGACGCCGACGACTCGAAACACATCTGAGGATTTTCGATTCTGGATTTTGGATTTTCGATTGATGGAGCTGCCGCTCCGGACGGAAAACGACGCGGTAGCGCCCAATCGAAAATCAGAAATCGAAAATCGAAAATCTGCACGTTCCCATGTCCGCCTACGACCACGCCCGCGAACTCATTGACCAGGCCCACAACGCCGACCCGGCCCGGCGGCCCGACGGGCGCGCCGCCGAGCTGGTGTATGCCGACCGGATCGAGGCCTGGGTCATCCGCCTCGTCGCCGACGCCTCCCCTGCCCTGCGGCTCGCCGCCCGTTGCCAGCACCTCGAACGGTGGAGCGTGCCCCGCGCCTCTTTCCCGATGGACAAACCCGGTTATCTCGCCTGGCGCCGCTCTCTCTACGTGAAGCAGGCCGACCGCGCCCGCGAATTGCTGCTTCGCGCCGGGGTGTCCGCCGCCGAAGCCGATGATGTGCGCACCTGGGTCTCCAAGACCGGCCTGAAAACCAACCCCGGCACCCAGGCCCTCGAGGATGCCGCCGTGCTCGTGTTTCTCGAAAACGAGATCGGCGCCTTTGCCGAACAGCACGCCGACTACACGCGGGAAAAGTTCGTGGACATCCTCCGCAAGAGCTGGCGCAAACTCAGCCCGCCCGCGCAGCAGGCCGCCCTCGGGCTCGACCTCCCGCCCGCCATCGCCGGCCTCGTGAAAGAAGCGCTCTCCTGAGCGCGCGGGGGGGACGCAGGCCTCGCCGCCGCTTCCGGTTTCTACGGACCCACCCTCACCTCGTAAAATCCCGGCGCCAGCCGCGCGCCGAGAAACGCCGTTCTGGCGAGATAACCGGCCAGCCACTCGTCACGCTCGGCGTTGCCCGAGCTTTTTATCACCTGCGGCATCCCGGCCAGCCCCGCAGGTTCCACCTTCACCAGAAACGCCGCCGGTTCCCAGGAACCCGCTCCGGGCGGGAAACGCGTTACCCCCGCGCCCGGATCGCGCAGGATATCGAAACGGGCCACGACGCGCCCGTCACTCGCGTTTGCCGCTTCCACCGCGGCCAGCCGTTCCGGCAACGGTGCGTTGAACGCGGTCCCGCCGAAGTCGCTCGCATCGCGCTGGCCGAGACCGCGGTACAGATCCGGCGCCGGATGCGAGGCGAGCCAGGCGCGGGCATCGGCCGGCAACGGCTGGCGGCCCGGCAAAGGGAGGTTCAGCGCGTTCATGTTGTAGACAAACAGCGGAGGCTCCTGCCCGAAGGCCGCCACGTCTTCGTCGCCGCCCGTTTCCCGCGGCGGCACGAGGTACGCACTGCTCAGCGGCGAAGGAAGAAACAGCGGAGTGGGGTCGAAAAGCGCGATCTGGTCGCGCAGCGCCGGCGCTTCCCCTTCCCCGCGCAACCGGAGGGTGAAGGCGGGTGTGCCGGCACGTTCGCCACGCGCGCGCGGCGCATCAGCCGGCAACGGCGTCATCAAGCCGGCGGCGGGAAACCGCAGCATGGCCGCGATGCCGGCGAGGACCATCGCCGCCAGCGCCACGGCGCCGATTCGCGGCCAGACGAGCCCGCGCTCGTGCAGGATATCCGCCCGGATGCCCCCCGTGGCCGGAGTCGCGGCGCCGGTAATTTTTTTCCGGATACTCACGGGATTGTCTTGCAGGGGTTGCCGTGGCACGGGCTTCCTGCCCGTGAGGTTTGCGTGGCATGGCCCTCCTGGCCATGTGCTCCGGAATCACGGGCTGGAAGCCCGTGCCACCTCATGGGCTGGAAGCCCATGCCACGTTGCCGGCGCGCGCTCCTCATGGTTTTACTCCGGACCCGGACCCGGCGGGGGCGCCGGTTTCCTCCGAAGGCTCGGCGGCGAGGAGGACGCTGGCGAAACCGGCCTCGGCGGCGATGGCGTAGATCCTCGCCAGCTCATGCGCCGAAACCGGAGCGCCGGCCTGCACGAGCAGGCGCGCATCCGTGCGGTCGCCCACGCGGGCCCGCAACCAGCCGCGAAACTGCTGGTCGAAACTGCGCACCTCACCCTCGGCGAGCACCATGTCGTCGCGCGGCACGGCGATGACGACATCCGTCGTCATCGCCCCCGCCAGGCTGTTGGCCGCCTCCGGGAGCCGGAAATCCGTCGCCAGCCCCGGCGACAGCACGAAGCGCGATCCGAACAGGCCGAAGAACAGCAGGATCAACCCGATGTTGACGTAGAAAAACGCATCGAAGCTGCGCGGCACGCCTCGCATGCGGCTGGCGAGATCGAGTGGGCGGGTGATCATATCACGGGAGGCTCGGTGGCGGAGCCGCCGGCCGGGTTCGGGGTTGGAGAAGCCGCATCCGCCGCATCCGCCGGAGCCGACGGAGCACCGGAGCGGACGGACGCCGCGGAAGGCGCGGACGCGGCCGGCGACGCCGGTACGGCGGCCGCGGATACGGGGGCGCTCTGGTCGCGTTTGTATTCGATCAGCAGATACCGCATGATTTCGTTGCCCGCCCACTCCACGTCGCGGACGATGGAGCGCACGCGGCCGTTGAGAAGGTGGAAGGCGAGGTGCGCGGGGATGGCGAGCGCGAGGCTGGCGCCGGCGGTGATGAGCGATTGCCACATGCCGCCGGCGAGCGCCCGGGCGGTGGCGTATTCGCCGCCCTGCATGAAGGCGTGAAACGTCGCCGTGAGCCCGAGCACCGTGCCGAGCAGGCCGACGAGCGGGGCGATCTGCGCGATGGCCGCGATGGAGCCGAGCCGGCGTTCGAGCGCGGGCAGCTCGATGACGGCGGCATCCTGCACGGCGTAGCGCATCCGCGTCTCGTCATCGTCGGCATGGATCAGCGCGGCCTTGACCACGGCGGCGACCGGGCCGGGCGCCTCCTCGCACACCGTCACGGCCTCGACGAGCCGACGCTTGGCGAGGATGTTCTTGATGCCGTCGACAAACGCCGTGGAGCGGATCTGGCCGCGATGCAGGTACAGCGTGCGCTCGATGAACAGCACGAGCCCGAGGGCGCCCATCAGCAGGAGCACCCACATCATGGGGCCGCCGCGGGCAAGAAGACTGAGGTGAAAACCATCCATGGTTAAGGAAATTTGAGACCGGATTCCGGGGTTCGCGAGGAGAGGTGGCAGTTGGCCGGGAACATATTATGACGAGGACGCCGCGCCGGAAGGCGACGGTGGCGCGGGGCGCGGGCCGTCCAGACGCTGGCGGGCAAACCGGGCGCCGGGCAAACCTTTGTCGATGATCATCTGCCAGGCGAGCCGCGCCTCGTCCTGCTTGCCGGCGGCTTCGAGCACCTGCCCCTTGCGATCGAGCAGGCGGCTCATCCAGTAACGGCCGCGGGGGCCGAGCGCGGCGGCGCGTTCCTCGTTGAGCAGAAAAGCATCCTCGACCACCCACCAGGCGCGGAGCGTGCGTTCGATGTCCTCGTCCGTTTTCGCGCGGCTGGCGAGCATGTCGCCGAGCTGGAATCCGGCTTCGACGCGCAGGTCGGCAGGCGCGGCCACGAGGTCGCGCAGCCGCTCGAAAATCGTGAGCGCGCTTTCGTAATGCGACACATCGGTGGACGCCGCCTGCTCGCGATGGCAGATGGCGAGGGCCAGCTGCGCGGCATGGACGTCGCGATGCTGGCCGTAATTGTTGATCAGCGTTTCATAGGCGAGCTGGGCGACGGGGAAGGCGTTGATCTCGCGGGCGAGGTCGCCCTGCTTCATCCAGGCGTAAAAAACGAGATTGCTCGACGGGTAATCGTCAACGAGGCGCTTGAGCAGGCGGCTGGCCTCCTCGATGTGGGCTTTCTGTCCGCGGCGGGCGGCGAGGAGCGCCGCTTGGTAGAGCGCGGTCGGCGCGTAGTTCTGGCTTTTGGGGTAATCGTCGGCGAGGCGGATGAGGCGGGCCTGCGCATCCTGGAGCTTGCCGACCCTGGCGTAATAATCGGCCTCGACGATGAAGGAGCGCATCTTGGCGTCGGAATCGGGATGGTCCTTGCGCAGCCATTCGAGTTGCACGATGGCCTCGTCGGGCTTTTCGAGGGCGAAGAGGGCTTCGGCGCGGAGGAGGCGGCCGAGCGCGCGGATTTCGTTGCGCAGGGTTTCATCCACGCCGTCGAGCGCGTTGGGGATGGCGAGCGCCAGTTCGAGGGCGAGTTCGGGCTGGCCGGCGTCGAGCGCGAGCCGGGCTTCGAGCCAGGCCAGGCGGGCGCGGGGACTGGCGGCGACCCGGGGGCTGCGCTTGTCGTCGGTCTCGTAACTCTTGCGCAGGCGGGTCACCCGGGCAAGGGCGTCGGCCACGCGGCCTTCGCGCTGGAGGGCGAGAGCGAGATTCCACTCCGTGCGCCAGCGGCTGAGCGAGTCAAAACGCGGATCGGAAGCCATGCGGTCGGCGAGGTCCTGCGCGCGCCGGAGCCGGTCGGGGTAGTCGGACTCCAGTTCCGACATCACCTGCTGGAAAATCAGCCCGCCGGCCGACACGCCGGCCGGCACCTGTTCGAGAGCGGCGGCGTAGGCGCCGGCTGCGCTGCGATAGTCCTGGGCCCGGTAGTACGCCTCGGCCACCAGCACGCCGAGGGCGGCGCGCGAGGGGGTGTCGTCCTTCGCGGTCGCCTCGCGGGCCTGGCCGGCATAGCTGGCAGCGGCGAGGTAGCGATGTTGATCCCACGAAACCGCGGCCAGTTGCATGAGCGCGGCGGCCTTGAGCGGAGAATTCCGGAAGCGGTCCACCAGCGCCTTCGCATTGGCCTCGGCCTGCGCCCAGTCCTGCATGGCCAGCGCCGCCTCGGCGCGCACCAGATAGAGGTCTTCGAGAATGGGATGCGTGCCGGAAGCGGCGATCCAGGCATCGAGCCGCGAAATGAAGGAGGTGGAAACCGCGCCGGACTTTCCGTCGCCGCCATCGGAAGCGGCGGCGGCCAGGAGCTGCAGGGCGACGCGTTGCTTGTCGCGGTTGACGCCGCGGGTCACGAGGCTGTCGAGGGCCTCGCGTCCGGCCCGGTCGGAGGCTCCGGCGATCAGCCCGGTGAGCAGCAGGTAGTCGTCGCGCACGGCGGGCTCGGAAAGCGGCAGCGAGGCGAGCTGCGTCTGCAGGAACGCCAGGGCGGCGGACTTGTTGCCGGCCTGGGCGAGCGACACCGCGTACTGGCGCGCGTAATCGTAGCCGATCGAGCGGCCCTGGTATTTTTCGACGGATTCCTCGAGTTGCTCGAGTTGCTCCTGCGTCACTTTCGCTCCGCCTTCGAGGCGGGAACGCTCGCGGGAGAGGATAAAACGCGCGCGTTGCTGGTCCGACACCGCCACCTCCATCGCGCGCTGGAAGGCCGCCGCCGCCTTGTCGAAATCCTTGTCCGCCTCGGCCACGAGGCCCTGGGCATAATGCCACCAGCCGCGCTCGTCGGCGGGAAGATCGGCGGGATTGATCGAGGCCAGCATCTGCCCGGCCTCGGTCATGCGCCGCTCCCGCACCGCCACGAGAGCCGCGAGAAACCGGGACGTGGGCGTGGGCGTGCTCCTGAATTTCGCCAGCGCTTCCCGGGCGAGGTCCACGCGGCCCTCGTCGAGCCGGGCCGTCGCCAGTTCCAGCAGCAACGATTCCCGCAGGGGCCCGTCGGGGGTGTTGGCGATCAGTTCGTCGTAGAGCGCCGCGGCCACGGCCGGGAAACCCATCGCCAGCGCCCGGCGCGCGCCCGATTCCTCCACCAGCAAAGGCCCCGCCGCGGCCGGCGTCGGCACGAGCGGCACAGGTTTGAAAAGCGGTTCGGCCGCGCGCATGCTCCCGATCCCCGAAACGAGGAGCGACGACAACACGGCAATGCGGAGGCAATTCATCATGAGAAAGGCTTTTTGAGGAAATCGCCCCAACCGGCGGCGGCGAGCCGAAACCATACGCACCCTTTCCGCCTCTCCGCAACGGCGCAGCACGTTCCCGGGCATCCTCCATCCGCGCATCCGGGAAGCGCCACCCCGGGGAGGCAACCTCTCCTCTTTCGCGGCAAACCTGTTTCCCGTGATTGCGAACGACTGGCTTTTGGGAAACACATGGTCGCCTCCTCCATGTCATCGTCATTGTACTTCCCGGTTTCGTCCTGTCCCCGGCCTCCTTGCCGCAGCCTCTGTCCATGACCATCTACGAACTCAAACCCCGCTTCCAGGCGCTGCTCCGGCCGCTCGCGCGGCTGCTCTTCCGCAGCGGCGTCACGGCCAACCATGTCACGCTGGGCGCGATGGCGCTCTCCGTCGCCACCGGGCTGCTCGTCGTCTGGCAGCCGCGGCCGCTCGTGCTGCTCGTCCTGCCCGTCGTGCTTTTCGTGCGCATGGCGCTCAACGCCATCGACGGCATGCTCGCCCGCGAGTTCGGACAAAAATCCCGGCTCGGCGCCATCCTCAACGAGACGACCGACGTCGCCTCCGACGCCGCGCTTTATCTCCCCTTTGCCTGGCTGCCGGGCGGCGTGCCGTGGCTGGTCTTCGTGTGCGTCCTGCTCGCCGCCCTCACGGAAATGATCGGCCTGCAAGGGCTCACCCTCGGCGCCAGCCGCCGCTACGACGGACCGATGGGCAAGAGCGACCGCGCCTTCGTCTTCGGGGCGTATGCCCTCGTGATCGCCTGCTGGCCGCGGGCATTCGCGTGGAGCCCGTGGGTCTTTGCCGTTGTCGGCGTGCTGCTCGTCGCCACCTGCCTGAAACGCGCCCGCCGCGCCCTCGCCGAAGCCGCCCGGAACCCCTCCTCTTCATGACACCCGAAAAAACCCTCTGGACCGCCTTCGGCGCCGTCGGCCTCGTACTCGTCGCGGCCACGATCACCATCGCCCTTCTCGCCCGCCGCCACCCGATGCGCGACTGGCGCGAACTTACCCTGCGCGTGCGCACCTGGTGGATCATCGTGGCCGTGTTCGCCGTCGCCATCACGTTTAACAACACCGTCTCCGTCGTCGTGTTCGGTTTCGTGAGTTTCCTCGCGTTCAAGGAATACCTCACGCTTGTCCCCACGCGCCGCGCCGACCATCTCACGCTGCTCTGGGCCTACCTCGCCATCCCCGTGCAATACTGGTGGGTTTACGACGGCTGGTACGGGATGTTCATCATTTTTATCCCCATCTACATGTTCCTCTTCCTGCCCATGCGGATGGTCTTCATCGGCGAGACGCAGGGCTTTCTCCGCTCCGCCGCCACGCTCCACTGGGGGCTGATGACGACCGTCTACTGCCTCAGCCACATGGCATTTCTCATCGTGCTGCCCGGGACGGCGGTCGGCGGCGCGGCGGGCAACGGCCCCCTGCTCGTCCTCTACCTCGTCGTCCTCACGCAGGCCAACGACGTCGCCCAGTACCTCTGGGGCAAATCGCTCGGCCGCGGCAAGATCGTCCCGAAAGTCAGCCCGGGCAAGACCACCATCGGCTTCCTCGGAGGCGCGGCCACCACCACCGCGCTCGGCGGCGTCCTCGGCCCCGTGCTCACTCCCATGAACTGGCAATGGTCGCTCGCTTCCGGCCTGCTGATCGGCGTCACCGGTTTCGTCGGCGACGTGGTCGTCTCCGCCGTCAAACGCGACATCGGCGTCAAGGACAGCGGCGACCTCCTCCCCGGCCACGGCGGCATTCTCGACCGGCTCGACTCGCTCACCTACACCGCGCCGCTCTTCTTTCATTTCCTGCGCTATCTGTATTACTGATTTCGCTACACCTCCGCGTCCGTCGCCCCTCATCCGATGAACCGCCTCCTGCGCCTGCTCTTCATCCTCGGCGTCGCCTGGCCGGTGACGCTGGTCTGGCTCGGCCTCAACGTCCGCCATCGCCGCCGCCTGCCGCTGCGCGGACCCGCCATCGTCGTGGCCAACCACAACAGCCACCTCGACATCCTCGTCCTCTACACCCTGTTCCCGGTCTCGCGCGTGCTGCGCGTGCGCCCTGCCGCCGCCGCCGACTATTTCCTGACGGGCAACCGCCTCCTCGCCTGGTTTTCCACGCGCCTCGTCGGCATCATTCCCGTGCCGCGCGGCGCCGCCTCGCGCCAGTTCGACCCGCTCGCCGGTTGCCACGAAGCGCTCCGGCGCGGCGACATCCTGATCATTTTTCCCGAAGGCACGCGCGGCGAACCCGAACAGCTCTCCGCCATCAAGTCCGGCGTCTGGCACCTGGGGCGCGAGCATCCCGGCGTGCCGATCATCCCGGTCTACATGCACGGCCTCGGCCGTTCGATGGCCCGCGGCCAATGGATACCCGTCCCGTTTTTCGTGGATGTTTTTGTCGACACCCCGTTCCCCTGGCAGGAGAACCGCACCACGTTCAAGACCGACCTCCAGGCCCGTTTCGCCACCCTCCAGAGCCAGGCGACCCGTCACTCATTCGAGGCTCACAAGCCCTGAACTCCAAATTCGACGAAAGCATCGCCGCGCTGGGGCACCTCCTCGGTGCCAGGACCCGCCGCCCCGGACGCACCCTTGCCGACCGCTGGCGCGGCACCCGCCGCCTCGTCCGTGCCTTCCTCGCCAGCCTCGCCCTGCAAACCGTCCTCCTCCTCGTGGCGCTCGCCGCCTCCCTGTTTTTTGGCCGATAACCGCCGCCCCGGTTGAAGCGTTGCCAAAATCGCAAAGAACCTGTTTTTGTGCCCCTTTAATCTCCCGCCTCGCCGCGACCGCCTCGCGCCGCGGGCACCCGTTCCGGTTTCATTCCCGATCGTTTTTTTCTGCTCCCAGTCATTTTTCAGAAATTCCAATCCATTCCACTCCATCATGTTCGAATCCCTGACCGACAAACTCTCCAACGCCCTTCGCCACCTCCGCGGTGTCGGCAAGCTCACCGACGAGAACATGGCCGAGGCCCTCAAGGAAGTCCGCACCGCGCTCCTCTCCGCCGACGTCCACTTCAAGGTCGTGCGCGAATTCGTCGAACGCGCGCAACAACAGGTCGTCGGCCAGGACGTCCTCAAGGGCGTCACGCCCGGCCAGCAGATCGTCAAGATCATCCACGATGAACTCGTCCGCCTCCTCGGCGAAGGCTCCACCGCGCTCTCCGCCGCCCGCCCGATAAAAATCCTCATGGTCGGCCTGCACGGCTCCGGCAAGACCACCTCCACCGCCAAGCTGGGGAAACTCCTCGCCAAACGCGGCTACGCCAGACCCTTCGTCGTCGGCTGCGACGTCTATCGTCCCGCCGCCATCGACCAGCTCGAGATCCTCGCAAGACAGGAAGACCTCGGTTTTTACGCCGACCGCGTCTCGAAAGACGTCCCCGCCATCGGTGCCGCCGGTCTCGCCGCCGCCCGCGATGCCGGCGCCGACGCCATCATTTTCGACACCGCCGGCCGCCTCCAGATCGACCACGACCTCATCGAGGAAGTCAAAAAACTCCGCGAACGCATCCGGCCCGACGAAGTCCTCCTCGTCGCCGACGGCGCCCTCGGCCAGGAAGCCGTCAACGTCGCCCGCACCTTCCACGAAGCCCTCCAGCTCACCGGCCTCATCCTCACCAAGCTCGACGGCGACGCGCGCGGCGGCGCCGCCCTCTCGATCAAAAGCATCACCGGCGTCCCGATCAAGTTTGTGGGCACCGGCGAAAAGACCGCCGACTTCGACACCTTTTATCCCGACCGGCTCGCCTCCCGCATCCTCGGCATGGGCGACGTCGTCTCGCTCGTCGAAAAGGCCCAGGAAGTCATCGACGAAAAGGAAGCCGAGCGCATGGCCGAGAAAATGCGCAAGGCCGACTTCAACCTCGAGGACTTCCTCGCGCAGATGCAGCAGATCAAGAAACTCGGCTCCATGCAGAATATCCTCGGCATGATGCCCGGCCTCAACGGCATCAAGCTCGATGACCAGGCCGAAAAAGGCATGAAACGCACCGAGTCGATCATCCTTTCCATGACGCTCAAGGAGCGCCGCAAACCCGAGATCCTCAACGGCAGCCGCCGCCTCCGCATCGCCAACGGCGCCGGCGTGAAAGTCGTCGAGGTCAACCAGCTCCTCAAGCAGTTCCAGCAGATGCAGAAAATGATGAAGATGATGAAAGGCGGCGGCGGCAAAAAGATGATGCGCCAGATGCAGGCCCTGCAAAAACAGGGCGGCCAGCCCGGCGGCGGCCGGCGCATGTTCTGACCGCAGGCCAGGCCGGCCCGCCCCCCCTTCCCTCTCCCTGTTCCTGTCCCTCACGGTGAAAACGTCTCCCTCCACTTTCGCCCCCGTGGCATCGTCCGGCCCGTCTTCCTGCCTCCGCCGCTCCCTCGCCGTTGCGACCGGCGCCGGTGTGGCCCTGGTGTCCCTTCTCTCCGTTTCCGCGCGCGGCCTCGCCGGGTTGCCTCCCGCGCCTCCGCTTCGCAGTAGCGCCCCGGGGCCGGCAAGCGATCAGGAGCCGGCGAGCGGTCCGGCCTCGCCGCCCGCCATCCGGTTCCAGCCTCCGACCGTCATTCCCTTCTCCGCCCTGCCCTCGTCGCCGGCTCCGCTCGATCCTGCCAATATCCGGGAGCTCATCCGCCGCCACCTCCAGGCCATCGGCGGCCGGGAAGCCGTTTCCGCGCTCCGGGCCATCGCCGTCAAGGGCACCATCCGCTTCGACGGCCGCGCCCAGCACCTGCAATTCAACATGTGGTCGGCCCGTCCCAACCGCGTCCTCATCCAGACCGTGACCGCCGAACGCACCCTCACCGAAGGTTACGACGGTGCCAATCCGCCCTGGGTGCTCGACTCCCGCGAAGGCGCGCCTGTCGACATGAAGCCTGCCTCCGTGCGGGCCTTCATCGCCGACGCCGAGTTCGACGACATCCTCGTCGCCAGCCTCGATCGCAACGGCATCTCGATCGACTACGCCGGCGAAGCCAGGGTCAACGGCCGTCCCGCCGCCCGCTACCTCGTCACCCAGAATTTCACCGAAGTTTCCCATCTCTTCGTGGATCTCGAAACCCTGCACATCGTCCGCCGCGACGTCTCCTCGCGCACCAACGCCTTCCCGATCCCCGTCCAGAACTACTACTCCGATTACAAGCCCGTGAAGGGCGTCATGCTCCCCACCCGCATCACGCAAAAACAGAATGGCCGCATCGTCTACGTCGTGATCAACGAGCACATCGAGGCCAACCCGCCCGTCGACGCCGTTTTTTTCAGCCGGCCCGCCCCGCGCAACCCGCCGCAGTAATCCATCCCTCGGGCATCTGCCGTATCCGTCTCTCCGCGGCAGCCGCCCGTCCTCCTTACTTCCCTCCCCGAGATGTGCACTCCGGGGTGATGAACCTGAAAACCGCAGCCAGGGGAACCGCCAAAACACGCTGGAGTGGTTTCATTTGAGCTATAGCCATACGGAATCGTGGGAAATTGAACCACGGATTGCACAGATGAAGACGGATTGCGCGGGTAATCAAAAAGATGAGTTTTTGTTGATCGGTGCAGTCTCCGAAAAATCCGCAATCCGTCGTTAAAAAGCGGCTACGGCTTTTTTTGAACTGCTCTATTACAAGAAATCGCTGGCCCGCGACCAGCCCATCCTTGTTCGGCATCTGACCGAGAAGGCAGAATTTTTCCACGAACAACCGCCCGACACCATCACCCCCGCCCACTACGACGGCGCCAACTGGTGAAAACTTCGGGAATCCACTGCGAGCGGGCATGGCATGCTCGCGAATTTTCTAAAAAACGTTCTCGGCGTCGGTCCGGATGGACGGCGAAGCCGTGGCGGTTCGTGCTGAAGGGGATTTACTGACGCTGACTGGCAAGCCAGAGACGGGCGGCTTTGAGCTGAACCTCGGTGGGCCTGTGCCCAGCTTCAAGAACGAGGCTCAGATCCTTGGGCGCGGAAATGAGATTGTAGGCGGCGTAGATGGAGGTGGGCGGGCAGACCTCGTCATTGTACCCCCATGAATAATGGCCGGGAACGCGGATGCGCCGGGCAAAGTTGACGGAGTCATAATATCCGGTGGTGGAGATTTTTCCCGGCGTGACGTTGGGATTGGACGCGCCGTCGGGGCGAGGGGCAAACATATGAGGCCAGCCGCCCGCGCGGCCATGGAGATAGCCGGTGACATCGCAATAAGCCGGATACCGGACGACGACGCTTTTGACCCGTGAATCGAGCGCAGTGGTGGCAAGGGCCAGAAAGCCGCCTTGGCTGCCTCCGATGACGGAAAGGTTGTTTCCGTCGTATTCGGGGCGGCTGGCAAGAAAATCGAGAGCGCGGATACAACCAAGGATCACACGGCGGTAATAGTGCTGAAGAGGGGAATCCAAACCTTGCAGATAATATTCCTTCAGCGGTCCTGTGTACTGTTTTTTATAATACGCATCGGGTTGGTTGACTGGAATGCCGTGGACTCCTATTTGCAGGGTGATGGCATCCGGTTCGCGTTCTCCATTACGGCGGCTGACTCCGGCGCCCGGGATGTAGAGCGCGCCAGGATATCGGCCGGGTGCTTTGGGCACGGAAAGAACGCCATGGACGCGGGGGGAGGATTCAAGGGGATGGCTTTTGGCATCGAGATGCGGCACGGTGCGAAAACTGACGTAATAGAGGTCAACGAAGGGGGAGGCCTTTCCGCCAAACGGGGTGATTTCCGGTTCGAGTGAAATCTCCCTGAGCTGGGCAAGACCGTGCCGCCAGAACGCATCGAAATCGGGCGGCTCGGTCTGCGTGGGGCGTATTTTTTCCGGGGAGTAGGCGGCGGTGGACAGGCCGCGATGGTTTTGGCCCTTGTAAGCCAAGCTGACATTGCAGCGAAGGAACCCGGGCCGCTCCAGCGTGCCGGCATCGAGATTGAGGCGCCCTTGTTCGTCGAGGCGGGCGTTTTTCATGGTGACGGGCATTTGTTCAGGGCCGATGCTGTAATGCAGGTCGGCGCCGGCGAGGGGCTTGCCATCCATGGTGGCGGTAACGACGAAGCGGGCAGGCTCCCCGCAGGTGTAGGTCCAGTCGGCGCGATCGGGGCGGATCTTGAGCTGCACGCCGGGGGCGTCGGTCGCGAAAAGGAGCGTTGAAAGAACGAGTGAAAGAATCGCTGGCGGAAAGACACGAAGGAGGCTGCGGCAGCGGACGCTCGTGGATCGGTTGCAAGGGGATGAGACGGACATAGTCTGTTTTGTCAGGCTGGAGATCTGTTCAGTCGAAGAGGAAGTCTTCCAAGGTCAGTTTGGATTTGCGGACGAGGCTGACGTGGCCGTCCATCCAGAGAATATGGCACGAGGAGCCGCCGCCATGGACGTAAGGCATGCTGTCAAACACCTTGTCGGGCGTTATGTTCCAGGCGTAGTCGCTCCGGCCCACAATGTTGCCATTGGCGAACCACTCGCTCAGCAGCACGGTTTTTACGGGATTGGGGATAATGGGAAAATTGATACCCCTCTGGGGGTTGTCCAGATTTTCCATCAACTGATCATTCATTGAATAGCTCCGTGGCGCAATACCCGGCCCCGGGGATCTCTCGTCCGTATCCAGGGGACAATGCAAAACGGTCCCAGTCTCCGGGCTGAAGCCGATGGCTGTATCCCATGTTTTCCCGTCGGCGTCCCTGGCCCGGGGAAACAATTCCCGGTTTTCGGCATGATAGAGGAAGAATGCATTTCCGAGATCTTTCAGATTGGAGAGGCATCGGGCCTGATGGGCGCTTTTACGGGCGATTCCGACGACCGGGATCAAAATCGCGGAGAGGATGCCGATGATGGCGATGACGGCGAGCAGTTCGACGAGTGTGAAGCCCGCGCCGTGCTGCCCGCGTCCAGAGCGAGGATGGCCGCCATGGCGGGACGGTGCGTTTTTTGGGGGGAATGAAGACATGGGACGCCGGGGCGGCAGGACGAATTTCATCCGGGGAAGATGGTTCGAGAGGAGAGGAAACCCGGGCATCATTTGACGTCGAACGAATCATTCTGATGTCCTTTCCCATTCCAAGGCCATGCGTCGGGGTTGCAGACGTCGTGAGCGGCGACATGCCAGTCGGCGAAGAGGAAAATGGCCTTGCGCCCGAAGTTTGGCGAGGGGCCGGCATTGGTATAGGTGCCGCTGAAACCGTATTCGTCATGAGCACGAGGCGAGGGACCGACATAGGACATCTGGATACCGCTTTTGTCGGGTTGCGAGGTGCCCAGGACCGGGAACCAGGAAGGAGCGGAAAGGTCGGCCACGCGCGCGGGAGTGTCGCGCATGGTACTCCCGTTAAAGGTACTGTTGAGCTTGACGTTGTATCCAAAAACGCCCCTTCCCGTTCCGATGACGTCCTGCGGAGTCGTCGGGCAAAGAACCGCCGGGTGACCATAGATCGCGGCATCGTTCGGTTTGATGCCCGAGATCTCACCATACTGATCGTAGTTATGAGTAAATGAGCCGATGTAGGGAGCGATATAAACGACCCAGCGTTTCCCTGCCTGGTCTTTGGGGAAGGGAAGCTGGTCGCGGTGATCGCCAGAGTAAAGTTGAATGGCGGAGCCGAGTTCCCTTGCGCGGCTGATGCAGAGGGACTGCCGGGCGGTCTGGCGAACTTTCCCCACCGTGGGAATGAGGATGGCTGCAAGGATGCCGATGATGGCGATGACGGTGAGCAGTTCGATGAGGGTGAAGGCTGCAGCGGCGGGACATGCACGCCGGATTTGACAGTTGATGGGCAATGGGGATGAGGTCATGTTAGTTTCTGGAACTGAATGTCTTTTGGGAAAATTTTCCAACGATTGCCCCCGCAATGGCCAGCAGGCCGGCCAGCATCACACAGGTGGATGGCTCGGGAATGCTGCTCAACCCATCAAGACGTATCTGTGCGATGGCCGAGGCGTCGAGCGCACCCGAAGCGCCTGACGTGGCACCGTATACACGGATGCCATCAAGCCATCCGTCAAGGGCACGACCGTAGGCCGTGTTGGAGCCAAAGGTCAGCAAGGCGCCGGATCCGCCAAAATTAAGCGAGGTATTGGTGACAGTTGAACCCCCAAGCGAGACAAGGGGCGCGCTTGCGTCGGAAGTGCCAGTGTAAAAACGGACGGTTTTATCAGTGCCGTTAAAGGCAAAGGCGACGAATACCCATTCCGCGCTGCTTTTCAAAATTTCATTTGCCTCGCTTGTTTTACCGAGTCCGTTCAACTGGCCGGCAGGAGTGAGCGAAAGGCTGCCCTGATCTCCACCCCCTGGTGTGCCATTCAGATCGAAGATCCGGGCGGAATTACTCGCAGGCATGACAGAGTCAGCCTTGTACCACATGGTGACGGTAAAGGAAGTGAGATTGCCAAGCCCGGTGGTGACCAAGACGCCGCCTCCCGTGTTGGCCGTCCCACTCCCGAAGGTGGAATCGGAGTTGTTGAAAGCGTAATCGCCGGATGTCCCGGATACGCCGGCGCCGGCTGCCTTGCCGGCGGCGGTACCTTTGAGTTCGCCATTGTTGGCGTGGCCGGAGACGTCGGGGACGGCATTGCCGTTGATGCTGTTGAAGTCGAAGTGAAGAAGCAGTTCGGCGGAGGCCGGGGTGGACGCGAAGGTCAGAAGGGAGGTCGCAATGAGGACGGGTATCAGTTTTGACGGTGCTTTTTTCATGATATTTCAGGTTTTGGTGGTTTGGAGCAGAGAGATATACGAAGATTGGAAATCAGTGGGCTATGGAGAGCGGGGGAGGGTAAGCTCGACGAGTTCAATGGTGCTGGGGGATGGATGCTGACCGCGGCGTGGTTGGTCGCGGTTGGGAGGAAGCGTTTCCCAGCGGAGGATGTAACGTTTCCCGGATGGCGGTGTTCCCAGGTCTTCGCTCATCCTCCTTTGCATGCCTTCGTAGGGAGTGGTGATCGCGGAGAGTTCGTTCGGCAGTTGATTGCTGAGATGGTTGACCGAAATCCGTTTTCCGAGGGAAAAGGAGTCAAGGTTGAGTCCCCAGATTGCGTTGCCGTATTTGACGTGGTTGGTGGCAACATAAAAACCGACTTTGGGATCGTACCGGGGTTCGGAGTGGCGGACGTCGGTGGAGATACTGCCGCCTCCGCGTGGTTCCCAACGATACTCCCATTTGGTGAGCTGGGTGATGCGCCAGTTTCCGTTTTCCGAGCGGCCCAGGTAGAGCTGCGTGTTTCCGTTGGCATCGAATTTGTGCCAGATAACAAGCACGCGGTTTTCCTTGTCGAAGCCGACTTTTCCGGAGCCGTTGAGGATGCCGCCGTTAACGGGGACGGGATCGAGAGTGACGCCGGGCGTGGCGTGGCGGATGGGAAGCGTGATGGGCTGTCCGGCGTTGGTTTCCCAGCGCACGAGATCGGGAGATCGGGCGTATCCGAGGTCATGGTTGGTTTCGGCGTTTTTATTGTCGCGCCATACCCAGGTCATGTGCCACCAGCCGTCAGGTCCGAGTTCGGGGCCGAGCGGGTAAGCGTTCATGCGGCCCTGGCCGTCGAAAAGCGGGCGGTCGAGGAGGCGCGACCAGGACCGGGTGGCTTCATCGTAGACATTGTAGATCGTATCACCGCATCCGCTACGTCCGTCGCGGTAATTGAAGGTAAGGCGTCCTTCTGAGGTCGTTCTGAATTTTGGATACGTCATAAGCGTCTCGCGTTCTCCTTCGCCGACCATGCGTGGGATGCGGACGAGCGTGGAGATGTCGCCCGCACGCGTGGTTCTGAAGTAAACGAGAGGAGAAACATGCAGGTTGCCGACAACGTGCAGGTACCCGTAGCGATCCAGGGCAAGTGTGATGTTGTTGTGGGAATCCCAGCCCACGAGTGAATCCAGAGACTGGCGTTTCCATTCGCGAGAATCGAGCGTGCGCGAAGCCACGGTCATGATGCGCCGGGCGTCATAATAAGCGACATATTGGAGATTGCGGGCGGCATCGGTAAGGAGGGCGAATCCGACGGGATGGCCGGACCAGACTTTGTCGATGTCGATGCGATTGGTGATGCGAACGGCAGCTATCTGCGTGGCGTCAGATGACGCTAACATGGCAGCCGCCGGGCTCTGGACTCCGGTGGCCAAGGCCAAAAGAATGCCGGCGAACAAAGGCATCCGGAGGCTGATGCAGGAGTGGCGACGATGAAACGCTATGAGTGCAGTTGGAACGCGGGGGTGGGGACTAAAGACGGCGGGAGTCACGATGTCCACAACCAGCCTCGCTGTGTATCTTGACAAGCGAGAAGACGGCAAAATGAATGGTTTTGTAAAACAGATGGTCGTTTTTGTGAATTTTAACGGTCTTTCAAAATATGATAAAGTTGGCTCATGTTGGTATCCGGAATTTCGGCACAAAGCCGGATCGTTTTGCCCGTCGTTTGAACTGGGAGTTTTATGCGTTGTTGGAGGGCAGGCTTTCGCTGGTGCTGGAGGATGAGTCCGTAAGACCGCAAAAACGCCGGGTGGAAGGCGCCAATTTCTGGGTGTTTCCTCCGATGATGCGCTGGATATGGCAGGGGGAACCGGGTGAGTCGGTTGATCGTGTGGCGTTGCAGTTTACCGACGTGCCGCACTTGCTGGCGTTGCGGGTGCGAAGAGAGGGTTTTTTGGAGCGGCGACTGCTCCGGGAGGATTTGGAGCGAGTAAGGAAGTTGGGAGAGGAGTTGCTGCCGCTTTACCAGCGCCCCAATCAGTTTGCGTCGATCATCTCTGATCGGGCGATGCTGGATCTGTCGTTGATCGCCTTGAATGATGAAAAGCCGGTGGAGAGTTCATCGTGGTTTGCCGATCCGATATGGGATCGCTTCGAACATGCGGTGGCGTGGTTCAATCAGCACATGGCGGAGTGCCCGTCGGTTAATGACGTAGCAGCATATTTACACATCTCACCGACGCAGTTGCGGCGGGATTTTCGTGATGTGGCGGTGGCCCAGGGAAACGACCAGGGATCTCCAAATCAGGTTTTCACGCATCTGCGTTTGGTCCGGGCGACGGAGATATTGGCGACAAGCACGTTGACACTCGACGAGGTGGCGGAGACATGCGGTTTCTCAAGCACTCCGGATTTTTGCCGGGTTTTCAAAAAACATCTTAATTGCACACCGCATACTTGGCGGCGGTTTCCGGCTATGCCGGAAATGTGCAGGCAAAAGCGTATGCTGAGCGGTCGCGTACGACTCAAGCCGATCATGCGAATAGAGGAGCCTTCGTGAGTCATCAGCGGTGCAGTGATTGCTAAATTACCCAGGGCAAACGCATCTAGAGGGAACCCAAAGAAGGCAATCGAACGGTATCCGGGTTGGTAATCTGATGCCAAGCCGATGGAGTCAGGTCTGAATGGCGCTTGATTAAGCCATCTCCCCGTTGAAAATCAGTGACTTCCAAACACATGAAAAACGTGAAAACTATCCAGCCTTTTGAGAGAAAAAATTCCTCTGGAATCCGGGCCGATACTGGATCGCTTCATGCATTGGGAATTATCTATCAAAATGACGACCATCATCCTTATCTAAGCGCCATTCCAGGCTGACCCCTTCGGCCTGCCGCAGTAGTCCACTCCCGAGGTTTCCCCCCTTCCGACAGGTCGCTCCCGCACTACGGAACCGCTTTTGGCTTTCAACAGTGTCAGCCTCACGACGATTTCACCATGTCCCGCGCCTCACGTCTGCTTGAACTTCTGCAAGTCCTGCGTCGCCACCGTCAGCCGGTGAGTGGCGCCGCTCTCTCCGCCGAACTCGGCATCAGCCTGCGCACGCTCTACCGCGACATCGCCGCATTGCAGGCCCAGGGCGCGAACATCGAAGGCGAACGCGGCGTCGGCTACCAGCTTCGCCCCGGCTTCACCCTGCCGCCGCTCATGTTCTCCGGGGAGGAAATCGAAGCTCTCGTGCTCGGCTCGCGCTGGGTCGCCTCGCGCGGCGACGACAAGCTCGCCCGCGCCGCACGCGACGCCCTCGCCAAAATCCGCGCCATCCTCACCTCCTCCCTCTGTGACGAACTCGACGCCTCAACCCTGCTCATCGGACCGCTTCCCGGGCACGCCGCCACCGACGATGACAACCACCTCGAACTGATCCGGCGCGCCATTCGCGCCGGGCGCAAACTCACCGTCACCTACCAGGATGGTAACGGGACGCCCAGCACACGCACCCTCTGGCCCTTTGCGCTCGGCTACTTCGAACACGTCCGCCTGCTCGTCGCCTGGTGCGAACTCCGGCAGGACTACCGCACGTTCCGCACCGATCGTATCCGACATCTCGTGACGGAGACGAGCCCCGTCCCGCGAAAACGCATGGCCCTCCTCCGCGAATGGAAAACCCGCCAAGGCATCCACGACTGATTTACGGCAGCCAGGCACACAACTGACACAATCTGTCACTTATGCCTGTTATCCTGTCTGGCGATGAATACTTCCACACTCGTCAGCAAACCCGACATGATCGTGCTCTACGTGGCCGACACCGCCGCCAGCACCGCCTTTTATTCGCGCCTCCTCGACCGTGCGCCCGCGCAGACCTGGCCCACCTTCGCCATCTTCCCCTTCGGCTCCGGCCTGACCCTCGCGCTTAACCAACGCGACGACATCGAACCCAAAGCCACCGCCGCCCCCGGCGCCACAGAACTCGTTTTCTATGTTTCAGGAAAAGACGCCGTCCTGGCCATGCATGAGCATTGGCGAAACCTGGGGCTGACCATGCTGCAGACCCCGACAGACATCGGTTTTGGCGACACGTTCACCGCCGCCGACCCCGACGGACACCGTCTCCGTGTCTGCGACGCCTCGGTCTGGACGCACCCTGCGTAACGCCAGTTCATCCGGTCATCCAACGTGCGGCGGGTCAAAAGCCGGCCGCACGTTTGCCGTGCCTCCCCGGCGCTCTGGCCATCCTACTCCACCCTAACGACTTGTGCCGGCCGCTCCTCGCCTGCCTTGTCCGGAACCCGTTCGATGGCAGCCAACGAAACGGCGGCGGGGACGCCGTTGCTTCATCCTGACCTGATCGTTCACACGGGCCACCGCCTCATTGACCTGACACGCGCGGGTCTCTTCGCTTTCCGGTCATTTTCCTGCCACCCTATGATCCGGTTCTTCCATCGCTCCTGTCGCTCCCTTTTTTCCGTCTCTGCCGTCGCGCTCGCCCTGTTCGCCACCCATCCGCTCCCCACCCGGGCCGCCGCCGACATCCCGCACCGCGGCTACATCGTCACCGACGCCGCCACCGGCCGCGTCCTGCTGGAGGACAACGCCGACTCTCCCCACCCGCCCGCCAGCGTCACCAAACTCATGACGTTTCTCGGCGTCTTCGAAAAGATCGCCGCCGGCTCGCTCGCGCCCGACGCTCCGGTCGCCATCAGCCTCGAAGCCCAGCGCATGGGCGGCTCGCAGGTTTACCTCGAGGAGAAGGAGGTCTTCGCCGTGGACGACCTGCTCTACGCACTCATGGTCCAGTCGGCCAACGACGCCGCCGTCGCCCTCGCCGAAGCCGCCGCCGGATCGCGCGAGGCGTTTGTCGAACAGATGAACAGCCGCGCCCGCGCCCTCGGCATGGCCCATACCACCTGGCGCACGCCCCACGGTCTGCCTCCCAATGCCCGGCTCGGCCAGGAACCCGATCTCTCCACGCCGCGCGACCTCGCCCTGCTCAGCCGCCATCTCCTGCTCCACACCGACATCCTCCGCTACACCTCGACCCGCACCCGCGATTTCCGTCCCGGCCCCAAGGTCCAGGCGATGAAAAACCACAACCACCTCCTCTGGTCGGTCAACGGCTGCGACGGACTCAAGACCGGCTACTACACGAAAGCCGGCTTCTCGCTGGCCGCCACCGTGCAACGCAACGGCAAACGCATCATCGTCGTCGTGCTCGGCGTCCCCGAACGCAAGCAACGCGACGCCCTCGTCGCCACGCTCGTCGAAAAAGGCTTCGCCGCGCTCCCGCCCGGCACACCCGATTTCAGGGCCGCGTACACGCCGCCCCTCCGCCCCGTAGGCCTCGTCCCCGCCGCCGGGCATGAGGGCAGCGCTCCGGGACAAAAGACTCCCGACACCGGCGGGCCGGGGCCGGAAGACAGTTCCGAAGAATCGGGCGGCCTCCCCGCCATCCGGTTCCCGCTCTGAACCGGCCGAGGCCGCTCATTTTCGCCGATCAGGAAAGAGCCTCCGGGCAAATTCCGTGATTCGGATCCGGAGCAGGTGATACGACCGGAGGCGGAACCCGTGCCAACTCCCCACCCGACCGGCCCGGGGATGAAAAGGCCGGCCATGGGCGACAAGGGTGAGGAGTCTTGTATCAGCCTGACCGGCTGAGGCACGGGAAAGAGAAAGAGGCAGGAGGACGTTTCATCAGATAAGCCGGTCGATACCATAGATTCTATAGAATCTATGTCAATCGCAGGTTTTGGGGAGCTTTGATCCTGAACGCCTGGTAGGCAGGGCATCGTGGGAAAAGCCAAGGACTCGGAAACGCTCAGTGTGCATGCCAGCAAAAAACACGTGGAGACCATCGCCGCGCGAGCCGCGCCGCTTTCCCTGAGCAAGAGCAAGTATGCCGCTCTCATCATCGAGCAATGGGTCCAGGCAGGGTGCCCGCCAGTCAACGAACCGGATCGCCTGATGCAACTGGCGAAGAAATCCTCCGGACGCTGAAGCCGGCCGACCCCCGTACCGGACAGGCGTTTTCGCCCGTATCGGAATCTGGACTATTTTGATCATCGCAGGCCGGCGCCTGCGCGCGGTTTGCGCGGCCGTTTCACGTGTTGCCAAAAATAATCCGGACAATTTTCCGCCAGCTTCCTCTCCGCATTTAGTCTCCGAATATTAATTGTATAAGACATTATATGTAAATTTTATACAAATCACGTCTCCGGTTTTTAGCGACCACATTCCCATCAATCACGGCGACAGGAATACCACCCCGAAAACCGGTCCGGGTGAACCTGTTCAGCACGATTAACCCGCTGCCTTCAAACCGGCTCACCGATCTTTTATAAGGTCGTTCAGATATTGTAATCCCGCTACCTGCCCGTCTGCGGGGCCGGTATTGGAGCGCGCGCTGGCATGAGGCGTGCTCCCGGCGGGGACGTGAGATTCGCAACTACCAGCGGAAGCGACCTGCTCGCGCCGGCGGCCTGTCTCACGCCTACAACCTGAACACATCCAGCATCAGAAACACCGGAGATTATATGAACAAACGCGAATTCCTGAAGAAGGCGGGCATGGGGGTGGCTGTCGCAGCAGCGGCGCCCTACATTATGGGGGCGGCAAAAAAGACGATCAAATGGCGGCTGCAAACCTACGCCGGACCGGCCCTCGGCGAGCACGTCATCAAGCCTGCCATCGACGCCTTCAACAAGGCGGCCAACGGCGAGATGGTCATCGAACTTTATTACGCCGACCAGCTCGTGCCCACCGGCGAGCTTTTCCGGGCCGTGCAACGCGGCACCATCGACGCCGTGCAAAGCGACGACGACTCCATCGCCTCCCCCGCCGATGTATCCGTTTTCGGCGGCTACTTCCCGTTCGCGACCCGCTACAGCCTCGACGTCCCCACGCTCTTTTCCCAGTTCGGCCTGGACAAGATCTGGGAGGAATCCTACGCCGAGGTCAAAGGCGTGACGTGGTTGAGCGCCGGCGCCTGGGACCCCTGCCACTTCGCGACCAAACAACCGATCAACAGCCTCGCCGACCTCAAGGGCAAGAAGGTCTTCACCTTCCCCACCGCCGGCCGCTTCCTCTCGCGCTTCGGCGTAGTCCCGGTGACACTACCCTGGGAAGACATCGAGATGGCCCTCCGCACCGGCGAGCTCGACGGCGTCGCCTGGTCGGGCATCACCGAAGACTACACCGTCGGCTGGGCCGACGTCACCAGCTACTTCCTGACCAACAACATCTCCGGCGCGTGGATCGGCTCCTTCTTCGCCAACACCAAGGCGTGGGAAGCCGTGCCCGAACACCTCAAGACGCTCTTCAGGCTGTGCATGGACAGCTCGCACTACTACCGCCAGTACTGGTACTGGGGCGGCGAGGCCAAGCTGCGCACCCAGGGGACCAAGCTGAAACTCACCTCCATCCCCGACGCGGAGTGGAAAACGGTCGAGGACGAGGCGATCAAGTTCTGGGACGAAATCGCCAAGACCGGTCCGCGCGCCGCCAAGGTCGTGCAGATTTTCCGCGACTATAACGACATGATGCAAAAGGCCGGCCGACCCTACCGCTACTGAGAAGGGCCAGACGCCCGTCCTGTTCGCGCCCGGGGGCCATCCCGCGCCGCCGGCACGCCGGGTTCCGCACATCATCCCGTCCCCGGTTCAGAGCCCCCGCTCCGGCGCCTCCCGCCGGTTCGCGGGGCGCTTCCGTCGCGGCAGAACCATACTGCACAATGTCTTCCTTTTTCCTGTATTCGCTGAAAAAATACGTCCGGGCGGTCAACGCCGTCAACCGGGTCGTCGGGTACTTCGCCATGTACCTGCTCGTCTTCATGCTCGCGATCCTCACCTGGTCGGTGATCTCCAACGGCGTGCTCAATTCACCGGCTATCTGGGTGATGGAGATGGCCCAGTTTTCCATGGCCGCCTACTACCTGCTCGGAGCCGGATTCAGCATGCAACAGGGCGCCCATGTCCGCATGGATATCTTTTACGAACGCTGGAGCCCGCGCCGGCGAGCCGGCGTGGATTCGTTCACGATCCTGCTGGTCATCTTCTACCTGGTGGTCCTTGTCATGGGCGGCTACGAGAGCTCGTACTACGCGCTGGAATACGGACAGCGGAATCACACCGTGTGGCGTCCCTACATGGCGCCGATCAAGATCATCATGACGCTCGGCATGCTGCTGATGCTGCTCCAGGCCGTCGCCGAGCTGATCAAGAACGTGGCCGCCGCCCTCGGAAAGGAGCTGTCATGAGCCACGAAATGATCATCCTGCTGATGTTCTCGTCGCTGATGCTGCTGATGGCGACCGGCCAGCGCGTTTTTGGCGTGATGGGTTTTGTCGGCGTGGCCTGCGCCATCTGGCTGTGGGGCCCGGGCGGCTCGGAACTGGGGTTCAGCGCGGCCATCAAGCTCTTCAACTGGTACCCCATGCTGACGCTGCCGATGTTCATTTTCATGGGCTACATGCTCTCGGAATCCGGCATCGCCAACGACCTCTACCACATGTTGCACGTCTGGATGGGTTCGCTGCGCGGCGGGCTGGCCATCGGCACGCTGCTGCTTATGGTCCTCATCTCCTGCATGAACGGCCTGAGCGTGGCGGGCATGGCGATCGGCTGCAGCGTGGCGCTGCCCGAGCTCATGAAGCGCCACTACGACAAACGCATGATCAGCGGCATCATCCAGGCAGGCAGCTCGCTCGGCATCCTGACGCCGCCCAGCGTCGTGCTCGTGCTCTACGGCATGATCGCGCGGCAGCCGGTCGGCCAGCTCTGGCTCGCGGGCGTCGGCCCCGGCCTGCTGCTCGCCGCGCTGTTCCTGATCTACATCGCGGTCCGCTGCTGGCTGCAGCCCGAACTCGGCCCCGTCCTGCCTGCCGCGGAGCGCAATTTCTCGACCGCGGAAAAATTCCGCGTGCTGCGCGCCGGCGTGATTCCGCTGCTGCTCATGTTCCTCGTCATCGGTTCGTTTTTCCTCGGCTACACCAGCCTCGTGGAAAGTTCGGCCGTGGGCGCGCTGGCCGCCCTCCTGGTGGCGTTTTTCAAGGGACGCCTGCGCGGCAAGGTCCTGCACAACGCCCTGCTGCAAACGCTCAACGCCAGCGCCATGTTCATGTGGATCATGATGGCAGCCCTTGCCTTCGCCGCCGTCTTCGACGGACTCGGCGCGGTCAAGTCCATCGAAGGCATCTTTCTGGAACAATGGGGGCTTACGCCTTGGCAGGTGCTCATCCTCATGCAGGTGTCGTTTCTCATCCTCGGTATCTTCCTCGATGATACGGCGATGCTCGTCATCGTGGCGCCCCTGTACATCCCGCTGATCGCAAAACTCGGTTTCAGCCCGATCTGGTTCGGCGTCCTCTACACCATCACCTGCCAGATCGCCTACCTCACACCGCCCTTCGGCTACAACCTGTTCCTCATGCGGGCCATGTCGCCGCCGGAGATTACCATCCGCGATATCTACGCCTCGATCGTCCCGTTTGTCATTATCATGATCCTGTCCATGGTCCTCATCATGATCTTTCCGCAGATCGCCCTGTGGCTGCCTGCGCAGTTCAACGTGAAGTAAAACAACCCGAAAATCCTCGCGCGGCTGGCCCGATTCCCGCTGCGAAAACGGCCCAACGCCTTTCCCGACATGAGCAGCCACCCGTCCCGATGGTCCCTGACCGCAGGCGGGAGCCGGTACCACTTCGGCTCCCTGCGCGAGCTCATGGCCAGGGCCACGCCGCACCGCTCCGGCGACGTCCTCGCCGGCGTCGCCGCCGCCAGCGCGGAGGAGCGCGCCGCCGCCCGGCAATGCCTCGCCGACGTGCCGCTCGCGCAGTTTCTCGAAGACCTGCTCATCCCGTACGAGGACGACGCCGTCACCCGGCTGATCATCGACACGCATGACCGCGCCGCCTTCGCGCCGGTCGCCGGCCTCACCGTCGGCCAGTTCCGCGACTGGCTGCTGCGGTACGAAACCGACCACACCGTCCTCACCGCGCTCGCCCCCGGCCTCACGCCCGAAATGGTCGCCGCCGTTTCCAAGCTGATGAGCAACCAGGACCTCATCCTCGTGGCGCAAAAATGCCGCGTCGTCACCGCCTTCCGCGACACCATCGGCCTGCCCGGCCGCCTCTCCGTCCGCCTCCAGCCCAACCACCCGACCGACGACCCGCAGGGCATCGCCGCCTCCATCCTCGACGGCCTCCTCTACGGCTGCGGCGACGCCGTCATCGGCATCAACCCCGCCACCGACAGCGTGCCCGCCATGGAAACCCTGCTGCACCTGATCGACGAACTTGTCCGGCGCTACGATATTCCCACGCAATCCTGCGTGCTCGCCCACGTGACCACCGCGCTCGAAGTGATGCGGCGCGGCGCGCCCGTCGATCTCGTTTTCCAGTCCATCGCCGGCACCGAAGCCGCCAACCGCAGCTTCGGCGTCACGCTGCCGATCCTCGCCGAGGCCCGCGAGGCCGCGCTCTCGCTCCGGCGCGGCACCGTCGGCGACAACGTCATGTACTTCGAGACCGGCCAAGGCTCCGCGCTCTCTGCCGACGCGCATCACGGGCTCGACCAGCAGACCTGCGAAGTCCGCGCCTACGCCGTCGCCCGCGCCTTCAGCCCGCTGCTCGTCAACACCGTCGTCGGCTTCATCGGCCCCGAATACCTCTACGACGGCAAACAGATCATCCGCGCCGGCCTCGAAGACCATTGTTGCGGCAAACTCCTCGGCCTGCCGATGGGCTGCGACATCTGCTACACCAACCACGCCGAGGCCGACCAGGATGACATGGACAACCTCCTCACCCTCCTCGGCGTCGCCGGCTGCACCTACATCATGGGCATCCCCGGCGCCGACGACATCATGCTCGGCTACCAGTCCACCTCGTATCACGACAGCCACTACATCCGCCAGGCGCTCGGCCTCCGTCCCGCGCCGGAATTCGAGGCGTGGCTGGAAAACATGCGCATCGTCGCCGGCGGCCGCCGCCTCCTGCCCGTTGCGCCAACCCACGCCCTGCTCGCCGATGCCCGCCTCGCCGGATAACCCCCGGGTCGTTGTCACCACCGGAATGCCTTCTCCGCCTGCCGCCGTCGACCCGGCCGCTGCCACCGGCGACGCCGCCAACCGTGATCCGTGGGTGACCCTGCAACGCTACACCGCCGCGCGCATCGCGCTCGGCCGTGCCGGCGGCAGCCTGCGCACCGCCTCGCTGCTCGATTTTCGCCTCGCCCACGCCCGTGCCCGCGATGCCGTCCACGCCCCGCTCGATCCCGACGGGCTCGCGCGACAATTCGCGCAAAACGGCCTCGCCACCGAACGGCTCGCCACCGCGGTCAGCGACAAGGCGACCTACCTCGTGCGCCCCGACCTCGGTCGCCGCCTCGATGACGCTTCGCGCGAACGCCTCCGCACGCTCGCCGCGCAATGGGGCCGGCGCGACCTCGCCATCATTGTCTCCGACGGACTGGCCGCGCAGGCCGCCGACCGCCACGCCGCCGAAACCGTCACCCGCCTCGCCGGCCACCTCACTGCCGCCGGCTGGACGCTCTACCCGATCCTGCTCGTCCCCTTCGGCCGCGTGAAGTTGCAGGACGAAATCGGCGCCATTCTCGGCGCGCGCCATGCGCTCATCCTCCTCGGCGAGCGCCCCGGCCTCGGTTCTCCCGACAGCCTCGGCGCCTATTTCACGCACCGGCCGCGCGCCGAGTGCACCGACGCCGACCGCAACTGCATTTCCAACATTCGCCCCGCCGGCCTCCCTCCGGCCGCCGCCGCGCGCAAGCTCGCCCACCTGCTGGCCGACTCTGCCCGCCTCGGCGTAAGCGGCGTCGCGCTCAAGGACACCACGCAGGACGGCCGGCTGGAGTAAAGCCCGGACGTGGCATGGGCATCCTGCCCATGTGGCGCGGGCGTCCCGCCCGCCGACGGCGAAGCCGCCGGGATTGGCAGAAAAAGTGGCACGGGCTTCCAGCCCGTGAACGTTGCCTCTCCGTGTTTCGCACCGCCCACGGCCAGGATGGCCGTGCCACACGCACGCTGTCCCTGACCTCACTTTCCGGTGGCCTTGGTAGTAAGAATCCGAAAAATCCGGAGCTTCGGAATCCCCCCTCCCCCGTCTCCCGAAATGACTCTTGAGCAGTCCCCTCCCCTCGCGTTTTCTCAATACCGTCATGCCTGCCACGAAGCGCTTGCCTTCCGCCCCGGTTCATCCCGGCCTCAGCCGTCATTCCCCGCTCATGACGGATCTCTACCAGCTCACGATGGCCTGCGGCTACTGGAAGACCGGCACGCATGTGAAGGAGGCCGCGTTTCATCTCACTTTCCGCAGGCCTCCGTTCCAGAGTGGCTACACGATCGCCGCCGGCCTCGGCGACGCCATCGCCTGGCTCCGCGACCTGCACTTCACCGATGCCGACCTGGCGTACCTGCGCACCCTCGCCGGCCCTGACGACTCGCCCTTCTTCGAAGCCGGCTTTATCGACCACCTGCGCGAGTTCGCCTTCACCTGCGATGTCAATGCCGTCCCCGAAGGCACGGTCGTGTTTCCCCACGAGCCGCTCCTCCGCGTCACCGGTCCCATCCTCCAGGCGCAGCTCGTCGAGACGGCCCTCCTCAATTTCATCAACTTCCAGACGCTCATCGCCACCAAGGCCGCGCGCATCTGCGGCGCCGCGCAAGGCGAGCCTGTCCTCGAATTCGGCATGCGCCGCGCCCAGGGCATCGACGGCGCCCTCGCCGCCAGCCGCGCCGCGTATATCGGCGGTTGCGCCGCCACCTCCAACGTCCTTGCCGGACAACTCTTCGGCATCCCCGTCCGCGGCACCCACGCACATAGCTGGGTAATGTCGTTCGACGACGAATCCGCCGCCTTCGAGGCATACGCCGGGGCCATGCCGCACAACTGTATTTTTCTTGTCGATACCTACGACACGCTCGACGGCGTCCGCCGCGCCGTCGAGGCCGGCCGCCGGCTGCGCGAGCGCGGCCACCGGATGGCCGGCATCCGCCTCGATTCGGGCGACCTCGCGTGGCTCAGTATCGAGGCGAGAAAAATCCTCGACGAAGCCGGCTTCACCGACGCCGTCATCGTGGCCAGCAACGATCTCGACGAACACATCATCACCAGCCTCAAGCAGCAGGGCGCGAAGATCGGTTCGTGGGGTGTCGGCACCCGGCTGGTCACCGCGTACGACCAGCCTGCGCTCGGCGGCGTCTACAAACTCGGCGCCATCCGCGAGCCCGGCGGCGACTGGGAGTTCAAACTCAAGCTCTCGGAACAGGTCGCCAAGATCTCGAACCCCGGCATCCTGCAAGTCCGCCGCCACACCCATGCCGGGGAATTTGTCGGCGACACGATCTACAACGAACAGGACCCGCCCCCCGCCGGAGCCGCCACCTTCATCATCGACCCGGCCGACCTGACCCGCCGCAAGGCCATTCCTGCTGACGCCACCGCCGAAGACCTCCTCGTCCCGATCTTCCGCGGCGGCCGCCTCGTCTATGATCCGCCCGCCCTCGAAACCATCCGGACGCACGCGCAGACCCAGCTCTCGCGCCTCTACCGCGGCACCCGCCGCCTGCTCAATCCGCACGAGTATCCGGTCGGCCTCGACCCGAAACTCCACGACCTGAAAACCCGCCTCATCCTGAAACAACGGGGAGCCGGCGGATAATACCAATCCCTCAAAATTTTCTGATTTTTACACAAAGACCCCAAAGAATTGTCTGTTAACTCCTTCGCGCCCTTCGCGATCTTTGTGTAAAATCCGGAACATCCAGAGAACCGGTACAACCTGTACCCCGCCCCAAGCCCAACCAGCGAGCACAGCCCGACATGAACGCCCTCCTCCTCAGCGACATCCAGAACGACTTTCTCCCCGGCGGCGCGCTTGCCGTGCCGCAAGGCGATGCGATCCTCCCGGTCGTCAACCGCCTCCTGCAAAGTCCCGAATCCCGCAAAACCTTCCCGCTCGTCATCGCCACGCAGGACTGGCATCCGGCCAACCACGGCAGCTTCGCCGCGCAGCACCCCGGTCATGCTCCGGGAGATACGATCCAGCTCGCCGGCCTCCCGCAAATCCTCTGGCCCGTCCACTGCGTGCAGCACACGCCCGGCGCCGCCTTCGCTCCCGCGCTCGACACCACCCGCATCGCGCGCGTGTTCACCAAAGGCGCCGATCCGCAGATCGACAGCTACAGCGGCTTTTTCGACAACGGCCGCCGCCACGCCACCGGCCTCGGCGACTGGCTCCGCGAACAGGGCGTGACCGACGTCTGCCTTGCCGGACTCACCACCGATTACTGCGTGAAGTTCACCGCCCTCGATGCCGTCTCGCTCGGTTTTCGCACCCACGTCATCGCCGACGCCTGTCGCGGCGTGAACCTCCATCCCGACGACACCGCCCGCGCCCTCGCCGACCTCCGCGCAGCGGGCGTCCGCGTGATCGACAGTAACGGCCTGTGAGGTGTCAGCCGTCTCCACAACCGCGGGTACGGCGACCGGTCCCGCTAAATCCTTTCGTCCCGGCCTTGCGGTACGACGATGGTGACGCTTTGCGGCGGAAAACTCATCGGGAATCCCTCATCCAGCGAGGACTCGAGTGTGGTGGACGGACGAGGAAATCCGTCCGCATCCGCGCTGGCTGCGTTCCTGGACCAGGAATAAACGTCACTTTTCTGTACGTGCCCGCCAGGAACGCGCACCCGAATGCGCGAGTGACTTGTGCCGGTGTTGACAATCAGAAACGCCCACTCACGCCCGGCGCCGGCCTGTTTCGCGTCGCCGGTGCGCACCGGCAGTTTTGCCGCCAGTATCCTCATGTTGGAATAGACGGGAGGCGGATAGACTTTGGAAAACTCGCTGCCCGGAGGGAATGATCGCGACAACAGGGACCAGGTGTAGAACCAGGGACGCAGTTGCATGCCGTCCTTCTTCGACGTCCACATCCCCCAGTTGAAACCGTAGTGGGAATTGTCATCCAGCATCCAGGCAAGCACCCCCCAGCTGCCTGCCTCGATTGCCTGGATCGCATACTCGGCCATGTAGATACCGTAGGCCCACGGGTCTTCGCGATTCCAGGCGTTATTATCGGCGCCGGTTTTGGTTTCCCTTGTCGGCCCCCATTTCCAGATGCCCGCCTCGCCGATGATGAGCGGCTTGGTCTTGTCGGGATCCCCCTCGCGGACCTGACGCCAGGCTTCCGAATACAGGTCTTTCAAGCCGCCCCGACGCATGTCTTCGAGAACGATGTAGGTATGAAACTGATACGCACCAACCGAAGCCGCCCGCTTCTGCAACGGCGCGAGCCAGGATTTCCGGTCAAACATGGCCAGCGCAAGACTCGCACTGTCGGGCCCGACCAGGCGCACTTTGTCAGCAAGATCGCGCCGCCGGAATTCGGCTGCGATGCCGTCGATTCCCTGCAGCCAGAGATCCTGCTTTTGGGCATAGGAGGAACTGGGTTCGTTCACATAACCGAAATACCTGATACAGGAATACCCTTTCGTTTTCACGAGATACTCCATGTAGCTGCCGATGATTTCGACATGTTTCGGGTCGCCGATGTCGCTGACCTCCGGCGTGCGCATCCAGCGCGTATTGTATCCCCACTCGGTGAGGATGACGGAGATGCCGAGTTTCTGGCAGACGTCGAGCTGTCGCAAGACCATCCGCATCTGCGGACTGTCCCAGTCATAGCGGCCATTCCCCTGATAACACCAACCGGAAACCATCATCATGCGGACGATCGGCGTGCGCATCCATCCGAGACGCTTTTCAATCAGATCGAAATCGGCATCGGTGATGCCGTTCCTGATGTAGGCGGTGGAGTCCCACTGGGCCCCGAAGCCGATAAACGGTCCATCCAGCGGATTGATCCCGGTCGTCTCGGCGACCACGAGCCGTTCCTGCCTGGCGTCAGGCGAAGGCTTGTCCTGGGCAACCAACGGCCGGGATGAAAATGCGGCAAACGGCAAACAGGCCACAAGAATGGCAAAGACAGGGACACGGATGCCTGACGATTCGGAGCAAGTCATTGTTCAGTTTGTAATTATTTTCGGATACAATCACACCGGTTGTGCGATCTGCGGGGGGGGGGGGAGAGAGAGATGTGCTACTTGTTGAGCAACAGTTGCTCCCTCTCCTGGATAAAGACATCCAGCGGGAGCATGCGGGTGTGACCATCGGCAAAGACGACGAGAACGGAGTCTCCGCCTCTCGCCTGGGGAGCGGCCTTGGTGCGGGTGGGATCGTTCACAAAATATTCCGCCTCCACGTAGTAGCTGGGCAGCGCCTCGCCGTTGGAGCCGAGCGTATCGGTGCGGGCGGTCATCACCATGGCCGTCCGGGACGGATTGACGAGTGACGAGTAGGGACGCCGGACTTTTTTGTCAAAAATCACCGTGCTTCCTCCGTAATCGCCCAGCGGCTGATGGTTCGGATTCTCGATCAACGTATCCATCAACATGGGACTCTGGAGGATCAATCCGTTGCCGGGCCTGGTCCAGCCGCCCCGGACCGGCGTCTCGTAGGGCTGGATACCCTCTGTCGTCCAGAAAGGATCTTTCCACCCCCCTTCGGTCGTATCTGCCAGCAGGGGGAAGACCTGTTTGTTGTCGGCGAGATACAGGTGCAGCGTCTGGCCGATCATTCGCAGGCGGTTGAGCGACTGGGTGCGTTTGGCGAGCTGGCGGGTTTTGCCAACGGTCGGAATGATGATCGCCGCCAGGATGCCGATGATGGCAATAACGGTCAGCAGTTCGATCAATGTGAAGCCGGGAGAGGCGGCCGGTGTTTTTTTCCGGGAGGTATTTGCAGGTAACATGATGACGGTCGGGTTGTGATACGGTTATTGTTGGCGACGACCCCGCCAGACCAGAGTCGCGACAAAGGCGGCGGCAAGGATCACGGCAGCGGCGGTCGCGGGTTCGGGGATCGGTGTGGTCAGGACAACATTGTCCAGAGCAAAGCCGGAACCGCCCGAGGCGAAGCGGATCGTCCCGAGCCCTGCGCCGGTAGTCGCGTGCCGGAAAGTCCCGGTGTTGATGGTAGAGAGCGTGGCGCCCACGATCCCGTAGCTGATGGAATAAGTGTCTTTCTTGCTATCATAGGTAATGGAAAACTGATACTCGGTTTTCCCGGTGAAGGTGTTACCGGCCGGGTCATAAGTGGAGCCGGTAAAATTGGGCACGCCGGCCGACACCCACAAGGAAGCATTGTCCTTGTCGTAAATCTGGAACTCGGATCCGTTGGCCGCATTGCGGGTATCGAACCGGAGGTTGATCCAGGCGTTATTGTTGCTGCCGGTGTCATCTCCGGCTTCGAAAAGATAGATGACGAAAGGTTGAATGCGTTCGGTGGTGGTCGCGGTGCCCGTATTGAGGGTGAACTGGAAACTCAACGTCCAGTCCTCCGGACGGCTGGCGACACTTTGTTCGGCGCGGCGTCCATCGGAAAGCAGCAAAGAGGCAGACGAACCGTCGAGACCGGGTGCCTTGCGCTGCGCGCCGTTGCCGGCAAGTGTCCAGCCTTCGGGAGCGAAGGAGCCCGTCCAGGATCCCTCAAAGGTGCCATTGGCAAGAAGATTTTGCGATTGGGCTGCCTTGATTGGCAGCACAAGGAGAGCGGTGACAGGCAGCAGCAACGCGATGATTTTCGAGGCGATTTTCATGATTGGGTATGTCAGTTTGGATTGTGTTGGAGGAGAGAGGCGGGAATGCGCGTGCCGGAAGAGGTAACACGCGGCGGCACAGGATCCGGCGGATGCCGGTCGCGGATTTCGGCGAGGCGGGTGAGGAGGCGGGGGATATCGATGTCCGCCGGATCGGTGTTTTCCCGGCAGGACAGGGCCGCGGCCAGACCGGCGGCTTCGCCTGTCGCCACGGCGTCGCCCGTCACCCGGTAACTGGCATGGGCAACGTGGTCGCCGGAGATGCAACGGCCGGCGAGGAGCAGGTTGGCGTGTCCGGCCGCCAGCAGGCTGCGATACGGAATGTCGTAGGGTTTTGTCGGTTCGTGAAAGAGACCGGCGCCGTCGCCCGGATCGGGATGATGGATGTCGGCGACAAAGCGCACCTGGCAGATGCCGTCAGGGAAGCGGCGTCCGGCGGCGAGGTCGGCGGCGCTGAGCGTGTAGCGGCCACGGATGCGACGCGCCTCACGGATGCCGACAAAGGGACCGGTGTCGATCAGGTAGGCATCACGCCAGTCGGGACCGCCGTGTGCCTGAAGGACGGAGACGAGTTCACGGATTTCCTTGCGCCCCTGAAATTCGGCCCGGGTGAGGTTGCGGGCGTCGATGCCGCTGCCGTAGAGATGCGTGGCCATGAGCATGAACACGCCGGGTTGCCCGGGTTGGGGGAAGAGCGTGATGCGTTCATAGCTGGGCCGGAATCCGGCGCGCAAGGCGAGGGTACGGAGAGGCTCGATGTGGACGGGGCCGCCGCGGTAGCCGCCAACACGTCCATAGAGCGTCATGGGCTGCACCTTGCCGTCGCCGGGACGCCCCATATCGAACGGGCAACCGGCGAGCGCGGCGACGTCGCCATCTCCCGTAGTGTCGATAACGATACGAGCCCTGACGAACTCGCGGCCGGATTTGCTCTCGGTAAAAACGCCGGTGATGCGCGAATCGCCACCCGACAGGGAACCGGGCGAGGCATCATCGCTGTCACCATGGGCAACCGCCACGACGTGGGTGTAAAGCTGTACGTCGATGTGTTCCTCGGCGACGATTTCGTCGAGAAGCCCCTTCATGGCCTCAAGCCCGTAGATCGGCCATTCGGGCCATTCGCTTTTGTGGAAAGTGACGCCGCCACGCGCATGGAGACGCCGGCGGAGCTCGGCGTTGAAACCGGCTTTTTTTTCGGTGTCGATGAGAATGGCGAGCGCGCCGGCAGTCCACACGCCGCCAAGAAAGGGATGGCGCTCGACGATGAGAACACGCGCGCCTTCCCGTGCCGCGGTCACGGCGGCGGCGATGCCGGCGGGACCACCGCCACACACCAGCACGTCGGTTTCCCGTGCCACGGGAATGCGGCGTGCGGCTTCGAGAATGTTCTCCCGGTTTTCATTTTTCATGACCATATGCGTGGGCGAAAGGGGCGGCGTGGATGAAGGGCTGTGACCCGTGTCGGCGGGCTTGCATCCTGACACGCTCCGCCTTCGCCAGCGTAGTCAAAGAATGAAACATTCCTTGCACCAGGGTAACATTTCGTCGGGCCTCCGGATGTCGCTACGCGATCCTGGCCAGCCCTCCGGCACGCGCCGGATCATCCGGTTTAGCGGGTACGGGTTGCCTGGCCTGTCATCCGGTCCTTGCTGGGGGCTCGCCCGAAAGCTCTCTGGTAACAGCGGCTGAAATAACCGAGGTTGGCGAAACCGGATGCCGCCGCGATGTCCGTAACATTCAGGTCGGAGGAACCGCGGAGCAATTTTCGCGCCCGGGCGAGGCGTTGCTGAAGCACAAATTCGTGAAACGGTTTATGGGAAAACTGCCGGAAAAGGCGGGAAACGTGGTTGGGATGCAGGCGGAGAAACCGGGCCACATCCTTGCGCCCGACCGGCTCGCTCAGGTGGTCTTGCAGGAACTGGCATGCGGCCTGCCAGGTGAAAAACGCCTTGCCGCGTTTTTCCGGATCATCGTCGTCGGCCAGCAATTCGAGACTGCGCGCGAGCAAGGCGCCGAACAGGTCGTGCAGATAAGGATCGGCCGGAGTGCGTCCGGGACAGTTGCCGATCAGCGCGCACAGACTCCGGCCGTCGGCGTCGAGCCGGGAGGGAGCGTGAAGGGCGACGAGAAACGCATGCCCGAGTTGCGCCGTTTCCGCCGGGTGTTTCCGTGCGACAAGAAACCGGGTGAGGTGCGCATGAAACACCACGCCCAGCGCCATGTAGTCGGATTCAGGCAACGGATCCATCATGCACCCGGGGCTGGCAAAAATGGCGTCGCCGCGTGACAGCGCCACCTCGTGGACCGCGCCGCCACGTGCGATGCGATAGCGGGCCGCGCCGCGGAGACAGATGCTGAAGCGGGGGCATTCCACATGCGTCAGGCAACCGTGCCAAGGTTCGGCGGCGACATGGATATCTCCGTCCGGAAAGCGTTTCCGGACGGTTTCCATGAGCCGTACGAAACACTGTTCTTCACGGTCTTTTCTCATCTTGAAGCGGGAATTTCAGGGAAACGGAAAGGCGACGGACAACCGGCACCGGGAGGCGAATTGGCGGGACCCTGTTTGCTCCTTCCTTTCATCCTTTGGCAAGTCTATCAGTGGCCCGCGCGCCATCCGGACCCGGCGCCCGAATACTCCCGCCCGCTTTTTGCAGAAATCGGCGTTGACAAGGGAGCGGCGATTTTGAGTGATTCGCCCTTCATTTCTTTTGGCTTCCTAGCTCAATGGTAGAGCAGTTGACTCTTAATCAATTGGTTCGGGGTTCGAGTCCCCGGGGAGCCACCATTTTCCGCCCCGGGTTTTCCAGCCTGGTTTTCTGTTTCTGTTCTTTCTCTCGTCTTTCGTGATGTGCCGGAATCCTTTTCCTGCCGGCGTAGCTCAACGGTAGAGCACCTGTTTTGTAAACAGGCGGTTGCGGGTTCGAATCCCATCGCCGGCTCCATTTTCATCCCGGCCCCGCCCGGGCCGAGGCGCTCACCTCACGTTCTTTTTCGCACTGCCCGATGGTGTAATGGTAGCACAGCAGATTCTGACTCTGCTTGTTAAGGTTCGAGTCCTTATCGGGCAGCCATTATTCACAAGGCCCCTCGTGACAACCGGTTGCGAGGGGCCTTTTGTTTTCCCGGCCCATTGCCCCCGCCGCGCCTCCGCCATCGACACCGCCGCCTTCCCCTGCCCTCCTCTTCCTTTTCCACTTCTGCATCTTCCCACATGAAACGCTGGTCGCAATTCTTCATCCCGACACTCAAGGAAAGTCCTTCCGACGCCGAAATCGCCTCGCACAAGCTCCTCGTCCGCGCCGGCCTCGTGCGCAAGCTCGGCGGCGGCCTGTACACGTTCATGCCGCTCGGCCTGCGCGCCCTGCACAAAATCTCGCAAATCTGCCGTGAGGAAATCGACGCCGCCGGCGGCATCGAGCTCTGGATGCCCCACGTCCACCCTGCCGAACTCTGGGAACAGGGCCCCCGCTGGGCCGCCGCCCGTGAAATCATGTTTCGCGCCGACAGCGCCGGCGACGGCAAACGCGCGCCACGCGATCCCGAATTTGTCCTCGGCCCCACTCACGAGGAGATCATCACCCCGCTCGTGAAGAGCGAGATCACCAGCTACCGCGACCTGCCGAAAAATTTTTACCAGATCGCCACCAAATTCCGTAACGAGATCCGCCCCCGCTACGGGCTCATGCGCGCCCGCGAGTTTGTCATGATGGACGCCTACTCGTTCGACGCCGACGACGAGGGTTCGGTGAAAAACTACTTCCTCATGAAGGAAGCCTACGAAAAATTCTTCGCCCGCCTCGGCGTCCAGGCCATCGCCGTCGAGGCCGACACCGGCGTCATGGGCGGCAGCTACTCGCACGAATTCATGGTCCCCGCCGAAGTGGGCGACGACGACGTCATCTACAGCGACGCCGGCTACGCCGCCAATCGCGAGAAGGCCACCAGCGCGCTCGTCCCCGCCGACCTCGCCGACGCCGCGCCCGAGGCGCCCGCTCCCGTCGAGTTCGCCACACCGGGCGTCGCCACCATCGCCCACCTCGAGGCCGCGCCGTACTCCGTGCCCGCCGACAGGCAGTTCAAGACCCTCGTTTTCATCGGCACCGTCGCCAACCCCGACGGCACCACCACCGACAAGCCGTTCATCGTCATCCTGCGCGGCTGCGACGATCTCGAGGAAGCCAAGCTCGGCGCCCTCGGTTTCCAGCGCACCCGCCCCGCCGTCGCCGAGGAGATCGAGCCCGTGCTCGGCGCGAAGCCCGGCAGCCTCGGCGCCGTCAAGGGCACGATCCGGAATCCCGCCGCGCTCGCCGGCATTTTTGCCGACCACGCCATCCGCCTCACCGGCAACGGCGCCACCGGCGCCAACAAGGACGGCTTCCACCTCCGCCACGTCAACGTGGCGCGCGATCTCGCCATCACGAAATTCGGCGACTTCCGCACCGTACGCCCCGGCGAGCCCTGCCCGAAATCCGGACAACCCTTAAAAATCCGCCGCGGCATCGAGGTCGGCCACATCTTCAAGCTCGGCACCAAATATTCGGAAAAATTCAACGCCCTCTACACCGACGACCGGAAGCAGCAGCACCCGATGGTCATGGGTTGCTACGGCATCGGCATCAGCCGCACGCTCCAGGCCATCATCGAGCAGAGCCACGATGCCGACGGCATCGTCTGGCCCTGGGCCTGCGCGCCCTTCCAGGTGCTCGTCACCGTGCTCGATCCGCAGGACGCCGCCGTTTCGGAACTCGCCACCCGGCTCGCCGCCGCCGCCGAAAGCGCCGGAGCCGACGTGCTGCTTGACGACCGCACCGAAAGACCAGGGGTAAAATTCAAGGACGCCGACTTGATCGGAATCCCGTTGCGCGTAACCGTTGGAGGCAAAGGCATCAAGGACGGCATCATCGAACTCAAGTGGCGCACGAAAAAAGAAGTTTCCAGGATTCCGGTCGCCGAAGCGGAGGCGCGCCTCGCAGAGGCCGTCCGGCAGGCGGCGGCAACACCGTAACCGGCATGGCGGACGACACCCAGCATCCGTTCCATTCATCTCCCCCGCAGGAATCTCCGGGGCCGGAGACCCAGGTCCATCTCACACCCGACGGACACTGGCGCGTCGTGGTCATCAACGATCCCGTCAACCTCATGTCCTACCTCGTGCTCGTGCTCCGCAAGGTGCTCGGCATCGACGAGGACACCGCCCGCAAGTACATGATGGCCGTCCACGAGGACGGTCGCGCCGCCGTGTGGAGCGGGCTGCGCGAGAAGGCCGAGCACTACGCCTTCTCGCTCCAGCAGTGGCACCTCAACGCCATCATCGAACCCGACGACACGTCCGCGCCGTAACGCCATGAAACGCATCGAGGTCAAACTCAGCCTGCCCGTGGTCGCGCCGCTGCTCGACGTGATCAAGGCCGCGTCCGACACGCTGCAGAACGAGCTCGCCTCCGGCCTCACCCTGACGGATGTGGACCCGCTTTTTCGCGACGACTGGCGCGAGGAGCTGCAGGCCGCGCAAAACGAGGAACTGCGCACGCTCCTGTCGCTGTTCGACAGCGAGTTTTTCACGAATGGCGTCGTCGCCTTTGACAGCGACAATGCCGAAATCATCTCGAAAGCCTGCTCGGCGGTGCGGCTCCGCCTCCGCGAGAAATTCCTCAAAAGCCTGGCCGACGACGATCTCGAAGGCGGCGGTGTCGATCCCGAGACGCTGGACGAACCCACGCGCAAGGCGTTCATGTGTTACCTGTTCCTCGCCACCGTGCAGGAGCTGATCATCCAGCACCTCGACGGCGCGATTCTCGGGACGGACGCATGAGAAGCGTTGACCACGGAGCGGCGGCATTCCTGCCGCTGCGACGACGCTCCGCGTCGCAAAAATCCCCCCTGTCATGCAGCGGCAGGTATCGAGGCCCAAGGCCGGCAACCCGCCATGCCGCCGCTCCTTATACCGGTTAATCCATGTCCGGCGCCCTTGATCCTCCTCCCCCCGCCCGCATCCCCTGCGCCCACTGCGGCTTGCCGGTGCGCGTGCGCCGCCCCGAGCCTGGCCGCCGTTATTACTGCTGCACCGGCTGCTCCTTCCTCGGCAACCTCCCGGCCGGCGCGACCGCCGGCCAGTTTCCCGTCACCCGGGATCTCCTCGTTCTCCTCGCCACCGGATTTGTTTTTTTCAACCAGCTCCTCTGCGCGCTGTTCGCTTTTCTCGTGCGCGACGACGGCCGCGCCGCCCTCGCCGACCGGCTCCAGCTCGTCTCGCTCGGGCTGGGCGTGGCCGTGGCGCTCGTCCTGCTCGTCTCGCAATGGCGATCGGGCGCGCGCGGCTGGCGCGACCTCCTCGTTTTCCTCGCGACCGGCGCGCTCCTCGGCTCAGCCGTCGCCCTGCGGATGACGTTCCCCGGAGTCGTTGCCACAACGCTGCTTGTGATCTGGAGCACCCGCGGCTTCCTGCGAGGCGCGCTGCGAAAAAAACCTTCGGTCACAAAATCGCCGGAAGGCGGTTGACGCCCCCGCCGGCAGGCCTACCGTCCCTCCCGACACCCTGCAGTGTACGAGGTGCTTTCATTTAACAGCTCTTTGCCTTTGAAACAATTCGGGAGCCGCAAACGACGGCGGGATGCCAGGCCGTAAACCGGAAGGCAAAAAACCGTCTGGTGGCGCCCACCTTTCTACAAAAAGGTCACGAGCCTTTGAGCGCACGGCACAGGCGGGGTGTCATTCTTTTTTCAGGACAGCGACTCACGACCGACCGACCGAACCAACTGCCCCGCCGCCCGCCGGCGGGTTGCGACCATGCCCGTCTACGTTTACCAGATCCTCCACATCCTTTCGCTGCTCGTGCTGACGGGCGGCGCTTTTTACGCCTTCGCCGGCGCGCCCGAAACGCGCAAGAAGGTGATGATGATCACCGGCATTGCCTCGATTCTGATGCTGGTGAGCGGTTTCGGCCTGCTCTCGAAGCTGCACAACAACGCCTTCGCCCCCTGGGTGATCGTCAAGATCGTGTGCTGGCTCGGCATCAGCGCGCTGGCCGGCATCGGCTACCGCAAACGCGACAAGGCGCCGCTCTTCATGGGCATCATCCTCGCCCTCGCCGCCGTCGCGCTCTGGTCGGTTTACGTGTTCCGGCTGCGCGGGTGAAACCGGTCTTACTCCGCCAGCCCGGCAGCCAGCGCCCGGCTGATCGCCTCGTAGCCCCGCGGGTCGAGGTGCGCATCGGTGGCACGGCCCTTGTCGTAGTATTTCTGTGACACCATTTCGGCATAAGGGACGAGTTGCGAGAGATCGACGAGCGAGGCGTCGGGAAGCCTTGCGGCAAAGGCGCGGGCGGCTTCGCGGTAGGACGCGAGCTTGGCGTCCTCCGGATCGCCCAGCGTGTGGCTCACCATGAAAGCGAAATGCAGTGAACCCGCGCCGCCGCCGTTGCGAGTCCAGATGGTGTCGAGCTCGGTCAGGAGGGCCTGCAGGTTGTCCGCATAACCCTCGGGCGTGGATGATCTGGCCGGCGCGGGACCGAGGCTCGGAGCCTGCGAATTGCGGTCGTTGAGGCCGGAGGAAATCATGACGATGCCTTTCGCGCGGGAGGCATCGGGCGCGTCGGAAGAAGGCTGGAGACGGAGGATTCCGGCAAAAAACTCGGCCGCCCGCGCAGGCTTCATCGCACGCAGGCGGGTCACCATGTCGCGCAGGGACTTTCCGCCGGCGGCGTAAAGCGTGTAGTAGGCGATGCCGTTTTTCCGGCCGGTATTCTCGACGTGGGCAATCGAGACGAGGAAAGGGCCGTTGACCGGTTTCCTCATCGGCACCGGCATGAATTGCAACGGCCAGGCGCGCGCGGCATCGGCCGGAAGATCGAGCGTGTAGTGGGCGATCCCGTACTCGCCGGTCACCGGATTGACGGGCGACGGCGCGGCGGCGAGCACGGTCCACGGCTTTTCGTCGCGCCGGACGACCGGGCTGAAACCGGCGTCGGTGGCGCCGCCCGCTTCGGGAAACGTTCCGTAGTTGAGATGATAGCGGAGAGCCCCGGAAACGCCGACCGGATGATTGGCCGGAACGGTGAGCAGGCCCGGTTTCCAGGAGAGTTGTTCAGCGGAGCCGGGCGCAACGTACCAGTAGCTGAATGCGCGGTCGGCGAGCCCGGCGGGAGCAACGGACGGCGGCGGAGCGTCCTTGTCCTGCCACTGGCGATAGAGGAGGAAATCGGTGCCGTAGCAGCCGAAGGTGTCCCCGAGCGCGCGGGCCATGTGGCGTGACCAGCCGTGGCCGCCAAAACGCTGGTTGGAATCACCGAGGGCGATGACGGCAACGCGCTCCGTCTTCGCCGCAGCAAAGGCGGCTTTCAGCTTCGGGTCGATGGTGACGCCATCGGCGGCGGAGACTGTAACCGTGAAGGCGCTACAGGCGATTGTGAGGAACGGGAGGAGGGCGGATGGTTTCATGATGGGAATGAGACGGACGGTTTTCCGGCGAGGTGCGGGGATCCTCGCCCGCTTTCGTTATTCGCACCCTTTTCCCGGAGCGGGCGGGACCGCCCGCGCCACGGTTTGCCAACGGGTCACCACGGGTTGAAACGATACGGGTCGTCAACCGGATCGAGCGGGCGGACGTAGAAGGTGTCGGTCGTCACGTCGAGTTGCGGCTCGGCGAGCAGGTCGGCGGGGACGGGCTTGTCGGGGGCATTGCGGGGCTTGCTGATGGCCGCGGCGAAATCGAGATCGCCGGGATCGCTTACCATGCAGAAAAACCCGAAGCCGCCGCTCCCGGAGGCCACTTTCGCCTCGAGGAGATTCCAGCCCGCTTTCAGCGGCGCGGTGAACCGGAACTCGCCGGCAAAGGGTGAACGCGCGGGGCGCGGCTCCCGGCTGTGATCGAGACGGATTTTCCCGTTTACGCGGAATTGCATCCAGTAGTCGGCCCCCACCGCAAAGACAGCCTCGCGATCGCGGCTGCTGTAAACATAGCTGCGGGCGTAACCGATCTTGCCGAGTTCGGCGGGCGTCACCCATTCGAGGTAAACGCGGCCGCTGCTCGCCCGGGGACCATACGTGCGCCACTTGGCGGTGCCGAGGTCGAGACCAGGCATGTTGATCTCGCCCTCGCCGATCTCGACGTTGGCGGTGAGGCTGACATCGCCGGCGTCCTTTTCGGTGGCGGGGGGAGATTCGATCGGAAGGCGGCGGGCGAGCGCGGGGAAGGCGCCGTCACGCGTGGCGGGATCGACCCTCGCGGCGTCGTTCCAGAGACGCCAGTAGGGGATGTTGACCAGCGGAGCCGTCTTGCGGGTATCGAAGAGGCGGGCGGCGATGGCGTCGCCGGTGCGGGCGCCGAGATTGGTGAGAAGCTGGCGGTAGAGCCTGGCGGTGTTCCAGTACGGTTTTTCGAGGTTCTTGTCGTTGCTGTCGAGTGGCCGCCAGTCGAGCTGGCAGTAGATCTCGCGCCCGGCGACACCGGCGGCGGATACAGGGGCAGGCAGTTCCAGGAGGAGACCTTCGAGGGCGAGCGTCGCATTGGCCGGAAGACCGGTCGCCGTAAAACGATCCTGCTGGAGGAAGGTGCGCCAGCGGGTGAGTTGAGGGCCGATACCGCGGAGGAGCGGAACGGTGGCCGAGGGTTCGGGCGTGACGCGGGCGCGGCGGACAGGGTCGGTCACGAGCGGCAGCGCCGGCGTGGCGGCGGCGGCAAGGGCGTCGGGTTTTTGGGACAGGACAAGAAACGTGCCGCCCCGGGCCGCAAAGGCTCGCGCCGTTTTCAGTGTCGCGGCGAAGTTCTCCGGTGTGGTCACGGTGGTCGCATCGGGTCCGATCACCAGGATGTCGGTGGCCGGTTCGAGCGTCGGGATCGCGGTCACGCCGGAAAGGCGCGCCGCCTCGAAGCCGAGGGAGAAAATCCAGTCCCATCCGTCATCGCCGCCCAGGTAACGGACTCGCCGGCTCTGGGCCTCCGCCCAGGGAGTGTCGAGGGCCCGGACGATGTTTTGTGCGATGCGGGCGGCGGCAGGTTCTCCGCCGGGCCGGTTGACGAGATCGAGCTGCGAAAAGAGAATGCCGCCCTTGCCGTGGCGCCATTCGAGAAGCGGACTCCAGGCGAGGTCGAACTCGGCGTCGATCACGGGTGTGAACGCGCCGCGGTGCGGCGTTTCGATGACGACGGAGGCGACGGCGCCCTGGTTGCCCCAGTGCGGTGGACGGGCCAGCGGCCAGGGTTTCATGCCCTGGCGGGTCTTCGGCAACAGGTCGGGTTCGCCGCGCCAGTTGGCGAGATCGGAGGCGGCGAGCCCTTCCAGCGCCGGGTGCTCCGCGATACGGGGAAAGGCATGACGCGTCACGATATCCTGAATACGAAGGCCCATGGACTCGATCCCCTCGGGCTTCTGTTCGAGGAAAAGCACGCGCAGGCCGCGCGCGATGTGATCGGCGGTGACGGGGAAGGAACCGTCCCGCGTATGCGCGAGGGCTTCACGGCCGATAACGAGGACATCGGGACGAATGCGGTCGAGATCGGCTCCGGTGGCGACCGGCGTGGCGTTGATGCCGGGGCCGTTTTTCAGCCAGGCGGCGGTGGGAGCGCCGGGCGCGGGATCGTAAACGGCCCAGCGGGAGCGGAGAGGCGCGACGGCGTTTTCGGCGCGAGGCCAGAAAGTGAGGGCGAGGGTATCGGTGATTTCTTTCGGCCCGCGTCCCGGGACGGACGGTTTCACCGTGAGCGCGAGCGTGGCATCGGTGCGGGCGGCGACGCCGGGGGCGACAAATTCGAGCGGATGCTTGAGGATCTGGCCGGGAGCGAGCGTCAGGGTTTCCCGGCCGGTGGCCACGGGCGCCGCCTGACCGTCAACGGTCAGGGTCCAGGTGGCATCGAGGGTTTGCGGGGAGCCGCCGTCCCAGACGGCGACGATGGTTTTCCGGAACGTCTCGCCGGCGGTGAAGGCATGGTCCCTGGCCGTGAAGCGTTCGGGCGGGCCGCCGAGGTAAACGAGGAGCGGCTGCATCGTTTCCCGGGAGGCATGGTAGATGGCGTTGGCCCACGGAGGGGCGGCATCGAGCGTGGCGCGCGCTTCGCTTTCGGTCAGCTCGGTGTAGAAAAAATCGTTGCCCTTGAGCTTTCCGTCGGCATCGAGGCGGGCGGGAGGGACACCGTAGCCGATGCCGAAATTCCACGGTTTCCAGCCGCCGGCCACTCCCCAGGCACGCCAGGCGCGGTTGGTCTCGCGGGTGAAGAGGGTCTCCCATTCGTCATGCAGGGTCATGGCGCCGAGCGGCACCAGATCGGCGGAACGCAGATGTTTGCGGTCTGCCTGACGGATGGAGGCGACGAGGTCGACGTAGTCGTCGGTCTCCGCCGCGTACGCACGGTCGCCGAAATAGACGGCGTGCCATTCCGTGAACTGGGGGATGCGGTGCCACTTGTAGAAGTTGTGCACCCAGGGCGTGCCGTGCTCGATGGCCCCCCAGGGACGGGCGTCAGGACGGACAGCCCAGTGCGAGGGAAACTCGATACGCTCCTGCAGCGGCATGAAGTTCAGGTACTGGTTGGGATAATCGATCTCGCCGGCGGCGCCGCAGTGGTGGGTGACGATGCGGGTGGGGTCCACGGCCCTGATGGTGTTGTCGGTCGTCGCATACCAGGGGGCGATGCGGTCCTCCTCCGCAGGTAATGCTCCGATACGCTCGGGATTTTCGCGGGTGCTGCTGCCGACATTCATGGAGGGAAACCACATGAGGATGGAGGGGTGGTTGCGGATGTGGGCGAACCAGAGGCGGCATTCACGCTCGTAGGCACGGATGCCTTCCTCCTTGCTCATGGCGGTGCGCACCAGGCTGACATTGGGCGCGGGCATGAGCATGGCGAGACCGCGCCGGTCGGCCTGCTCGATCACGTCGGGGCGGATGGCGCGCATGCCGGGATTGTCGGAATCGGGGACGATGAGCGAACGGCGGCCCTTGTCCACAAACCACGAGGACGAATTCGGGTGCCACTGGAAGGCGTTGAAACCGACGCCCTCCCAGAAAAGGATCGACGGGTATTGCGGAAAAATGACCGGAGCCATGCGGAGATGGACGGCGTGGCCGTTGAGCATGATCTCGCGTCCCTCCACCCACACTTCGCGGAAACCGAAGGAAACGGGAGCGGCCTCGTGGACGGGACGGCCGGCGGAATCGAGGAGAGTGACGCGAAGCACGTAAAGATACCCGTCGCCGAGTTCCCAGAGGCGGGGAGCGGGCCAGGGGAGGCTGACGGTGGTCGGGGCAGGACCGGACAGGGGGCGGACGACCGGAGGCGGAAGCGGGCCGGAGCGGGCGCCCTCGCCCGCGGGATCGAGAATCTCCACGCGAACGCGGGATGCCTCCGCGGCCGGCGAAGGGAGGAGTGCCTCGACGTCGACGTGAAGCGTCTTTTCGCGGACGGAGGGCCGGGCGAATACGCCGGTGATCTCGCCGGCAAGCGGCCGCAACTCGAACCTCACCAGGCCGGAGAGGCCGGCGGGGAGGTCGCGGCGGACGGCGTCGATGCCGCCCTTGTTGCTGCGTCCGGCATTGTTGAGAGCCTGCGCGCGGAGCGGGTCCTGCTCCATGGTTTTGGGAACATCGCGCCACCAGCGGGTGATCCGGACGCGAAGCGTGGATTCGGCGCCGGGACGGAGGCGGCCGGTGACATCCACGCGAGCCTCGGGACCTTCGAGGAAGACAGGTTCGCCGCCATCGATCCACAGCAGGCCGTCGCACTCGAGCTGGTCGAAGGCGAGCCAGATGCGTTGTCCGGCCCAGTCGGCAGGAACGGAAACGGTGCGTTCGAACCAGCCGTTGTCATGGGCCTTCCAGTCCTTCGGTTTCTTTGCCCAGTCGGCGAGAGGAGGCTGGCCGGCCGCAGGTTTGACGAGACGCGAGGCACCGCTGGTCCACAGGAAGGGCACGCGAACGATTTCCCAGGCGTCGGGACGCGGAGCGGTGACGGTGGTTTCGCCGCCAGGCTGGAAGAGCCATTGACCGATGCGCAGATCGTCGCCCGCATCGGCGGCGGCCGGAGTCCATGCGGGCAGCGAACGGGCCGCGAATGCGGCGGGAACGAGGAGGGATGTCACCCAGAGAGCGACAGCAACGAAAACGAGGGAGAGGCGGGGAGCGTGGCGCATGGAACAAAAATTCGAGGAGAAAGTGGCTGTTATGAGAATGTAAATACGGGAAAAAATGCGGACAAGGCACCCCGGATGCCCCGGCGGTGGCAGCGCGTTCAACCCGGCCACCGGGTCGGGGCGAGGCGCCACCGGACCGGGTGCCTCCGGAGTCACCACCAGCGCCAGGGGTTGCCGTTGGCCGGAGTGATGTCGTCGCGCAGTTCCTCGCGGGTCAGCGCCTTCACGTGGCCGTCGCAGAAACCCATGAGGGCCTTGTTGCCGTTTTCGCGACGGAACGCGCCGAATTCGGTGTTGGTGGGAAGAAGCGGGGCTTCACCCTTGTTGTGGGCATAATCGGAACCGGATTTTTTGAGCGTGCTGATCCGGTCCACGTTGGATTCCTCGCATTCGCCAAGCAGGATGTAGCGTGAGGGAACCGGAATGACGCTTGGGCGGAAATTGGCCGAGTTCGAATAAAAGCTGCGATTGATCGATGGCGCGTTTACATGGCGGCCCTGTTCCTTCCACGGTCTGCTATCGGGAACATTAAAAATGGTGCGCGGATCCCCGCGATGCCGATAACGGTCATCATTCTTGGTTCCGATTTTGTAAGCGACATACGGCGCGATATGATTTTGCCATGAGCCCGGTTCGTAAGTGGGCGATTCGCTATCGCCATTATGCACAGGCGGGAATCGATCCCTGTTTTCCACCGCATAGGCATGGTGGGCGAGGACGAGTTGCCGGATGTTGCTCGTCGCCCGGGCGGTCATGGCATTTTTGCGGACGCGGCCCGCCACCGGTATGATGATCGCCGCGAGGATGCCGATGATCGTGATGACGGTGAGCAGTTCGATGAGCGTGAAACCATGACGGTGTCTGGTTTTCGGGGATATTGTTTTCATCAGTGATCGGAAGGCAGGGAAGTTTTCAGGGATAATCCGGAAGCGGGGCCCCGCCGGCCGGAAAAGGCAGGAGAGGCGGTCAATGGAGAAGAGGGGAGCAGCCTCCCGAACGATGACAACAACGGCGATACTTATTGCGATAAGTTGACTCGGCGTTGCCGGTGCCCCGATATCACGTGCCATGCCCAACCAACGTGACATTGCCGAGGCCGCCGGCGTGACCCAGGCCGCCGTCTCGATGGCCCTGCGCGGCGACCCGTCCATCCCGGAATGCACGCGGCAGCGCATCCGGGAAATCGCGGAAAAACTCGGCTACCGCCCCAATGCCTACGTTTCCACCCTGATGGCGCATATCCGCTCGGGCCGTCCGCCGCGCGACAAGGGCTGCATCGCCGTCATCGTTGACGGGCTCTCGGAGAAAGACTGGCTGCGCGGCGAGACTCCGCGGCTCCAGTACCGGGGTATCGCGCAACGCGCCCTGGCCCTGGGTTTCCACACCGAGTGTTTTTACCTCGGCGACACGGACCCGACCATGAGCAAGATCAACCGCATCCTCCAGGCACGCGGCATCAACGGCGTGATCCTCGCCGCGCCCCGCAAGCTGGCGCGGACCCGCATCGACATGGACTGGTCACGCTACGCCGTCGCCACTATCGCCTACTCGTGGACGCCGCCTCTCGTGGACCGTGTGGCCAGCCATCACCGGCACTCGGTGGACGTGGCGTTTGGCCAGCTGGCAAAGCGCGGCTATCAACGCATCGGCATGTGCCTGCCGCCCGACGCGGTCGAAGGCGTCGATTCCAACTGGCTCGCCGGCTGGTACATCGCCCGGCATCGCATGCGCCCGTCACGCCGCATCCCGCTTTTTGCCGGCAGGCCCGACATCACACCCTTCACCCGCTTCCGGGCCTGGTTCCAGAAGTGGAAACCCGACGCCCTCCTCTGCATCATGGGACATGAAACCGAATGGCTCGACCAGCTCGGCCTGTCTGCCCCGCGCGATATCGGGCTGGTCTGTATCAACCGCCCGCTGGGATCGCATTTTTCCGGCCTCGAGGAGCGCCACGAAACCATCGGCGCCGCCACACTCGATCTCGTCGCGGCCCGTATCCGGAATAACGAGTACGGGCTTCCCGAAGAGCCCAAGCTCATCCTCATCGACGGACGCTGGCATGACGGGGAAACGCTGCGACCTGCGCCGGCAGGCGAAGTTTTGTAGGGCCGTCGCTTGTCGAAGGCCACGAATACAGCCGGATGCTTCGTCCTGCCGACGCGGCACGCCGACAAGCGGCGGCCCTCTGCATTTTCTCCGGCCTCCGGTCCGGTTACCTGATTCTGCGGCGGACAATCACCGCCGCCGCCACGGCCAGGGCACCGGCGGCCAGAGCCGCCGTCGCGGGTTCGGGGATCGCCGAGATCCCGGTCACCGTCAGCACCAGATCGCGACCGTTCACGCCGCCGGTGTAGCTGGCCACCCATGTCACCCAGGTGTCTCCCAAGGTCGAGATGATGGTCTCGCCCTCGGCCAGATTGCTGAATGTTCCGCCGATGGCGCTGTCACCCGTATTGCTCAGGACGGTGAACGTATCGTTGAGGGAAAGGCCGCCGGCGTCGCCGGTAACATTGAAGTTGAAATACACGCCGCTTCCGATGGTGACGCCGTGGGCCGTTACCGCCTCCGCGGCCGCACCTGCTGAAGTGTCCAGCGTGAAGGACAGTTCGGCGTCAGATCTGAACTCGAGCCCGCCTGTCGTGGAGAAGCCGCCAAACCCGCCGCCGACGGCGAGGATCGCATCGCGGGAACCGCTCCCGTTGCCGATCGCCACCTCGCCCGTCGTGCTGCCCGCTCCGCCGAAGATGCCCGCGTTGACGGTGACGGCGCTGGTCAGCGAACCGTCCACGACAAAGGTGCCCGCGTTCACCGTGGTGGCGCCGGTGTAGGTGTTGGTTCCGGTCAGGATCCACTTGCCCGAGCCTGTCTTGGTGAGGGAGGTCGTGCGGGCGCTGTTGGCCTCGACGGCCGGCGCATAATCTCCGATGGTGACGGCCAGCGTGTTGTCATCCGTGTTGGTGCCACCCAGCGTGAGGCCGCGACCATAGGAGGTGCTCGATCCGAGGCCGATGTCGCCGGTGTTGGTGAACCGGAGTGCTCCGGTGCCGGAGGATTCGATCCGGGCATTGCGTTGCACGATGAAGAGGCGGTCGGTGCTGTCTCCCCCGCCGATGTAGCGCAACGTCGTCGTACGATCTCCCCAGGTGCCCCACACCAGGTTGGACGCGTCGCCGGAAGACGCGCCGATGGAGCTGGCCTCGCCGCCATTCGCCAGTTTGACGACCTCCAGCACGCCGCCGCCCGTCAAACTGGTGCGTCCGGTATAGGTATTGGCCACGTTGGACAGGACAACCGTGCCGCTGTTGCCGGCAGGGTTGATCTCCAGTCGCATGGCGCCGCCTTCGTCATTGGTGATCGCCCCCGAGATTTCCAGAACGACATCCGAGGCACTGGTCTGCGCAGGGCCGGCTCTCAGGTTGAGGATATTGGCGTAGGTGCCCCCGGCGATTTCCGACGTGTATGTGAGTCGGCCCGCCGTCCCTGCGTGATTGATGGAGACCGGTCCCTGACCGCCGTTGACGACGACGCGCCGGTCGGTGGTCTGGTCGGTGTTTCCGATGTAGTTCAGCTGACCGTTCCGGGCCAGGGTGATCGTGCCGTTCTCGACCGTCGTGGCGGATCCCAGCGCGGAAGGGCCCTCGCCCACGTTTTTGATGGAGGTGAAATTCAACTGGCCCCCGAGCGACAGCGGTGCAGTGAAGGTATTGTTGTCGTTGGTCAGCGTCGTCGTGAAGTTGGCGTTGTTGGCAAACTGGAGACGTCCGTTGCCCGAGGCCGTGCCGGTGACCAGCGCGTCGATGATCAGGGTGCCGATCGTCCCCGAGGAGGGACCGCGCTGGATGGTCCGTGTGGTTGTGATCTCCCCGAAATCGAGCGTGATTCCGCTGCCGATGGTCACGGACCCCGCGCCGGTGGCACCCGGCATGACAATATTCCCGCTCAGGGAAATCACCCGGTTGCTGCCCGTGATCACCAGATCGAGACCCGGACCGGTCCAGCCGAAGTTCAGGTTCGTCCATGAAACGTCGTCCGACAAGGTGAGCTCCGACGACTCCGTATTGCCGGTAAAGTTACCGTCGATCGTGTCGCCGGTCCAGTTGCTCGCGTCGTTCAGATCCGTGCCCGTGCCACCCGCGCCCGCTCCCGTCCATTGCGCCTGCAAGATACAGGGCAGTAACAGTACTCCTGATACGATTGTCCTCCACCGCAGGCGGAGCAGATTCAGTGACGGACGGACACCACCGGAAAATCCGGTCTCGATTTCGGGATAGAGGGTCTTCATGTCTTACCTGTCTGAAATCTCTCCCCGGACGGTCAATCGGGGCATCACTTATAGCGATAAGTCCGCTATCCGCATTTTCCCGGCAGCGGTCGCCGCTCACAGTTGCCGTCCGATCTCCGCCGCCGCGTCGCGGCAACATCCGACCAGTCGCGCCCGCGTGCGGGCGGAGGCATCCGTTTCCACGTATCCGCCCACCGCCGCAGCCAGATGGCCGTCGGGCGAGAAAACCGGCACGGCCACCCGGAACCACTTCCCGTCGGGAAACTCCGGCGACGCGTATCCGCGGCGACATACATCCGCCAGAAAACCGTCCAGCCGCGCCCGGTCTCCCCAGAGCTGCCGACCCTCCGGCCCGAACGGATGATGGCGGAAAAAATCGTCGCGCTCATCCGGCCCGGCATACGCCAGAAACAGCAACGGACTCGCCTTGCCGTACGGGTGATGCAGGCGCGTCCGCCGGACGATTGCCGTGCCCGGCCGCGCCGATGTCACCCGCACCCGTTCGCAACTTTCGTGCCCGATCCGCTCCACCAGCCCCAGGTTGCACGACGGCAGCCTTGCCTGCCACCTCACCAGCACGCGGCTCGCCACCGCGATCAGATGCCGGCCGTCGTCGAGCCGCTTCAGTTCTCCCACCGCCGCCCCGATCCGGAAACGCAACGCCAGCGACGATGCCGGCGCCGGCTCCCGATCCGCCATGGACGCCGACGCGACCGCCGTCATGCGCTCCAGCATCTGCATGCCCTCCAGCGTCCGGGCCAGCCGCCAGGCCGTGCCGGCCTTGAGACCCGTCGCGGCGGCGATCTGCGCGACCGTGCGCCCCTCTTCCGAGCCGGCCACGGCGAAGAGGATGCGCACGGCGCGTTCGATGGACTGGATGGGAGCGTTTCGCGGCATGGACCTTCGATCAATGCTCGAAGCGATCTTCCGTTCAAGCCTCGCGCGTCTTGCGCAGACGGGGCGCCCGAAGTCCGATCTTTCCGTCAGCGCCGTCCCGCTCCCTTCCATGAAAACCGCCACCATCGCCCGCCCGGGCCTTCCCCCGACCGCACCCGCCCGCGACGCCCGCCGCCTCGGCGTGTCGTTCGGGTTCAACGCCCCCAATGGCTACTTCTCGTCCGATGCCGCCCGCGCCGAGGTTGACCGCATGACGGCGCTCGGCGTGCGCTGGTGCGTGCTCATCCCCACGGTGTTCCAGGACACCGCAAGCAGCGAGGTTCAGTATCGGCATTTTACCTACACTCCCGACGACGCCGAGGTGCGGCGCATGATCGACCTCCTCCACTCGCGCGGCATCCGCGTCCACCTGCGCCCCATGCTCGAAACGCTCGACGGCCACGGCCGCAACCAGGTGTGGTTCCCGGCCGACCGCGAACGCATCCCGGGGCGCGTCTCGCGCCACCGCGCCGCGTGGTTCGATGGCCTCGTCGCCCGCACGCTCCACTACGCGCGCATCGCGCAGGAGTGCGGTTGCGAGTGGTACGGCCTCGACAGCGAACTCGACCGCATGGTGGACGAAAACGACCACTGGAAGCGCGTTATCGCCGCCACCCGCAGCGTGTACGACGGTCCGGTCGATTCCTGCCACACGCCGCAGGTGGATGTACTGGCCGAGCTGCGACGCCGGTCCGATCACTGGTTTTACGAGCTCGACGGCCTGAGCGTGAGTTTTTACCGCCCGGCGGCGGACCGGCCCGGAGCGACCGTGGACGAGATGGCCGGCAAACTCTCGGCATGGATCCCGTACTACCGCGATATCGCCACTCTCTTTGGCGGCGGCAACGGTGCCGCCACGGGCCGGCCCGCCAAGCCGTTCTGGTTCGGCGAGACCGGCTGCACCTCCTCGACCGGCGGGGCGATCTCCCCGAGCGGCTGGCGGGGCGACGGACGTTATGCGCCGGAGGAGCAGGCCCATTTTCTGGAGGCCGTCTGCCGCGTGTTTTCCCCGGAGCCGTGGTGGCGCGGGTTTTACTGGTGGAAATGGGAGGAGCAATCCGACCGCGCGCAATTCCGCGACGATCCCGCCGGTGACAAGGGATTTGTCCTGCACGGCAAACCCGCCGCCGGACGCTTCCGCGCGTGGTCCGAAAAGCTGTGCGAGTGACCGGCGTCATGCAGGCGGCGGCAAAGGTGGCGCGGGATTCCGTGTCTGCGGAAAGCGCCGCTGTGCGCTCTCCGCCCCTGCCCTTGACGCTGCCGGCAAACCGGGCAAGGTGTCTTGCCATGCCGTTGGTCACCCACCGCCCGTTTACCGTTCACGATTACCGGGAACTCCCGGAGAGCGGGCCGCGTTACCAGCTCGTCGAAGGAGATTTGCACATGGCGCCCGCCCCCAACCGCTTCCACCAGACCTGTGCCGGGAAAATCTACTCGGCTCTGGATAACTGGCTCGATGCCCATCCCGTGGGCAAGGCCTACATCGCTCCTTTCGATGTTTATCTGACCGATCTCAACGTCTACCAGCCCGACGTGTGCTATTTTTCGAGCGAACGCTACGCCTACCTCACCCGCGAGGGGGCCAAGGGCGCGCCGGAACTGGCCGTCGAGGTGCTTTCTCCCTCGAGCGCGCATCTCGACCTCGGCCTGAAAAAGGAAATCTATGCCCGCACCGGCGTGCTCGAATACTGGATCGTCGATCCCGACACCCGGCTCGTGAAAGTTTATCATCTCCCGGAAAACTCGCAGACACCGGCCTTCACGCTCGACAAGACCGGCACCCTCACCACGCGCCTGCTCCCCGGTTTCAGTCTGCCGCTGACGCGGGTATTTGTCGAATAACCGGCAAGCCGCAGCCGCAGCGTCCGTGTCGGAGCGGTGGCATTCCTGCCGCTGCAGACGACGCGAAGCCGTCGCCCGGTTTGGAAAATCCGCAGCGCATACGGGCAAAGGGCGAGGCGTGTTGCGCCTCGTCGCAGCGGCAGGAATGCCGCCGCTCCCCCCCCAATGCCTTTCGCATTGCGCGCCCGCCCTGCGCCCGCGAGCGTTTCCGCTTCCAGACAACGCACCACCAGACATGGCAACACACATGGCGAAAAACATGGCGAAAAAAAATCCGGCCGGAAAAACGGCCAAAACCTCAGCCAAATCCCAGGCCACCTGGGGCGGACGCTTCTCGTCCGGCCCCGCCGAGCTGATGCTCCGTTTCAGCGAATCGGTTTCCTTCGACCACCGCCTCGCCCCCTTTGACATCGCCGGCAGCAAGGCCCACTCCGCCATGCTCGCCCACGTCGGCCTGATCACGGCCAGGGAACGCGACGCCATCCACGCCGGCCTCGACGCCGTCCTCCACGAAATCCAGGCCGGCAAGTTCGCCTGGAACACGCAGCTCGAGGACGTGCACATGAACATCGAGCAGGCCCTCACCGCCCGCGTGCCCGCCGCCGCCAAACTCCACACCGCCCGCAGCCGCAACGACCAGGTGGCCACCGACATGCGCCTCTGGTTCAAATATTCCTGCGCCGCCCTCGGCGAAAGGATCGTCCAGGCCCAGCGCGCCCTCCTCTCCCTCGCCCGTCGCGACGGCGACGTGCTCATCCCCGGCTACACCCACCTCCAGCGCGCCCAGCCCGTCGCCCTCGCCCATCACCTCTTCGCCTGGATGGAAATGCTCCAGCGCGACCGCGAACGCTTCGCCGTCGTCGCCGACCACGCCAACTGGTCTCCCCTCGGCTCCGGCGCCATCGCCGGCACCACCCTGCCCATCGACCGCGAATACACCGCGCAAAAGCTCGGCTTCGTCGACGCCAAAGGCCGCCCGCGCGTCACGCAAAACTCCATGGACACCGTCGCCGACCGCGACCTCTTCATCGAGTATGCCACCGCCTGCGCCCTCTTCGGCGTCCATTGCTCGCGCATCGCCGAGGACCTCATTCTCTGGGCCAGCGCCGAGTTCCGTTTCGCCGACCTGCCCGACGCCTTTTGTACCGGTTCCTCGCTCATGCCGCAGAAAAAAAACCCCGATTCCTGCGAACTCCTCCGCGGCAAGTCCGCCCGCCTCCAGGGCAACCTCCACACCCTCCTCACCCTCGCGAAGGGCCTCCCGCTCACCTACAACCGCGACCTCCAGGAAGACAAGCCGCCCGTCTTCGACAGCCACGACCAGACCGCCCTCTGCGCCGACGTTCTCGCCGGCACCCTCGCCGGCACGCGCATCAACCGTGACGCCTGCGCCGCCGCCGTCGCCGATCCCGCGCTCCTCGCCACCGACCTCGCCGACTACCTCGTCGACCGCGGCGTCCCCTTCCGCGAAGCCCACCACGCCGTCGGCGCCGTCGTCAAACTCGCCGAGAAACTGAAACTCCCGCTCAACGAGCTCCCCACGGCCGAAGTGAAAAAACTCCATCCCGGCTACGGCGACGACTGGGCCACGGTTTTCGATCTCGAACGCGCCATGAACAAACGCCGCGGCACCGGCATGCCCGGCCCCGCGCAGATCAAGAAACAACTCGCCCGCTGGAATAAAACCCTCGCCTGAAAAACCATCACGGAAACCTTGAGCGGGCCGAGTTAAAACCGAAAGAAGTGAACCACAGAGACACCGAGA